>NZ_JAWHPN010000012.1:0-71507 GCF_032584215.1 Collinsella aerofaciens | reverse complement strand
ATTTCCCCGGACAGGACCACCTTTGCCGCCGAGACCTTGAACTGCCTGTCGTATCGCTTTCTTCTTTGGGTCATCTTGAACACCTTTCGCTCTTAACTAGGTGTCCAATTCATCATACCCACTCCACCAGCGCGGAGCGAAACTCGGCCGGCGTGCGGCCACCGAGCGCATCGCTGCGCCTCTCCGTATCGTATCGGCCGATCCAGCCCCCGAGCTCCTCGATGAAGCGGGAGGGGTCCATTCCGACCAGTCCCTGCCGTGCCAGAACTCCTTCTTGAGCAGGCCGAAGAAGCCCTCCATCGCCGCGTTGTCCGGGCTGCAGCCCTTGGCGGACTGGATTGGCTAAACTGATGTGGACAGATCCGGGAGGGGCGCAAGAGACGGGAGGGACTGCCTGGGTACGGCGCCTGTCAACTCGGTTTACGTCTTTGATGACCGGGTCGTACTCAATATCAACTTCACGGATGATGCCAAAACGGTCACCCGTGAGGAAGTGTTGGGTTCGAGTGCTGTGGACAATGTTCCATCATGCTGGGATCGAACTCGCTAGCCGAAATCACGCGGTACCCGTGACGCAGCAGCAGATCGACAAAAACACCGTTGCCCGCGGTTAGCGTACCGCTAAAGGTGCCATCGTAGACGCGACCCGCACCGCACGAGGGGCTACGGTCCTGCAAGACGCACGCAGCTATCTCGGACGGACCGCCTGCCTGCTCACACATATAGAGCGCACGTTGGGCACCAAGGCGATACTCGCGATCGACCGAGATGCCCTCGCAGGTACGAACCTCGCCGTTAACAATCTCGGACGGCTTGCGCGGCGTGGGCAAGCCACCAAAAACCTCAGGGCATACCAACAGGACCTCGGTCCCCGTGCGTTCGCACGCTTCGACCAGCTCGCGATGGTAGTTATCGAGCCCGTTATACTTGCAGCTCTCACCCATCAAGCAGGCGCTCACTACGATTTTCATATACAACTCCCCCACGCAAAACGCCCCATTTGAGATGCACACTCAAATGGGGCGATTGACACTGCGCAACTAGTATTACTGCTGCTTCGGCATCAGCGGATTCTCGCGCGTGAGGAGGTTCATAAACTCCTCGCCCGTGATCGTCTCCTTCTTGTACAGATAACGAGCCAGCTCGTGGAGCTTAAACTTGTTCTCCTTCAGGATCTGCAGGGCGCGGTCGTGCGCATCCTCGATCAGCTTGGCGACAATCGCGTCCACGCGCTCGGCCGTACCGGGGGCGCAGGTGAGCGACGTGTCCTGGTTGAGGTACGCATTCTGAACGGTACCGAGCGCCATCATGCCAAACTCGTCGGACATACCAAAGCGCGTCACCATGTTGCGGGCGAGCTTGGTGGCCTGTTCTATATCGTTGGCGGCACCGGTCGTCATCTCGCCAAAGATGAGTTCCTCGGCCGCACGGCCGCCGCAGTAGACGGCAAGCTTGTCCAAGACCTCCTGGCGTGTCGTCAGGAAGCGCTCGTCCTCCTCGACCTGCATGGTATAGCCAAGAGCACCGCTCGTGCGCGGCACGATGGTGATCTTGGTAACCGGCGCGGAACCCTTTTGGCGGGCAGCGACGATGGCATGGCCGATCTCGTGGTAGGAAACGACCTGCTTCTCGTGGTCGGAAAGCACCGTGGACTTGCGCTGCTGGCCGGCAATGACGACCTCTACCGACTCCTCAAAGTCATCCTGGGTTGCACGCTTGCGACCCTCACGAACGGCGCGCAGAGCGCCCTCGTTGATGATATTGGCCAGGTCGGCGCCCGAGGCACCGGGCGTGGCGCGGGCAATCGCGGTCAGATCGATCGGCGGCTCGGTCTTCACACTCTTGGCGTGGAGCTCGAGGATGTTCTTACGGCCGGTCAGATCGGGCAACTCGACGGGGATGCGGCGGTCAAAACGACCGGGGCGCAGCAGCGCCGGATCGAGACTGTCGGGGCGGTTGGTTGCGGCAAGGACAACGATACCCTTGTGGTTATCGAAGCCATCCATCTCGGTCAGCAACTGATTGAGCGTCTGCTCACGCTCGTCGTTGCCGCTAAAGCCGCCGCCATCGCGCTTCTTACCGATGGTATCAATCTCATCGATAAAGACGATACACGGGGCCTTTTCCTTGGCCTGCTTAAACAGGTCACGAACCTTTGCAGCGCCGCGACCAACAAACATCTCAACGAACTCAGAGCCCGAAATGCTAAAGAACGGAACACCGGCCTCGCCGGCAACAGCCTTGGCAAGCAGGGTCTTACCGGTACCCGGAGGGCCAACAAGAAGAGCACCGCGCGGCAGCTTGGCGCCGATCTCCTCGTAGCGCTGCGGCTTCTCCAGAAAGTCGACGACCTCCTTGAGAGACTCCTTGGCCTCTTCCTGGCCAGCGACGTCCTTAAAGGTCACGCCCACGTCCTTGGAGGCGATCACGCGCGCGCCGGACTTACCCAGTCCGCCGCCGCCAAAACCGCCGCCGCCAAAGTTCATCGACGGGCCGTCATCGCCCATGGCCTTCTTCATGCGGCGGTTGAGCCACCAACCGATGAGGAAGAAAATCGCCATGGGAAGAATAAGGGTGAGCAGGTAGTAGGTCATCAAACCCGAGTTTTTATCGGGAACGACCGACTCCAGCGAAGCGCCAGACTCAAGCACGCGATCGGTAAAGCCCGCATCGTTCGGCACACCGGTCGTCTTATAGGCGATGTTCTCGTCCTCGCCCTTCTTGGTGTAATAAATCGAGTAATCGTCCGTGTTGTACTCGACCTTGTCGACACTCTTCTTATCGAGCGCCTTGACAAACGTCGAGTAATCGGTCTTCGTAATCTGCTGCGTGTGACCGATGTTGGGGAACAGAACGGTCGAGAGCACGAGGTAGACGACGAAGGCGATGAGCACGTAGAGGATCATATTCCGTCTACGCTTGTTGTCATCCATCTCCATCTGCTTGAACTCCATCTACTGGGGTTGATAATGCTTTCTAGAATACCCAACCCGGACGGCGATAAACCGACGCCGGGCACGAAAGGACAGAGATGGCATCACTGTAAGTCGGCAAGGTTCAAATCTATACAGGCGACGGCAAGGGCAAGACGACGGCTGCGCTGGGGCTCGCGCTGCGCGCGACGGGCTACGGACTCGACGTTCTTAGGCTGCAGTTTGCCAAGAAACTTCACTGCGCCGAGCATGATGCGGCGCCCCGTTTGGGTCTGCGCATCGTACAAGCCGACCGCGACACGCCCGAGGCCTGCGCGGCGCAGATCATGGAGCTCGCATGCGTGCAGATATCACAGGTCGATGTTCTGATTTTGGACGAACTCGGCGAGGCCATGCGCCGAGGTTTCGTGACGCGCAAGGATGTGGAGGGGCTGATCGCACTGAAGCCTACCACCACAGAGCTCGTGCTCACCGGTCGCGGGCTGCTGCCGTTGGCCGACCTCGCGGACTTAGTCACCGAAATGCGCCCCGTCAAACACTACTTCGACGAAGGCCTCTTAGCCCGCCAAGGCATCGAATACTAATTGATCCGAAGGGGACGGAGGAAAACGGATCATCGACATCGCGACGGAGAGCAATGATCCATTTTCCTCCGCCCCAAGGGATCATTAGGCGGTGGCGCGGCCGAGCCAGTTGCCGCTGTGGTGGTAGATGGTGAACATCGTGGCGGTGATGAGCCAGGTTACGGGGTAGACCAGAAGCAGGTGCTCAAGCGACGGATCGAACGGCATAATCGCAAACACCCAGATCACCCTGAGCACGACGGTGCCAAAAATCGTGAGCAGCATCGGCTGCAAGCTCACGCCGGCACCGCGGATGGAACCCGAGGCGTTCTCGATAATCGAGAAAATCGCATAGAACGGCGCAATGAAATGGAGGATGGTCGTGGTGTACGCCGAAATCGAAGCATCGTCGACAAACAAACGCGACAGCGGACCCGAGAACACCAGCAGCACGGCAGACAGGCCACCAATGAGCATAAACGACAGCACGAGCGACGTATGGTAGCCCTTGCGCATGCGCTCGTAATTGCGCGCGCCAAAGTTCTGCGCCGAGAACGTAGTGATCGATACGCCGAGCGCCTCGGTCACCATCCAGATAATGCCATCCAGGCGCCCAGATAGACCCCAAGCAGTCGTGACATCGGCGCCAAACGAATTAACCGACACCTGGATCAGCACGTTCGAAATCGAATAGGCAGCCGATTGAAAACCGAGTGGCAGACCACACGAGATCATACTCTTGCAAATACCGCGATCGATGCCGAGCTTAGACAGCGAAAGACGCCATGCACCCGGAGCGTGCATCATACGAATCACAATCATCGTGGCGTTGGAGCAAATGGTCAGCGCCACCGCGATGCCGCAGCCCAGAGCCTCCATATGAAGCACGGCAACGAAGATGACATCCAGCACCGCATTAACAAGGCAGCCGGAAGCGATGATCACAGCAGGCCCGCGCGTGTCGCCCACGGCGCGCAGCAATGCCGTTCCCATATTGAGCAGCAGTGCCGCAACCATCGCGGCAAAATAACAGCGAGCATAGGCCACACCCTCGGCCAATAGTTCATGCGGCATGTTCATAAGCACCAGCATGGGCTCAACGAACACTATGCCAAGAATCGAGAAAACGATACCGCCCACCAGCGCGAGCGTCATGGCTGTATGGACCGAACGACCCAGTCGCTCATCATCGTGCTGGCCAAAATACTGACCGGTAATGACCGCGCAGCCGGCGCCGACGCCAACGCAAAAGCCAATGCAGAGCTCGGTGAGCACCATCGTGGCTTGAATGCCACCCAGCGCGAGCTTGCCGCCAAACTGGCCAACGATATACGTACCGATAAGCGTGTAGGCCTGCTGAAAAAACGAACTAAAAAAGATGGGAACGCACAGCGACAGCAGCTGTTGCCAAATGACACCCTGCGTTACATCGATAGCCGTAGATTTCTTAGCCACACGCCCTCCCCGCCAGCGTACGTCAAACAACATAACGGCAATTTAAGACCAAAGCCAATACTAGCTTAGCACCGACTGGCGGCGACCGAAACACCCCGAATTAGAGCACGGTGCGGAAAACTGCCTAGTGATACAAACCTGGCTGGTAGTGATACTCATTACTCACGTGCGGGCACAGCTGCCAAAAGGCGACGGCGCTCGCCGCGGCCACGTTGAGCGAATCGACCCCGTGCGCCATCGGAATACGCACGGCTCGGTCGCAGCCCGCAATGGTCTTGGCGCCCAAGCCAGCACCCTCGGTGCCCATAAAGATTGCCAGGCGATCAATCTCCTGCAGCGCGGGATCGTCCAACGATACGGAATCGTCCGTCAACGCCATGGCGGCACACGAAAAGCCGGCATCGTGCAGCGCCGCCAGCCCATCTTGCGGCCATACGCGCGCCTCGCTGTCAATGCGCGTCCAAGGCACCTGGAAAACCGTGCCCATGCTCACGCGGGCCGAGCGACGGTACAGCGGGTCACAGCAAGTGGGGCTCACCAAAATGCCATCGACGTTCAGCGCAGCCGCCGAGCGGAAAATCGCGCCAACATTGGTGTGGTCGACAATACCCTCAAGCACGCACACGCGCACCGGACGATCCCCCGCCGCCTCGACGACGCCGCCCAAGAACTCATCAACCGGAATCTGACGCGGGCGACGGAACGCCGCCAGCGCGCCGCGCGTCACGTTAAAGCCCGTCAACTGCTCCATGAGCTCCATGGAGGCCACGAACACGGGAACCGGACCCGCTCCCTCGCGCACGACAAGCTGGTCAAACAGCGGCATCATCTGGTCGAGCCAGCGCTCGCCCAAAAGAAAGCTCACCGGCTGGTATCCGGCACGCACCGCGCGCTCGATAACCTTGGCGCTCTCGGCGATAAAGATGCCCTTTTGCGGCTCCAGCACACAGCGCAGCTCGCGCTCGGTCAGCCGCACGTAGGCATCGAGCCGCTCGTCCTCGAGCGAATCAATTCGCAGAACCTCAACGGCATCAGTCATAGCAGCCAGCCCACACCCTTCTTTACAGCACATCTATACCAAACGAGGCGACGCTAAGCGCCGCCCCATGCATTCAATCAACCCGATGATACCGTTCACGCCAGACGATTTACGCCTCAACGCGATGATACGTCACGAACTCATAATCGACGCCCTCGTCACCCTCACCGGCGGCAATCGTCGCGACCCCGCTACGCTGCGCAATCTCCCACGCGGGATCGGCGTCCAAGTCGGGAAAGTACGTGTCCACGGGATGGACGCAGTGGTTATGAGTGACCTCGGCCTCCACGCAGTACGGCAAAAACTGCCGATAGACATCGCCGCCACCGATCACCCAGGCAACGAGCTCATCGGCAACCGCAGAGAGCGCTTCGTCAACGCTATGCACCACGTCGACGCCCTCGGAGGCAAAGCTCTCGTCGCGGGTAAGCACGATATTGCGGCGGTTCTTGAGCGGACGCCCGCCGGGAAAACTCAGCAGAGTCTTGCGCCCCATAATGACCGGGCAACCTTTGGTGCACGCCACAAAATGGCGCATGTCAGCACGATTGGACACCACCATGTCGCCCTCGCACCCAATGCCCCAATCGTCACACACGGCGACGATAGCAGATAGCTTACACGTCATGAGCACCACCTACACCGCAATGGGAATGTTCTTGACCTGCGGGCCGTGCTCATAGCCCTCGACGATCAGGTCATCGGTCGTAAACGCATAGAAGTCATGCACATCGGGGTTGAGCGTTACCTTGGGTGCCGCAAACTGCGGACGCTCGATAAGCTCGCGGACGATATCGACATGACGATCATAGATATGGGCGTCGGCGATCACGTGCAGCAGCTCACCGGGAATCATATCGACCGACTGCGCGACCATCATCAGCAAAATGGCGTACTGGCACACGTTCCAGTTGTTCGCGGCCAAAATGTCCTGGCTGCGCTGGTTGAGAATCATGTTGAGCGTCGGCTTGTCGTCCTGAGTACGCTGCGTCACGTTATAGGTCACGCTATAGGCGCACGGATAAAGGTGCATCTCGGACAGATCGCTAAACACGTACGTATTGGTCATAATGCGACGACTATACGGCGTGTGCTTGAGGTCGTACAGTACGCGGTCCATCTGATCAAAGTCACCCTCGGCGTAATGGCTCTTCTGGCCAATCTGATACCCATAGGCCTTGCCGATTGAACCGGTCTCGTCGGCCCACTCGTCCCAAATATGGCTGTTGAGGTCATGCACGTTATTGGACTTCTTCTGATATATCCACAGGATCTCGTCCATGGCAGATTTGAGGGCCGTGCGGCGCAGGGTGAGCGCAGGGAACTCCTCGCGCAGGTCGTAGCGTGCCGTAACGCCAAAGTTTTTAATGGTATAGGCAGGGGTGCCGTCCTCCCACACCGGGCGGACCTTTTGACCCTCGGTGGTGGTGCCATGGTCCAGAATGTCGCGGCACATGGCTACAAACTGTTGATCAGCCTTGCTCATTGACCCTCCTGTCAGTCGCCTATAAGCGATTTTTATTGTAGCCCAGGCGTGCAGTGTCGGATTGGACACTTGGACGGGCACACGCAATGCACGGCAGCACGGACCGCATTCACAAGCGGAACACCTTTGCCTTTTTCTGACATATGCCAGAAAATCCTTGCGCAAATCTGCGCGTTCGCTATTCTATTGTTGACATATGTCAGATAAGGAGTGCGCATGGCAGGAAGACGCGAAAAATTGCGCCGTGTTGGGATCATCCCCGAATATCGCGGCTTTACCCCAGACGGCCTTGCCAGCGGAGACGCCATCGATATGACAGTCGACGAGCTCGAGGTCCTGCGCCTATGCGACCTGGAAGGCCTCAATCAGGAGGAAGTCGCCCAGTGCATGGGCATTGCCCGCGCCACGGTGGCGGCAATCTGCAGCCGCGCGCATCGCAAGGTGGCAAACGCGCTGGTCAATGGACGGGCGATCGTCATCGAAGGCGGAAACATCGCGTACTCCCCCATCACCACGACAATGGCCGCATGGCCAGCAAAGGAGGTCGACACCATGAGGGTGGCAACCACGTACGACAACGGCAACATCTTTATGCACTTTGGCCGCAGCGAGCAGTTCAAGATCTACGACATTGAGGACGGCAAGGTGCTCAACGAGCAGGTCGTGGGCACCGGCGGCACCGGTCACGGCGCCCTGGCGGGTCTGCTCGCCAACGGCGGCGTGGACGCGCTCATCTGCGGCGGTATCGGCGGTGGCGCTATCAACGCGCTTGCACAAGCCGGCATCACGGTATACGCAGGTGCCCAGGGCAACTGCGACACTTGCGTCGAGGCACTTATCGCCGGCACGCTCGCACAGAACGGCGAGGCCACCTGCGACTGCCATGGACATGATCACGAGCACATCCACGAGCATGGCGAGTCCTGCGGCTGCCACGGTCACCACGACCATGACGGGCACGAAGGCTGCGGCTGTCACTAGCGGCAAGCACCTCGTCGAGAACGCGCTTCCACGCGTGCGACAACCAGCGAACAAACGGCGAACAAACGGCGAACAAACGGCGAACAAACGGCGAACAAACGGCGAACAAACGGCGAACAAACGGCGAACAAACGGCGAACAAACGGCGAACAAACGGCGAACAAACGGCGAACAAACGGCGAAGGCCGCCTGGAATACCATCCAGGCGGCCTTCGCCATACACGACTCAACTAGTCGTTACTTCTTGTTGCGCATCTGCGCTTCCATCTGGCGCAGCAGGTCCATATCGGACTTGGGGCCGCCCGTTCCCAGGCCACCCATACCGCCCAGACCCATGGCATCTAGGCCGGGAATATTGGGCATGCGCATCTTTTTGCCCTTCTTACCCTTTTTGCCCTTCTTGCCGCCGGCCTGTGCCTGATTGGCCATCGTGCGCATGCGGCCCATCATCTTGTTCATCTCGCCCCACTGCTTCATAAGGCTATTGACCTCGGTGGGGGTCACGCCGGCGCCCTTGGCAATGCGGGCACGGCGCTGGCCATTAATGATGGAGGGACGCAGACGCTCCTCCTTGGTCATCGACATGATAATGGCCTCGTTCTTATCGAAGATGCCCTCGTCCAGGTTGCCACCCATCTGGTTGAGCGCACGCTGGCCGCCGGGGAGCATGCCCAGGATGCCCTTCATGCCGCCCATCTTCTTGACGGCCTTCATCTGGTCGAGCATGTCGTTCATGGTGAAGCCCTCGCGCAGCATTCGCTCGGCAGCCTCGAGCTGCTCGGCGTCGGCCGCCTCCTGGGCCTTCTCGATAATGCCGACAACGTCGCCCATGCCAAGAATGCGCTTGGCCATACGATCGGGATAGAACGGCTCCAGCGAATCGGGCTTCTCGCCCATGCTCACGAACTTGATGGGCTTGCCGGTCACCTGGCGCACGGAAAGCGCGCCGCCGCCACGGGCATCGCCGTCGAGCTTGGAGATGATCACGCCGTCAAAGTCGGTGCGCTCGGCGAAGGTCGAGACGACGTTGACGATATCCTGACCGGTCATGGCATCAACGACCATCAGCACCTGATCGGGCTTGACGGCCTTCTTGATGTCCACGGCCTCCTGCATCATCTGCTCGTCGATCTGCAGGCGACCGGCGGTATCGACGATGACCACGTCGCGCAGGTGGTCGACGGCCTCCTGGATGGCGCCCTTGGCGATATCGACCGGGTGCTCGCCGTCACCGCGGAAGACCGGCACGCCGATCTCTCCGCCAAGCGTGGCCAGCTGGTCGGCAGCGGCAGGACGATAGACGTCGCACGCGGCGAGTAGCGGTGAGCGACCCTGCTTCTTGAGCAGATAAGCCAGCTTTACGGCTGCCGTAGTCTTACCGGAGCCCTGCAGGCCCACGAGCATGATGACATTGGGGATGCGGTTGCTAAAGACGAGCTTGCTCTCGGTGGAACCGAGCATCTCGGTGAGCTCGTCGAGCACGATCTTGACGACGTTTTGCGCCGGCGACAGCGACTCCATGACCTCGGCGGTCATGCAGCGCTCCTTGGTCTTGGCGACAAACTCCTTGACGACCTTAAAGTTGACGTCGGCCTCGAGCAACGCCATGCGAATGTCGCGCATGGCAGAGGTGATATCGGCCTCGGTCAGTTTACCCTTGCCGCGCAGGCGGTCAAATGTGTCGTTGAGGCGATCGCTCAGAGAATCAAACACTAGTCACTCCTTAGTTGGACTCGCCCACCAGGGCGCGGCAGAAATCTTTGGCATTAAACTCCTGCAGGTCATCGACCTGCTCGCCCACGCCGATGCGCAGGATGGGAAGCTTGAGCTTCTCGGCCACGGCCATGGCGATACCGCCCTTTGCCGTGCCGTCGAGCTTTGTCATGATAATACCGTCCAGGCCAAGCGCCTCGTTAAACTCGAGCGCCTGGTTGAGGCCGTTTTGGCCCGTTGCGGCATCGATCACGAGCACGACATAGACGGGCATGGGACCGGTGGCCATATTGGCGGCGCGCTTACGGGTCACATTGACCACCTTGGCAAGCTCGCGCATGAGCTCGGGGCTCGTGTGCAGACGACCGGCGGTATCGATGAGCACCAGGTCGCTGCCGCGCTTGTCGGCCTCGTCGAGCACGTCGTAGCAAACACTTGCCGGGTCGGAGCCGCGGTCGCGCTTGATGACGGGGACGCCAGCGCGCTGGCCCCACACATCGAGCTGCTCGATAGCGGCAGCGCGGAAGGTATCGGCCGAACCGATCACGACGTTCTTGCCGCGGGCGGCCATGGCGCTCGCGATCTTACCGACCGTCGTGGTCTTGCCGGCACCGTTAATGCCCACAAACAGCACGCAGCTCGGCGTATCGGAGAACGGATCGCGCTCGATGGGCACAAAGTGCTGCTCAAGCTGCTCGGCCAGGGCGCGACGGAGTTGCGGGGCGGTCTTGAGGTTCTTCTTAGCCGCGGCATCACGCAGGTCATCGGAGACCTTTATGGCGACCTCGGCGCCCATGTCACCCATGACGAGGGTGTCCTCCAGGTCCTCCCAAAAATCCTCGTCGACCTCGCCGCCAAAGTAAAAGACCTCGTTGAGGGCCTCGCGACTGCGCTCAAGTCCACGCGAGAGAGCATCGAAGAATCCCATTATGCATTCACGACCTTTCCGGTTTCGCGATCGAGTTTTTGCGAGACGACGCGACTGACGCCGTCGGCTTGCATCGAGACGCCATAGAGAACGTCAGCGTCCTCCATAGTACGGCGCTGATGCGAGATAACCAAGAGCTGCGTATCGGAACGCAGCACATCGAGGGCTCCGATGAGCTTGGACAGGTTGGCGTCATCAAGCGCCGCCTCGACCTCGTCCAGCACATAGAACGGCACCGTGCGCGTGCGGTACACGGCAAAGAGCAGGGCGAGCGCCGTCAGGCTCTTCTCGCCGCCCGACATGAGCATCATCTTGGTGATGCGCTTGCCGCGCGGCTGCGCCACGACCTCGATGCCTGTCTCGGCCGGATGCTCGGGGTCGGTCATCTCCAGATGTGCCTGGCCGCCCGGGAACAACATAGCGAAGATCTCGCGGAAGTTCGCATCGACCTTCTCAAACGTCACCAGGAACGCCTTGCGCATCTTGCGATCAATGGCCACCGTGATCTTGGTGAGCGCCTTGCGCGCGCTCTCCAGATCTGCCAGCTGCTCCTCGATGTAATCGGCACGGCGCTTGAGCTGCTCGTACTCCTCCATAGCAACTTGGTTAACGGGACCAAGGTTGTTGATCTGGCGCACAAGCTGGTTGAGCTCACGCTCGGCGGCATCACGGTCGGTAGGAGCAGGAAGCATGAGCGCTTCCTCGAGCACCGTAGTGCCATCGGCGGTAATGGCCTTAATGGCGGCCTCTACCTGCACCTCGAGCTTGCCGCGCGCAACCTTGAACTCATTTTGCGTCACCGTGGCGACATCAACCCGCTCCTTGGCACGGGAGACCTCGGCCTTGGCATCCTCGATGGTCTTCTTGAGCGAAGCGGAGTCCGCCTCTTCCAGAGAGGCCTGGTCACGCAGACGCGCTGCCCAATCCGATGCGCGTTCCAACAGGGCAGAATAGCGTTCGTGCATGGGGTCGACGCGCAGGCGCAGCAGCTCGAGCGAGCGCGAAGCCTGGCGTGTTCCGCGGATACGGCGGTCGATGCCCTCCAAGCGATGCTCCAGGTCGGGCACGCGGCCCTTCAGCGAACGCAGGCGCTCGCTCGTCTGGGCCAGACGCACCTTGGCATCGGCGAGCTTACCGGCGGCCTCGGAATCGTCACGGCGAACGCGGTCGAGTTCGTCGTTGGCCTCGGCAATCTGCAAGCCCAGGTCGCTTGCCTGTGCACGCGCCTCGTCACGCGAACGGGTGAGCTCGTCAACGCGCGGGCGCGCAGCGCGAACGGCTTCGGAGGCCTGCTCGCGGCGCTTGGAGATGCGCACGCGCTCGACCTCGGCATTGTTGGCGCTTTGCTCCAAGCGGCCGATCTCGGAGAGCAACGAGCGGCGCTCGCCCTCAAGACGGGCGATCTCGCCGGCGGCATCGCCCTCAGCGGCACGCGCTTCCTCAACGGCCGCATTGGCCTCGACGACCTGATCCGACACATGCTCAAACACGGCAGCCAAATCGGGCTCCAAGCCCTCCAGCTCGCGAATACGACGCTTGCGCTCCAGGGCACCCGACGCCTCGCCGGCATCGAGGCCCACGCGCACCAGGCCGCCACAGCTTACGCGGGCGCCATCGGGGGTCACATAGGTCACACCGTCAAGGACAGGCGCAGCCAGCGCGGCAGCCAAGTCATCGACCACGTAATAGCCACCGAGCAGCGCCTCGACAATCGGACCATAACCGGCACGCACGGAAAGGCGATCGACCAGACGCGAACCGGCAGCGCCCTCGGCGGCAGCAGAGCCGCTCACGCCGCGCGCCACCAGCAGCGCCTCACCCGAGGCCTTCTTTTGGTCCAGAGCCGCACGACCGGCACGCTCAAGCGTGGCGGCGTCATCAAACAACAGGGCATCGATATCGCCGGCAAGCAGCTGCTCCACCAGGCCCTCAAGCTCGCGCGGGGCCTCGAGCACGTCGCCCAGACGACCCGAGACATCGTCGCCCAGCGCACCCACCAGACGGCTCACGAGCGGCGAGCTGTCGGCCATACGGGAATCGAGTTTCTTTTGGCTGGAAAGCTCCGAGCGCACCTCGGATAACTTGTTGCGCGCCTCGCTCTCGCGGGCACGCAGGTCCTTCAGGGCCGCGCGTGCCGTCTCGGTGGCCTCACGCGCATCGACCTGAGCCCGGCGCGCTTCCTCAAGAGCGCCCTCAAGCTCCTCGGCGCGGTCGCGACGGCTCTCGAGCGAGGCCGTGACCTCCTCGAGCTGCTCGTCAATCTGCTCCAGGCGCGAGGCATACATGTTGTCCTCGACCTCGGCATTGCTCAAGGAATCCTTCACCTTGGCGAGCTCGAGCGCGGCATTATCGGCCACGCGTTGCACATCGCGTTGCCCACGCGTAAGCTGCGAAATCTGATTGTCGAGCGCCACGCGCCGCTCGTGGAGCTCAGCGGCGGCAGGACCAGCGGCGTCAACGTCCTCCTGGGCCTGCCTGTGCGCACCGGTCACTTCCTCAAGCTGCGCACGCGCGTCCTCGAGCTCCTCGACAACGCGACGACGCTGATGCTCGGAGCTCGAAATCTGCCCGCGCATGTCAGACAGGCGCGACACCATGTTGTGGCCCTTTTCCTCAAGCAGGCGCATATCGGAGTTAATGCGACCGACCACATCTTGCATATGACGACGCTGCTCGCCCAGGTCGCCCACAAACAGGCCCTTTTCCTCGAGCATGACCTGAAGCTTCTCGAGCTCGCGCTCCTTTTCGTCCAAGCGGTACTGCGCAAGCTCAAGCTCGGCCGCACCCTCTTTGGAGCGGCTCTCCAGGTCGTTCCACTGCGACTGCAGCGAACGAAGTTCGTCGACAGCCAGCATCTGCGTAAGCTCGTTCGCGCGCGAGGACAGCTCTTTGTACTTGCGCGCGCGATCGACCTGACGCTCCAGCGGTCGCAGCTGGCGGGCGATTTCCTTATTGATGTCGCGGGCACGCGTCAGGTGCTCGTCCATCGACTTAATCTTTTTGAGCGCACGCTCCTTGCGGCGCTTGTGCTTGGAGATGCCGGCGGCCTCCTCGATGAGGGCGCGGCGCTCCTCGGGGCGGCTCTGCAAAATGGCGTCGAGCTTGCCCTGGCTGATGATGGAATGCGTATCCTTGCCTAGGCCGGAATCGTGCAGGATGTCCTGAATGTCCATCAGGCGGCACGGGCTCGAATTGATGAGGTACTCGCTTTCGCCCGAGCGATACATGCGACGGGTGATGGCGACCTCGTCAAAATCGACGGGCAGCATATGATCCGAATTATCGAGCACCAGCGTGACCTCGGCGACACCCACCGGCTTGCGAGCCGACGAGCCCGAGAAGATGACATCCTCCATGGCCTGGCCGCGCAGCTGCTTGGCGCTCTGCTCGCCCAGGACCCACAGAATCGAGTCGGAGATGTTCGATTTTCCCGAGCCGTTGGGACCGACGATGACGGTCAGACCCGGCTCAAACGTCATATGGGCGCGGTCGGCAAACGACTTGAACCCTTTGAGCGTGAGGGACTTGAGATACACGGTTCCTCGCTTACACGTGCTTCTTGTTCAGAATCACGCCGTTGGTGGTGTAACCCATGCGGTCGAGCGCTTCGAGCGCGGCGGCTCCCTCGGCTTCCTTCTTTGAGGAGCCGGAGCCGCGACCCTGACGAATACCATCGATCAACACCACGGCGGTAAAGGTGGGCGCATGCGCCGGGCCCTCGGAGCCAACGAGCTTATACGCCGGGGGCTCGTGACCGTCGGCCTGCACGCACTCCTGCAAAAACGACTTGGGGTTCGCAGGATGCTCGGCACGCTCGGAAGCCAAATGCGGCTTAAGCGTACGATGGATAAACTCCGCCGCCGCATCCCAGCCGGCATCCAGGTACAGCGCACCCACGAGCGACTCATAGACGTTCTCAAGCGCCGAATGCAGGCCGCGCGCACCGGTACCGGTCTCGGAGGCACCAAAGATGATGATGTCGTCGATGCCCAGCTCGTGAGAAACCTCGGACAGCGTAGCGCCCGAGACAAGCGACACCTTCAAGCGCGTGAGCTTGCCCTCGTCAAACTCCGGATAGGACTCAAACAGGGAGCGTGCGACCACAGCGCCCAAAATGGAATCGCCCAAGAACTCAAGGCGCTCATAGCTGGCAGAAACCGGCTGGCCCTCGACTGCCGAGGGATGCGTAAGCGCCGCGCGCAGCAGCACCTTATTGTTGAACTCGTGGCCCAGGATTTCCTGGGCGCGCGTAAGTCGGTCGGATAAAGCCAAGACTTAGGCCTCCTTGGCAGCTTCGATAGCGTCGACGGCGTCGGCGACAGAGTTGAGCGAGAGCAGGGTCTCGTCATCGATCTCGAGGTTGAACTCGTCCTCGATAGCCGTAACCAGCTGCAGGCGCTCGAGCGAGTTGGCATCGAGGTCGTCAAAGGTGGTCTCCTCGCTAATTTCGGCAACATCGACGCCCAGAACGTCAGCAGCGACCTCGGCGATCTTGTCGAAGATTTCGGAGCGGTCCATAGCGCTTCCTCTCATAGTGCATGAATACCAAAAGAATGGTACCGCCCGGGCGGTACCAAGACACGGTTCTGATTCTACCCCACGACGTGCGCCGCGAAGCACATAACAGCGCTCTAACTCGCTCTTATAAAACGATACCGTCCATAGAGTTGGCGACATTCTCAACCAGCCCGGCGCGCACGGCTTCGGCCGCCGCGAGCGTACCGTTTTTGACAGCCTCGACTGAGGTGGCGCCATGGCCGATCAGGACCACGCCGCGCAGGCCCAAAAGAATCGCGCCGCCCTTGGCGTCGCCAGAGAGTTTGGCTTCAATCTCGCGCATCTGCTTTTTGATGAGCAGCGCGGCGATCTTGGTGCCAAGCGAAGACATAAAGACACCCTTGAGCTCCTGCAGCAAAAACTTGGCAGCGCCCTCGGTGGCCTTGAGCGCAATATTGCCCGACATACCATCGGCAACGACGACATCGAAGTTGCCTGAGGTGAGGTCGGTGCCCTCGCAGTTACCAACAAAGCCGGGAACGGCGGCTTTCATAGCAGGGAAACAGGCCTTGGTAAAGTTAGAGCCCTTCTCGTCCTCGGTGCCGTTGGCAAGCAGGCCCACGCGAGGATGCTCGATACCCAGGACGACGCGGGCATAGGCGCTGCCCATCTGGGCAAAACGCACCATATCGTCAACCTCGACATCGGGGTTGGCACCCATGTCGCACAGCACCGTCAGACCGCCGGCGCGATTGGGCAGCGCATTGGTCAGACAGGGGCGCACCGGCTGCTTCTTGCCTTCGGCCTGATACCTAAACGGCGTCACGTAGGCGGTGGCAGCGGCGGTCATGGCACCGGTCGAGCCGGCGGAGAAGAACGCATCCGCGTTGCCCTTCTTAATGGCGCGGCAAGAAAGCACGATCGACGATTTACGCTTGGTCATCACGGCGCGAATGGGATCGTCATCCATGGCGATAACGTCAGGTGCCTCAAGGGCCTCAACACGTGCATGGGAAGCGGCAAAGGGATTGACGATTTCGGCGGGGCCAGCTGCCAAGACCTCGATATCGGGATCGGCGGTAAGTGCAGCCTCGATACCATCGAGAACAACCTGAGGTTTCTCGTCTCCGCCCACAACGTCTACACAAACGCAAACGTTACTCATATACATGCTCCTTATACAAAAATGGCCGACTCATTGAGCCGGCCATTGTGGTTCCATTTGGAACGGCATCGCATCCAGAGTATACCGTTACTCGGTAACGATAACCTCGCGGTCCTTGTAGAAACCGCAGCTGGGACACACGTGGTGCGGAAGCTTGACAGCGCCGCAACGGGGGCACGTGGACTGAGCCGCAGCCGAGATCTTCATGTTGGCGGAACGACGGGTGTGAGTGCGGATACGACCCTGCTTTTGTTTAGGTACGGGCATAGTGACCTTCCTTATGAACTATCCAGTGTGGCGATTACGCGCAAGTAGCGATACTACCACAGTTTTACTCATCAAGCTTGAGATTCTTCAATGCTGCAAATGGATTTTCCGTGGCAGCGGCCCATTCTGCCTCTGCCTGGGCGGCGCAATCGCATTGCTCGACGTTGAGATTACAACCGCATGTGGGACACAGACCACGGCAATCGGGCTTGCAGAGCACCACAAACGGCGTGTCCATAACGACCGCGTCATTGATAGGCTCACCCAGATCGACGATACGGTCCTCACCCAGGAGCTCGTAGCCGTCCTCGTAGGCCTCGGGATCCTCGGGCTCCTCAAAGAGGTAGAACTCCTCAATCTCACCGGCAATATCAAACGAAGCGGGCTCCAGGCAACGGTCGCACTCGCCAGTGGCGTGTGCGCGGACCATACCCGTGAGCAAGACACCGGTACCGGCATTGGTAAAGACAACGTCGTAGTCGATGCCGTCCTGAAGCTGGTACTCCTTCTCGCCCACCGTGTAGGTGGCGACATCGACCTTACCGGTCAGCGGATACGAATCTCCAGGAAACTCGAGCTGCTCGGAAAGATCGACGGTAACGCTCGGGAACTCAGCCATTACCACTGACCATTCTGTTGGGCGGCACCCTCGTTGAGCTGCTGACGGCAACGGGTAACGGTGCCGGTCAGGCTCTTGAGGTTCTCCTCCAGGTGCGTAAAGACCTGCTCTGCGTAGTCCTCGGCGGCATAACGAGTCTCGCGCTCATACTGTTGGGCACGATCGCGGATGTCGTCGGCCTGCTGCTGCGCAAGTCGGACGATCTCCTGCTCACCGGCAATGGTGAGGGCCTGCTGCTGAGCGTCGGCGATGATGGAATCGGCCTGAGCGGCGGCGGAAGCCATAAGCTCCTCGCGCTCCTTAAGGATACGGCGGGACTTCTGCCACTCATCGGGATAGCTCATGCGGATCTCGTCGAGGATGTTGAAGAACACGTCGGCGTCGATGACCTTGAACTGAGCGTTCTTGCCGAAAGGCGGCTTGGCTTCCTCGATCAGCCCTTCGAGCTCATCGACCAAGCTGACGATCCTATCGCCAGGAAAATTCTCGCCCGGCATCCGGTCTCCTTTCATAGGTAACATATCATCGTGCTAGTTTACCACATGCCACCAGGCAATAAAAAACGTCACGAAAAGCGATGTCTGAGCGCTTCGACCACGTTGGGCGGCACAAACGTCGATACATCGCTGCCGAGCGAGGCGATCTGGCGAACGACCGAGCTCGAGATGTAACCGTACTGCGGAGCACTCATGACAAAGATGGACTCCAGCTCGTTATCCAGGCGGTAGTTGAGGTCGGCCTGCTGCAGCTCGTACTCAAAGTCGGTCATGGCGCGCAGGCCCTTGACCACGGCACCCGCCCCCTGCTCGCGAGCGAAGTCGACCAAGAGGCCGGTAAAGGGCAGGACCTCGACGCCGTCGATTTCACCGAGCGCCTCGCGGGCCAGCGCCACGCGCTCATCGAGCATAAACGTGGTGCCCACACCGTTTTTACCCTGCGACTCGGCAACAGCGACGATCACGCTGGGAAAGATACGGCGGGCGCGGCGGATCACATCGATATGGCCAAACGTGATGGGATCGAAGGTGCCCGGGACGATCACGCGGTTGATGGTGTCATTCATGGACGTCCTCCTGAAGCGTCGTGGCATCGTTGTTGTCGGCATCTGCGCCGGCGCTATCGCCCTCACCATCGTCATCGCCGGCCCAACGAAGCAGGTCGACCGAGGTAATGCCGTAGCGCTTCTCACGTACAGTCTCAAAGTCTGCCGGATGCGCGCCCGCATCGGCGGCGGCATGCTCAAACAGGGCATAAGCACCAGGTGCAAGCAGACCCTGCTGGGCCAGATTCTGCAGCAGTTCCTCGACCGGCTCGGCGCCAAAAGCATACGGCGGGTCGAGCAGGACCAGATCAAAGGGGCCGCCCGGCACACGACCGCGCGAGGCACTCATCAGCATGTCGCCCGTCACCACGCGCCAACGCGCACGGTCACGGCAGAGCGACTCGATATTCTTGGTAATGAGCCGCGCGGCGTTGCGATCGATCTCAAACGTCGTGAGCGAGCGGGCCCCACGAGAGAGCATCTCGATACCTAGGGCACCGGAGCCACCAAAGGCGTCCAGCACACGAACCTCGTCCAAATCGAAATCGAATGCCGACATGACCATAGATGCGCACGCCTCGCGCACGCGATCAGTCGTGGGGCGGGTGACATCGCGACCACGGGGCTCCTCGATCTTACGACCACGCCATTCGCCGCCGATGATTCTCATCCTCCGCTGACCTCCTTAAAGATATGTCGATAACGCATGACGACCGCGTCGCGCAAGGGACGCGTCGCCACAGAGTCAAGGTTGCAAGCATACCGCAAGAGCTCGAGCGCGTCCAAATGGGCCCACTCGATCAGTTCTTCGTCGGCATCCAGGTCGACAAAACGCAGGCTCACGCCACCATGCTGGCGATAACCCAGGATCTCGCCTTCATGGCGCAGGCGCAGGTCCATCTGGGCGAGAGTAAAGCCGTCCGAAGTCTTTTCGAGCGACTGGAGACGGTCTTGCGCCGCCGATGCGCCGCCGTTGCCCTTGGAGTGCGCCATGACCAGGCACGTGCCCGACACGCTGCCACGGCCCACGCGACCGCGCAGCTGGTGCAGGGCAGCCAAACCAAAGCGCTCGCCGTTCTCGATGACCATGACGGTGGCATTGGGCACGTCGACGCCCACCTCGACCACCGTAGTCGAGACGAGCACGTCAATCTCGCCACGCTTGAAGGCATCGATAACCTGATCCTTCTCCCCCGCTGGCATACGGCCGTGAAGGCGCTCGATGGCAAGACCCGGCAACGCCAAACGCAGGCGATCGAGCTCGGTCGCCGTATCGTGCAGCGGCACGGGGACGGTTACGCGGCCCTCATCGTCGCGGGCAATACCGGGCACGTCTTCCAGCTCATCGGTCGAATCACTCGGCTCCACGAGCGGGCAAATCACGTAGGCCTGCTGACCCTTTTCATGCGCCTCGCGGATGGCTCCATAGGCGAGGTCACGGCTCGACTCGGTGAGTACGCTTGTCGTCACGCCAGCGCCAGGGACGGGCCGATGGCGGATGATGCTCGTGTCCAGATCGCCGTAGACCGAAAGCGCCAGCGTACGCGGGATGGGCGTTGCCGTCATAACGAGCAGATCGGCACCGGGGCCCTTCGCGCGCAGGGCGTTGCGTTGGCCGACGCCAAACCGGTGCTGCTCGTCGATGACCACGAGTGACAGATGCTTGAACGTAACGTTATCCGAAAGCACCGCGTGGGTGCCAAAGAGGACGTCGAGCTCACCCGATTCCAGCTGTGCATGGATGCGCTCGCGCTCTGAGGCCGGCGTGGCACCCGTCAGAAGCGCCCAGGACATGCCGGCCTGCGAGATTAGAGGGCCGGTCTTATCGGCATATTGGCGCGCCAGCACGCCCGTGGGCGCCATAACGCAGGCCTGCGTGCCGCTATCGGCAGCCACAGCCAGCGCGCAGGCGGCAACGGCGGTCTTACCGGTACCGACATCGCCCAGCAGCAGACGGTTCATCACGCGCCCGCCATCGCACATATCGTGCAGGATATCTTGGAACGCGGCCTCCTGCTCGTCGCTCAGCGAAAACGGCAGGGCCTGCTTGAGCGCGGCCAGGTGCTCGCCCGCGGTGTGGGCATAGGGAACCACATCGACCAGGCCGCCGTCGTTGCGCAGGCGCAGCGCCAGCTGAAGGTAGAGGCACTCCTCGTAGGCAAGCCGTGCGCGCGCGATATCGCGCTCTGCCATACTCGATGGAAAGTGGATCGAACGCAACGCGCGGGCATTGCTCATGAGCTTCCGCTTTGCGCGCAGCGGCGCGGGAATCGGATCGAACGGATTGCCGACGACCTCGAGCGCGCCGCTTACGATGCGGCGCATCCACGCCTGGCTCACGCCATCGCTCACGTAATGGACCGGCAGGATGGTGCCCGCAGCACGCCCGTCATCGAGCTTTTCAAAGTGCGGCGAGGCCATCTGCTTAAAACCGTAGGCAAACTCGACCTTGCCCATCACGGCCAGGCGGTCGCCCTGTTTAAGCTGCTGGGCAATCCAGGGCTGGCGGAAAAAGGCGACCTGCAACACGCCCGTCTCGTCCACCAGCGATACCTCGGTCACCTGCATGCGCGGACGCGGCTGCTTTTGGACGATGCGGTCGACCGTGGCGATGATGGTGCACACGGTACCGATGGGCGCCATCTCGATGGACCACGAACGGGTAAAGTCGAGGTATCGATGAGGGATATGGAGAAGGAGGTCCCCCACCGTCCTAATTCCCAGACGGCGAAGGGCCTCCTCACGTTTACCCGAAACATATTTGAGTCGCGCGATATCCTCGTCGAGCGCATTGCTCTGGGCAAAGCGCTCCGAGACGCGCGGCACGGAGCAGAGCTCGGACATGGGCAGATGCCTACTCGATCGAGAAGATCACGGGATAGAGCGGCTGCTCGCCACGATGGGCGTCAATCTCCAAGTCGGGCTGAGCTTCCTCGATGGCGTCGACGATCTCCTGGAAGGCCTCATCGGACAGCTCCTCGCCGGCCAGAATCGTCAGCGCGTCGCCCTCCTCTTCCTCCTGCATGCGGTTGATGCAGTCGAGTGTGACCTGCTTCACGTCAGAGCCGACCACATCGATGGAGCCGGCAATGATGCCCATGACGTCACCGGAGTGAATCGGAGAGCCGTCAGAGGCGCTGGAATCGCGCACGGCGCGGGTGACCTCGCCATCGCGGACCTCGCTGATGGCGTCGACCATGGCGGCGACGGCGTCCTCGAGCTCGAAATCGGGCAGGACCGCGAACAGCGCGGAGAAGGCCTGCGGGACGGTCTTGGTAGGAACGACGGCGACCTTCTTATCGGTGCAGGCAGAGGCAGCGGCCTCGGCAGCCATGCGAATGTTACCGTTGTTGGGCAGGATGATGACCGAGGTCGCGTTGACCTGGTCGACGGCGCCCAGCAGGTCGGCGGTCGAGGGGTTCATGGTCTGGCCACCCGAGACGATCACGTCAACGCCGAGGGAATTGAGGATGTCGGCCTCGCCAGAACCGGCGGCAACGGCGACAAAGCCCAGCGCCTTGGCGGGCTCGGCGGCCTTTTCCTGGTCCTCGTGAATCTTAGCGGTACGGTCGTGGGCCTCCATCTCCATGTTGTGGATAAAGACCTCGTAAATCTGACCGAGCTGCAGCATGTGCTCGAGCACCAGGTTGGGGGTGTTGGAGTGCACGTGAATCTTGTAGTCGGGGTAGGCACCCACGAGCAGCTCGCAGTCGCCCATGGAGCCCAGGAACTTAAGGCACTCGTCCTCGTCAAACGGAGCGTCGGCCTTAAAGAGGAACTCGTTGCAGTAGCGGAACTCCGAGCCCTCCCAATCGTCGTTGGCCTCGATCTCAACGCGACCGAGGGCCGCGTCGCGGGCAGAGCCGGCGGAATCAAACGTGGCGGAGAAATCCTCAACAACGGTGCTGCGGCCAAGCGCGGCGGCAACAAAGTTCTCCAGGAAGATGGCAAAGCCAAAGGCGCCGGAGTCGACCACGCCGTTCTCCTTCAGAACGGGCAGCAGGTCGGGCGTGCGGGCGACGGACTGGTAGGCCTCGACGACGATGGCATCGAGCGCGTCCTCGGCCGAGAACTTCTTCTTCTCGCACTCATCGGCCTTGGTCGAGACATCGCGCAGGACCGTGAGGATCGTGCCCTCGATGGGCTTGCGGACAGCCTGGAAGGCGACCTTGACGGCGCGACGGAAGGCGAAGGCAATGTTGGCGGACGTAATGGGCTCGTCGGCGGAGACAAGACCCTCGGCCACGCCGCGCAGAATCTGCGAGGTGATGACGCCGGAGTTACCGCGGGCGCCCATAAGGGAGCCGTGGGTGATGGCGCCTGCGATGGCCTCCATGTCGGCATCGGCGGGAAGGGCGGAAAGCTCCTTGGTCACCGAGGCGAGCGTGAGCGACATATTGGTGCCGGTATCGCCATCGGGTACGGGGAAGACGTTGAGCTTATTGATCTCCTCGGCCTTGTCGGAAACGGCAGCCGCAGCGATCGGAAAACAGGTGCGAATGGTCTTTGCAATCATGGGTATTTGAATCTCCGTTTTCGGATGCTAGTTCAGACGGCTCTTGAGCGCGTCGATGTGGATGCCGATCTTAAGGCTGGCGGGATCGATCTGGGCGATCTCCTGCAGAGTGAAGGCAACGGAGCTCGAAAGATTGTGGCAGACGGACTTCATGTTGACGCCGTTCTCGAGCACGACGTGAAGATCGACCGTAAGGCCGTTCTCGTCGGCGGAGACAAGCACACCCTTGCGGAGGCGCTGACCGGCAAGCAGGCGCACGCTCTCGGCGCCCTGGAGCTGCTCAGCCATACCGACAACGCCATAGCACGTCATCGCGGCATAACCGGCAATATCGGCAATAACGTCGTTCGAGACGCTCAGGCTGCCGTTAATGGTCTCAGACACAAGAATCTCCTTTTCTTGGTGCTCGCGGCACCATGTCGTGGGAGCAATCATTGCAATATTCTACAACGACCGCGCCATGTTGAGGTGGCGGGCCTCGGGATTACATCCTCGACACGAAATGTTGATATGGTAACGTTCGCGAACGGCGATCGCGGCATGAAAAAACCCGCCGCATAAGCGACGGGTTTTACAACCTGGCTCCCCGGGTAGGACTCGAACCTACAACAGCGCGGTTAACAGCCGCGTGCTCTACCATTGAGCTACCGAGGAATTTAAAGCCCAACAGAAAGGGCTGGAAAATTCTGGCTCCCCGGGTAGGACTCGAACCTACAACAGCGCGGTTAACAGCCGCGTGCTCTACCATTGAGCTACCGAGGAATAGGTGCGTGCTCTCAAGCAACGAAGTTTATTATACGGACGAATCAGCTCAGGGCAAGAACTTTTTTAAGAAATTTTCCGACCCAGTCATTGGGGACGTTCTTAAACGAGTAGTCATTCAAGAACGTCCCCAACGACTACATGAAAGCGCCCTCAAGCGGATGTGCTTGAGGGCGCTTCTTGCTTGACTAGCTCTCGATATAATCCTTCAGCTTGCTCGAACGGCTGGGATGGCGGAGCTTGGCCAGGGTCTTGGACTCAATCTGGCGGATGCGCTCGCGCGTAACGCCAAACTCGCGACCGACTTCCTCGAGCGTGCGGGGATGTCCGTCGACAAGGCCAAAGCGCAGCTCGATAACCTTGCGCTCACGATCGGCAAGCGAATCGAGCACCTGGGTGAGCTGCTCCTGCAGCATGGAGAAGCTGGCCGCATCGGGCGGAACGATGGCCTGGGAGTCCTCGATGAAGTCGCCCAGCTGAGAATCCTCTTCCTCGCCGATGGGGGTCTCGAGCGACACGGGCTCCTGCGAGATCTTCTGGATCTCGCGGACGCGGTCGGCGCTCATGTCCATCTCGGCACCGATCTCCTCGGGGGTCGGGTCGCGACCAAGGTCCTGAAGGAGCTGGCGCTGCACGCGGACGAGCTTGTTGATGGTCTCGACCATGTGCACGGGAATACGGATGGTACGGGCCTGGTCGGCGATAGCGCGCGTGATGGCCTGACGGATCCACCACGTGGCGTACGTGGAGAACTTAAAGCCCTTCTGGTAGTCGAACTTCTCGACGGCGCGGATCAGACCGAGGTTGCCCTCCTGAATCAGGTCCAGGAACAGCATGCCGCGACCGACATAGCGCTTGGCGATGGAGACGACCAGACGCAGGTTTGCGCTGATGAGCGCCTGCTTGGCTTCGAGGCCCACGTTCTCAATGCGCGTAAGACGACGCATCTCGGCACGCGTAAGCTCGAGCTCACCAGCATCGGCAGCCTCGAGCTTCTCGGTGGCCTCAAGACCGGCCTCGATCTTCATGGCCAGATCGACCTCTTCGGAGGCGGTCAGCAGGTCGACCTTGCCGATCTCCTTGAGGTACATACGGACCGGATCACCGGTCAACATCACCGTGGAGGCATCGATGCCACGCACGCGCGAGCGTGAACGGGACGTGCGCACGGTGCGCTTCTTCTTGCTCTTGGAAGAACCCATCTCGGCGTCGGCCTGACGGGCCATCTTGAGCTCATGATCGTCGAGCGAGCCGGAATCATGCTCGTCGTCGTCATCGAAATCGTCGGTATCAGAATCGGTATCGTCATCGTCGACGTCCATGGGGGCGTCGTCGTTACCGCTCGCGGAGATAATCTGGATGCCGCTGTTGCGCAGCGCGGAATACACCGCGGTGAGCTGCTCATCAGTTACATCGATATCCTTCAGGGCGACCTGAATCTCGTCCTCGGTTACCGAAGTCCTGTTTGAGCCGTTGCCCATGAGCTTTGCAACGTAGGATTCCAGCCCAGTACCCGTGCTCTCAGTCTTTTTTGGCACAGATTCTCCCTTCATAGTCCACAGGACTCATTACTTTAGCACACACATAGACTTCTATACCCAAAAAGAGGACTGGATATAGGCGAGAATACGCTGGTTGACCACAACATCTAGGCCTGTTCGGTGCCTGCGGCCTCCAGACCGATCAAACGGAACGGGTCTGCCACGCCACCGATCGACTTTTGCAGTTCGCGTTGACGCTGCGAATCCTGCGCGGCCTGCACGGTCAGCGCGCGGCGGGCCTCATCATCGAGCGAACGATCCTGGCGCAGCTTGGCCTGTGCGGCACGCATGCGGCGCTTGATGGTATAGAGCTCGAGCGTATCGAGCATAAAAACGATATTCGTCTCGGTGGGGTGCTTGCTCGTCGCCGAGATGCGCCCGGCACTCACAAGCGTTGCCGCCTCGGGACACACCGAGCGCGCCGCATCCATGCAGGCTGCAGGATCGGTTCCCGGCGGCGTTGCCAGCACGGCCCATGCGATGGACTCGTGACGTGGGTCAACCCACTCGATGGAGCAGATGCGGTCGGCATACGTGCGGAACAGGTCAGGGTAGCTCGTGAGCATTGTCAACAGCTCGCGCTCCCCCGCCAAGGACTTGCGCTCAAGATCGGTAAGAACCATCGGCGCCGCCGTAGCCGGTGCGCCCGAACCATCAGCCACGGGAACAGCGCCCACACCATCAGGTACGTCGATCGGCGGCAGGTCATCGACGACATCCACGGGCGCGGCACCGTAGGCATCGAGCGGGACGTAGTCGTACGGCTCTTCTTCGACCGGCGCGGAAACCGGCGGCGTCGCGCCCGATGCCCAAGCACCGCGACCGGCATCGCGAGAACCCGACGCCCGACCGCCCGCGCTACCGGACCGCTCAGCCTGTGCCCGCTGGCGCTCATAGTTCTGCTCACGACGTCGTTCCGCATCTTCGCGCTTGGCGACATCGCGAAACACGCGGCCCGAGCTCGCGCGCACGGTCTCCAGGTCCAAACCAAGCAGGTCGGCAATCTGGATAAAGTACGTATCGATCATATAGCTATCGCGCAGCGGATAGATGAGCGTCAGCGCATCCTCCAGCGCCTTGGCGCGACCGCCCGGCGTGGTAATGTCGCTCGACTCCTGCAGCGAACGGTACACAAAGTCCATGAGAGGCTCGGAGGCATCGATGCGCGCCTGCAATGCCTCGCCACCATGCGCGGTGATGAACTCCATGGGGTCGTTGCCATCGGGGAGCACCACGCAGCGCAGGTCCATAGAATCCTGCTCGATAAACTGAATCGCACGGCGAGCGGCCTTTTGGCCGGCGGCGTCACCATCGAACATATACACGATGCGCTTGGCAAAGCGAGTAAGCGTCTTGACGTGATGCTCCGTGAGGGCGGTGCCCAGTGTGGCGACAACGTTTTTAATCCCCGCCTCCCAACAGGCGATGCAATCGGTATAGCCCTCCACCACGATGGCGGTATCCTGCGCGACGATAAACTCCTTGGCCCAATTAAAGCCGTAGAGGTTTCGCTTTTTATGGAACACGCTCGTCTCGGCGGTGTTGAGGTACTTAGGCTGGCCGTCGCCCATAATGCGACCGCCAAAGGCAATGTTGTGACCCTGCTCGTCAAAGATGGGGAACATCACGCGGTCGTAAAAGCGGTCGGCAAGCTGCCCGCGCCCGCGGCTCACGGCAACGTTGGCGTCGATCATCTCCTGCGGGGTAAAACCCGCCTGGGACAGGTGCGACACCAGCGCGTTACGGCCCGGTGCAAAGCCCAGGCAGTAGCGGCGGCAGACGTCGCCGCCCATGCCGCGGCTGGCAAAGTACTCGCGCGGACGGCCGTCCTTACCTCGCATGAGCATGGTGTGGTAGAACTGGGCGGTCTCGGCGCACAGATCGTAGATGCGGGCACGCTTGGTGCCGCGCTCGCGGCGATCTCCGGTGTCATGCAGCTCAATACCCGCGCGATCGGCCAAATAACGGATTGACTCGGGAAAGCTCAGGTTCTCGCGCTTCATGATATAGGTGAAGACGTCGCCACCCTCGCCGCAGCCAAAGCAATGCCACACCTGCGTGGCGGGGATAATGTGGAAGGACGGCGTCTTTTCGCCATGAAAGGGGCAGCATCCCCAAAACTCATGGCCGCGGGACTTGAGCTCAACCGTTTCCTGCACGATGGCGACTAGGTCAGACGCAGCGCGTACCTGGTCTTTTTCCTCATCGCTAATCACGGATGCTCACCCCCTGCTCACCCAAGTTGTGACGAATGTCCTCGATATTACCCTCGACGGTCGCGATCAACTCATCCAGCGAATCGAACACGCGCGAGGGACGCAGCCAGCGCGTAAACGCCAGCGAAACGGAGGCGCCGTACAGGTCGCCCGTATAACCAATTAAGTTGGCCTCGAGATGCGCCGAAGCGGCATCGTCGGCATACGTCGGCGGCAGTCCGACGTTAACGGCAGCGGGCCACGCGGTGTCATCGACCAGCACCAGGCCCTCATACACGCCATCGGCAGGCACCTGAATGCCGACGGGAACCTGCAGGTTTGCCGTAGGAAAGCCCATGCCAGAACCCTCGTGACGGCCGCGAATAACACCGCCACGCACCATATACGGACGCCCGAGTAACTCAGCAGCAAGCTCCACATGGCCCTGTCCCAGCTCATGACGAATGCGGGTGGCGCAAATGGCCTCACCGCCCTCGCAAAGCAAGTCGTGCCCGTATACGTCAACGCCGCGCTCGGCACCCCAGGCGCGCATCTCGTCAACACCAAATGCACCGCCGCGACCTAGCCTAAAGTCGCTGCCAACGCGAATCGATCGAATGTCGACCAGACGCGACACCAGCGAGAGAAAATCAACATGGTCAAGCGCCGCAACCTCAGACGTAAAGGGAACGGCCACCACCGCATCGACCCCGGTCTGAGCCAAGGCATGCAGACGGTCGGCCGTCGTCATCAGTTTTTGAGCGGGCGAAGGGCTCACCACGACGTCCGGGTCGGGATCGAAGGTGACCACGACCGCCTTGCAGCCATGGGCACGGGCATCACGGACAAGCGCCGCAATGAGCTCCTGGTGTCCACGGTGCACACCATCGAACACGCCGATGGCAATCGATGCGGCACCCAAGTGCTCACACTCATCAAACCTATCGGCAGCAACGATGCGAGCCTCGTCCGACTCGCCCGCGAAAAAGACACGCGCGAGCTCGCGAGCGGACAACATCATCGAACACCGCCGATTGCCTGCGGAAACACGTGCTCCATAACAAAGCGGCCACTCTCAATACGGGCGAGCGCCTTGAGTCCCCCATCGAGCACCAGCGCAAACGGCGCCTTCGAGACATCGAAATCGGCAAGCGCACGCTCAACGGGAATGCGACGGCCGCAGAGCAGGTCGTCGGCAAGATTGCCCGGCAAGTCAACACGCGTGGCGCACAAGGCCGCAATGGGATCCAGGGCAAAGCCAGCGGCGGACTCGGGAGAAAGCTCCTCCACCGCATGACAGGCGCCAATGGAAACAGCACCGGAGGCCGTGCGGCGCAGCGCGGAAATATGTGCGGCGCTCTCACAGGCACGGCCCAGGTCGCGAGCGAGCGCACGGATATAGGTGCCCTTGCTCACCGAGAACGCCACGGTCCACACACACGTATCATCCTCGCCGCCCACGGCGATCAGGTCGGCGGCATAGACCTCGACGGGGCGCGGAGGTAGGTCCACCGCATTGCCCTCGCGAGCAGACTTGTAGGCGCGAACGCCATTGACCGAGATAGCCGAAAACGCCGGCGGCACCTGCATCTGCGGGCCCAGCATAGCGGCCAAGTGCTCACGGGCATAGGCAGGATCGCGGAGCTCGTTGGCAACAGCCACTGTGCGGACCGCCTCGCCCTCCGCATCATCGGTATTGGTCTCGGCACCAAACGAGATGTCGGCGACATAGCTTTTGGTATCGAGGGTTAGCATGCCCAGCAGACGAGTAGCCTGGCCCACGCCCACCACCATGACGCCGGATGCCATGGGGTCGAGCGTGCCGGCATGGCCGACGCGCCGCTCATGGAGGGCGCGTCGGCATTGCGAGACCACATCGTGGGACGTGCAGCCCACCGGCTTATCGACGGCGAGCAGCATATTCAGTTGAGAAGGCGTACGACGAGCCATGTACCATCCAAAAAGTTAAAGCTCGACGGTCACCGAAGCGGGATCCTCCCCTACCAGCTCGGCCAGCATGGGAAGTGCCACGGTGAGCGTCTCGAGAATCGTTCCGTTGTTGGAGAAACCGGCGGCGGCATGATGCCCGCCACCGCCAAAGTTGGCAGCAAGCTCGGACACATCGAGGTCGCCCTTGGAGCGCAGGTTGCCACGCACCTTGGTATCGCCCTCAATGCCCTTTAAGAACATGCAGACCTCGACGCCCATCACCGAACGCACCACATCGACCAGGCCGTCGCACTCGTCCGAGGTGACGCCGCAGGCCTCAAGGTCGCTCTGGTAGGCATAGCTATACGCCACGCGCCCATGCGCGACCGTCTTAATGCGGCCCATAACGATGGACTTGAGGTGCAAAAACTCAACGCGCATGCTCTGATATACCTCGAGAGCCACACGCGCCGGATCGGCACCGTGGGCAACAAGACGCGAGGCCGCATGGAAGGCGGCAGCATCGGCATTCTGGTACTGGAAACGGCCGGTATCGGTAACCAAGCCACACAGCAGGCAGGTCGCAACGCCATCACGTGCGACAATGCCGCAATTGTCCAAGAAGCGGTCGATGATCATAGCGCAGGCTGCAGCTTCAACGCGCCTCAGGCTGAGCTCGGCAAACTCCTCGCGCGCCGGATGGTGATCGAAGCACACCACATGCGTTGAGCGGCGAAGCACCTCGGCGGAGTTATTCAGGCGCTCGACGACCGGCACGTCCACCGAGATGAACAGGTCCGGATTGCCGGTGTACGTAGATGCCGGTACCAGACGATCGGCACCCTCCATAAAGCGGTAGATGCGCGGAACCGGGTCATCGTCTGCCAGCAGCAGGGCAATGTCCTTGTTGGGGAAAAACTTCATGAGCGAAAGGCCCAGACCCAATACGGAGCCCAAGGCATCGCCATCGGGAGAAGTATGTCCCGAAATCGCAATGGAGGACGCACCCTCGATGAGCTCGAGGATGCGTCGATGAATATCTGCAGACTCGCACGAAGCGAGCTCGGCGGAATTAGTCATCTAAAGCTGCCTCCTGGGCGACATCCGCTATCGGATAGCCGTCCTCGTCCTTTTCGATCGCAAGCGTGGCGGGAACGTTTTCCAGCGCACGTGTGATGCGCTCGGCCTCATCGGTCGAGCGATCGATGCGAAAATCGAGCTCGGGCGTGACACGCCAATCGAGCGAGCGAGCCAACAGGCTGCGAATACGGCCCTTGGCGCTTGCGAGCGCCTCCATGACCTCGTCGTAGCGGCTCGCATCGCACGACACGTACACGCGCGCGAACGAACGGTCCACCGCGACCTCGACCGCAGTCAAAGTAACCAGGTCGAGACGCGGATCGGAAACCTCAAAGAGCAGGATATAACCGAGCTTCTCGCGAAGCTGCTCGCCCAGACGGCGGGTTGCCTGCGTTTGCTTCATAGAGCTACCCCCTACTCGGTACGGGCAACCTGGTCGATGCGGTAACCCTCGATCTGGTCGCCGGGCTTGATGTCCTGGAAGTTCTCCAGACCAATGCCGCCCTCGGAACCGCTCTTGAGGCTCTTGGCCTCGTCCTTGTAGTGGCGCATCGAGGCGATCTTGCCGTTGAAGACCACGATGCCGTCGCGCACCAGGCGCACGGAATCGGTCGCGGCGATCTCGCCCTCCTCGACGCGGACACCGGCGGCGATACCGACTTTGGGCACCTTGAAGGTGTCCAGGACGGTCGCGGTACCCGTGGCGACCTCGACCTCGTTGGGCTTGAGCATGCCGATACGGGCGGCGTCGAGCTCCTCGAGGCACTTGTAAATGACGTCGTAGCAACGGATCTCGACGCCCTCGCGCTCGGCGGCGGAGCGGGCCTTACCGTCGGGACGGACGCCAAAGCCGATGATGATGGCGTTGGAGGCGTCGGCCAGGACGACGTCGGTCTCGTTGATGGCGCCAACGGCGGAGTGGATCGTGTTGATGCGAACCTCGGACTGATCCATCTTGTCGAGCGAGTCCTGAAGGGCCTCGATGGAACCCTGGACGTCGGCCTTGATGATCAGGTTGAGCTCCTTGACCTCGGCGTCGGCAATGGTCTCGAAGAGGTTCTCGAGCGTGACGTGCTTGACGCGGCTCTGCTCCTCGATACGGGCCTTCAGCGAACGCTCGTCGGCCAGCGCACGTGCCTCGCGCTCGTCCTCGAACACGCGGAACTCGTCACCGGCGTTGGGCACGGACTGCAGGCCCAAAATCTCGACGGCGTCGGAGGGACCGGCCTCGGTGACGGCGCGGCCCTTGGGGTCGAGCATGGCGCGGACGCGGCCGTAGGTAAGGCCGGCGACCAGCGTATCGCCCACGTGCAGGGTACCGCGGGTCACGAGCACAGTAGCAACCGAGCCGCGGCCCTTGTCGAGCTTGGCCTCGAGGACGTTGCCGGAGGCAAAGGTGTCCGGATTGGCCTTGAGCTCGAGCACGTCGGCCTGGAGCAGCACGGTCTCCAGAAGGTCGTCGATACCGATCTTCTGCTTGGCCGAGATGTTGACGAACATATTCTGTCCGCCCCACTCCTCGGGGATGACGCCGTACTCGGTGAGCTCCTGACGCACGCGATCGGGGTTGGCACCCGGCTTATCGATCTTGTTGACGGCAACGACGATGGGTACGCCGGCGGCCTTGGCGTGATTGATCGACTCGACCGTCTGGGGCATGACGCCGTCGTCGGCGGCGACGATCAGGATGACGATGTCGGTCACCTTGGCACCACGGGCACGCATAGCCGTAAAGGTGGCGTGACCCGGGGTATCGATAAAGGTGATCTTGCGGTCGTTGATCATGACCTGCGAAGCGCCGATGGCCTGCGTAATGCCGCCCGCCTCGCCGGCAGCAACGCCGGTGTGACGGATGGCGTCGAGCAGCGACGTCTTGCCGTGGTCGACGTGGCCCATGACGGTGACGACCGGGGCACGCGGCTTAAGGTCGGCGGGATCGTCGTAGAACGAGAAGGTGTTCTCCTCCTCGGGGGTGATGATCTTGATCTGGCGGCCCAGGTCGTCGGCAACGAGCTCGACGAGGTCGTCGGACATGGACTGCGTCATGGTGAGCGGCGTACCCAGCAGGAACAGGCGCTTGATGATGTCGTTGGCCGGAACGTCGAGCGCCTCGGCGAGCTCCTGGACGGTAACGCCCTGGGAGACCTTGATGGCGTCGAGGTCCTCGGGGTTCACGCCCTGGGCCAGCGCCTCCTCTATCTTGCGCTCCTCCTGAGCCTTGGCAGCCTCGCGCTCGCGCTTCTCCTTGCGCTTCTTGCGGCGACCGGTGGACTCGCGAGAGGCCTCCTCGACGGCAGCACGAGCCTCCTCGAGCACCTTCTCGCGGCTGTACTCCTCGGCCTCGCGAGCCATGCGGCTGTAGTGGTCCTCTTCGTTGTTGTGACCGCCCTTGCGCTTCTTGCCCTTGCCCTGCTTATCGGGGTTGGGGAAGTCCATGCCGGCAGCAACGTTGTTGCTGGCGTTGGTGCGATGGCTGTGCGGACGGCTCTCGGAGGCGTTGCGCTCGGAGTTGTTGTCAGAGGCGTTGCGATCGTTACGACGGCCACCGCGGCGGTCGTTGTTGCCGCCACGACGGTTACCGCGCTCGGCAGCGCGCTCGGCCTTGGCCTTGTCCTCGGCGTCCTTCTTCTCCTTGAGCACGGTCTCCTGTGCGGCGATCTGGTCGAGCAGCGAACGGAAGCGCGAACCGGAGTCGGAAGCGGGAACGGCGCGGCGCTGGGCCTCGCGGGCAGCCTCCTCCTTCTCACGGGCAAGGCGCTCCTGCTCGGCCTTCTTCCTGGCCTCGGCCTCGGCGCGGGCAGCCTCCTCAGCAGCCTGGGCTGCGGCAAACTGGCGACGCTCCTCCTCGCGGGCCTTCTCGGCGGCGATGCGCTCGCGCTCGGCCTCGGCGGCGCGAGCGGCCTCCTCGGCGGCAGCTGCCTGCTCCTCGGCCTGCTTGGCGGCCTCGACTTCCTGAGCGCGGGCCTCGATTACCGAGGCGAGCTGCTTGCGGACCATGGCGACATAGGCGTCCTCCAAGGTGGAGGAAGCGGACTTAGCGGGAATCTTCATATCGGCGAGATGACCCATCAGTTCCTTGGAGGTCATGCCGAACTCTTTGGCCAGGGTGGACACACGGACTTTTGCCATATGACTTCACCTACCCTTTCTGGCACCTTGGGTGCCTAGAGACTGAACGAGCGTGGGAGACGCGCCGGGACCCGCCCGGCGCGACCGCGCGCTAGATCAGGTCCTCCGCATCATCGAAGGCGTCGGTGTCGTGGACACCGCAGAAACGGGAGCCGGGACGAGCCTGGTTGCGGCACTGGATGCCGTCCTCGGACACGTACTCGCAGCGGCGGACGTCCTCGTCCTCCTCGTCACCGATCAGGTCGGCGGCGGGCTCCTCGTGAACGGGAACGTTCTTGAGGATGTCGGCGGCAAGCGTCTCGGACTTGATGTCGATGTGCCAGCCGGTCAGGCGCGCGGCGAGGCGGGCGTTCTGGCCCTCCTTGCCGATGGCGAGGGACAGCTGGTCGTCGGGCACGATAACACCGGCGTAGGCCTTCTCCTCGTCGATGAGGACGCGGGTGACCTTGGCGGGCGACAGGGCGTTAGCAACGTAGACGGCAGGATCGGCATCCCACAGGATGACGTCGACGCGCTCGCCGCGGAGCTCGCCCACGACAGCGCGAACACGGCTGCCCTTGGGGCCGACGCAGGCGCCCACGGGATCCAGACGGTCGTCGAGCGAGTGGACGGCGACCTTGGAGCGCTGACCGGGCTCGCGGGCGATCGACTTGATCTGGACGGTGCCCTCATAGATCTCGGGCACCTCCTGCTCAAATAGACGACGCATGAGCTCGGGGTGGGTACGGGAGATGACAATCGGCGGACGGCTGTGCTCGCCACGAACCGGCTGCAGGTTGGAGTTGGGGTCGCGAACGTCGATAATCACGGCCTTGATGTGCTGGTTGTGCAGGTAGCGCTCGCCCATCGGACGCTCGTTGCGCTCGTTCTCGTAACGGCGCTGGTCGAAGTGCGGCAGCTCGGCCTCGACGCCCTCGCGAATCTTGACGATCGTGAAGTCGGGCGTGGACTGCAGCACGGTACCGCTGATGAGGTCACCGATGCGGCCGGAGAACTCCTCGTAGATCTGCTCGCGGGCGGAGTTGCGCACGATGGCGTTGATCTCGGCCTTGGCGTGCTGGGCGGCGATGCGGCTCGTGTTCTTGGGGGTGACGTCGATCTCCTCGAACTCGGTGAAGTTGCCTTCCTCGTCCATGGAATCGTCGATCGGCTCCAGACGGTAGACGTAGATCTTGCCGGTGGTGCGGTCGATGGTCACCTTGGCGCCCCACTCAAGATGCAGGATCTCGGCATAGCTCTTGGCGAGCGACTGCTCCAGGCGGTCGATCAGGTAGAGCTGGTCGATGTGCTTCTCCTGGCAAAGCTCCATCAGGGCGGACATCATGTCGGATGCTGCCATCTTACTTTCCTTCCTTCGCGGGCTTGAAGTCGTAGGTGGGCTTCAACTTGCACTTTTTAACATCAGAGAAATCGAGGGTGACGGACTCGCCGTCCTCGAGCTCGAGGGTCACGTTCGTCTCGGTGGCGGAGGCAATCTTGCCGGCGTACTTGCGACGGCCCTCGGTGACGGTGGAGGTGAGCTCACAGTTCTCGCCCACAAAGCGGGCAAAGTCGCACGGGCGGCGTAGCGGGCGCGCCATGCCAGGGCTCGACACCTCGAGCGTATAGCTCGAAGAGATGGGGTCGAGCTCCTCAATCACATCGCCGACCCACTTGGTGTTGGCCGTGACGTCGTTGAGCGACAGGCTCTGACCCTCGGCACCCTCGATACGCACGCGCACGCAGGGGGCCTTGGTGGCACCCACGAGCTCGACGTCGACGATGTCGACATCGTGCTGGGGAGCGACGGCCTCGAGCGCGTTGATGATCGCCTGCTCGGTCTTGGTCTTGACCATTGCGGCACCTCCATCCATACAAAAAAGAAGCGGGGCCGAAACCCCACTTCTTTCAATTACAACTTCATTTGCAAGTAAACTATACCAATAGCTGCGGAAACGTGCAAGCACAGTACGAATCTGCAGGTCAGCGTTCGCACAGCTTCTCCACAAGAATAGGACAATTGACCGAAGACACCTAGGCAGGTACATGCAAAACGAGGGACGGCCCAAACGGACCGCCCCTCGTTTATTGCATGTCAGCTATGCGCGCAGCGCTTACTTGACCACCAGGTTGACCAGCTTGCCGGGCACGCAGATGGCCTTGACGACCGTCTTGCCCTCGAGCCACTTGGCGACAGCGGCCTCGGCGGCAGCCTGCATCTCCTCGTTGGAGGCATCGCGGGCAACGTCGACGCGGCCGCGGACCTTACCGAGCACCTGGACGACGATCTGCACCGTGTCCTCAACGGACTCGGCCAGGTCGAACTCGGGCCAGGCGGCGGTGTAGGCGTTGCCCTCGCAGCCGAGCGCCTCGTGCCACAGTTCGTCGGCCCAGAACGGGCAGATGGGAGCAAGGACGCTCACGATGTCCTTAGCCACGCCATAGCACAGCGCCTTGTCGCGGGCGGTACCCTCAGTGGCATTGAGGTAAGCGCTCGCCGCGTTGACGAGCTCCATGACAGCCGAGATCGCGGTGTTGAACTGGCCGCGATCGAAGTCCTCGGTGCACTTGGCGATGGTGCGGTGACGCTCGCGATAGAGCTTCATCGCAACCTCGTCGAGCGCGGACTTGTCGAAGGCCACGTTGGCATCGCCGGACTGGACGAGCTGCCAAACGATACGCCAGGCGCGCTTGATAAAGCGGTTGGCGCCCTCGACGGCCTTGGGATCCCAGTCGAAGTCCTTCTCGGGCGGGGCGATAAACAGGATCGCCAAACGCATGGTGTCGGCGCCGTAGGGCTCGATGACCGAGCTCGGGGGCACGACATTGCCCTTGGACTTGGACATGGTGTCACCGTTCTCGTCCTTAACCATGCCTTGGCACAGTAGGTTGGTGAAGGGCTCGTCCACGCTCAGCAGGCCCAAGTCGCGCAGTGCCTTGGTAAAGAAACGGCTGTAGAGCAGGTGCAGAATGGCGTGCTCGATGCCGCCGATGTAGTTATCGACGGGCATCCAACGGTCGGCGGCCTCGCGGGAGAAGGGCAGCTCCGTGTTATGCGGATCGGTATAGCGCAGGAAATACCAGCTGGAGCAGGTAAAGGTGTCCATGGTATCGGTCTCGCGCTTGGCCGGGCAGCCGCAGACCGGGCAGGTGGTCTCGTAGAACTCCTTGCACTCGGCGAGGGTCTCGCCTGCGCCCAGGTCCAGGTTCTCGGGCAGCGTCACCGGCAGCTGATCCTCGGGCACGGGCACGATGCCGCAGTGCTCGCAGTGGATAGCCGGGATGGGGTTGCCCCAATAGCGCTGGCGGCTGATGAGCCAGTCGCGCAGGCGGAACTCGACCTTGCGACGACCGCAGCCCATGGCCTCGAGGTCGGCCACGATCGCAGCCTCGCCCTCGGAGTGCTTACCGCCGCGCATGCCGGTGTACTTGCCGGACTGGACGAGCGTGCCCTCGGCAGCGTGGGCGCAATCCCAGTCGACGGTCTCGGCATGGAAGGTATCGATGGTCTCGCCGCTGGCCTCGACGGCAGCACGATCGTCATCGTCCAGGATGATCGGCACGATCGGCAGGTCGTACTTACGGGCAAACTCAAAGTCGCGCTGGTCGCCACAGGGAACGGCCATGACGGCACCGGTACCGTAGTCGGCAACGACATAATCGGCAACCCACACGGGGACCTTCTCGCCGTTGACGGGGTTTACCACATAGCGGCCCGTGAAGGCACCGTGCTTCTCGAGGGTGCCCTGGGCACGCTCGACGGCAGAGATATGCTTGGAGTCCTCGACGATCTTGGTGACGGCCTCCTCGTACTCCGTGCCCTCGACGAGCTCGTGCAGGCCGGCGTACTCGGGAGCCAGGACAAAGAAGGAGACGCCAAAAAGGGTATCGGCACGCGTGGTGAAGACGGTGATCTTGCCCTCATCGCCCTCGATGGGCTCGCCATCCTGGTCGCACAGGGTAAAGTCGACCTCGGCGCCCTCGGAGCGACCGATCCAGTTGGCCTGCATCTGCTTGACGCGCTCGGGCCAGCCGGGGAGCTTCTCCAGGTCGTCGAGCAGCTCCTGGGAGTACTCGGTGATCTTGAAGTACCACTGCTCCAGGTCGCGCTTCTCGGGCTCGGTGCCGCAGCGCCAGCACTTACCCTCGGTGACCTGCTCGTTGGCCAGAACGGTCTTGCAGTTAGGACACCAGTTGACCGGGTTCTTCTTGCGGTAGACCAGGCCCTTTTCCCACAGCTTCTCAAAGATCCACTGACCCCAGCGGTAGTAGTCGGGGCTGCAGGTCTTGACCATGCGATCCAGATCGTAGGAGAAGCCCATGCGCTTCATCGTGGCGAGCGCCTGGTCCATGTTCTTATACGTCCAGGCAGCAGCCTGCGTATTGTGCTTGATGGCGGCGTTCTCGGCAGGCAGGCCAAAGGCGTCAAAGCCGATGGGGTGCAGCACGTCGTAACCGCGCATGCGGGCCTGACGGGCCATGGCATCGCCGATGGTATAGTTGCGCGCGTGGCCCATATGCAGGTCGCCCGACGGATACGGGAACATCTCGAGCACGTACTTCTTGGGCTTGCTGTCGTCGGTGTCGACGGCAAAGAGGTTGGAGTCCTCCCAGGCCTTCATCCACCTGGACTCAATGGCCTGCGCGTCGTAGACAGGGATCTCGTCCTTATGATCTGTGCAATCGCACATATCAGCTCCTTTGTTAGCTGGGTTGGGGCGAGGCGTTCTTACCTTTACTCGCTGCTGCGGACAGTCCTGCTCGCACGAAGAGCACATTAAGTGCTCTTCGGCTCGTGCGGAACTTGCAGCGAGCAAAGGTAAGAACGCCCCGCCACATCGTTAACTCGCATGATGATAGCAAATACAACAAGCGAGATGCCTGCGACTTGCAGGCATCTCGCTTTATCTTAATAACGTGGTTGTGAATCAACCGCTAATTGTTACCAGCCCAAGCATGGTCGGGTTTTCCAAGTGCCGCAGATTGCCGTGAAAGAGGAGCGACGCGTACTTTGGTACGCGAGCGACGGTTTGAACGGCAAGGTGCGGTGCTTGGGAAAGCCGCTTAGCGGTAGCTGACGCTCTGCTGGGAATCCTTGACGACTACGTCGTGGGCGCCGCCTTCGACGATTGAGGTGGAGCTTACCAGGGTCAGGCGTGCCTTTTCCTGGAGCTCGGGGATCGAGAGGGCGCCGCAGTTGCACATCGTGGACTTGACCTTGTAAAGCGTACCGCCCACGCCGTCCTTGAGGGAGCCGGCGTAGGGAACGTAGGAGTCGACGCCCTCGACGAAGCTGAGCTTTGCGGCGCCACCCAGATCGTAGCGCTGCCAGTTGCGGGCACGCGCGGAACCCTCGCCCCAGTATTCCTTCATGTACTGGCCGTTGACGTTGACGCGCTCGGTCGGGCTCTCGTCGAAGCGGGCGAAGTAGCGGCCCAGCATCATAAAATCGGCACCCATGGCAAGGGCGAGTGTCATGTGGTAGTCATAGACGATACCGCCGTCGGAGCACACGGGCACATAGACGCCGGTCTCCTCGTAGTACTCGTCACGGGCGCGACAGACATCGATCAGCGCGGTGGCCTGGCCACGGCCGATACCCTTGGTCTCGCGGGTGATGCAGATGGAACCGCCGCCGATACCGACCTTGATGAAGTCGGCACCGCAGTCGGCCAGGAAGCGGAAGCCCTCGGCGTCGACGACGTTACCGGCACCGACCTTGACGTCCTCGCCGTAGTTGGCGCGAATCCACTCGATGGTGCGCTTCTGCCACTCGCTGAAGCCCTCGGAAGAGTCGATGCACAAGACATCGGCACCGGCCTCGATGAGCAGCGGCACACGCTCGGCATAGTCGCGGGTGTTGATACCGGCGCCGACCATGTAGCGCTTGTCGTTATCGAGCAGCTCGTTAGGATTGGTCTTGTGGCTGTCGTAATCCTTGCGGAAGACAATGCCCATGAGGTGATCGTTATCGTCGACGATGGGCAGGGCGTTGAGCTTGTTGTCCCAGATGACGTCGTTGGCAACCTTAAGGCTGATGTTCTTGTCGCCCACGATAAGCTGCTCACGCGGGGTCATGAACTCGGAGACCTTCGTCTGGTGGTCATCGCGACTGGGACGATAGTCACGGCTGGTGACGATGCCCAGGAGCTTGCCCTTGGGGGTGCCGTCGTCGGTGACCGGCATGGTGGAGTGACCGGTCTTCTCCTTGAGCTCGATGACCTGCTCCATGGTCATGTCGGGGGTCAGCGTGGAATCGGACTGAACGAAACCTGCCTTGTGATCCTTGACGGCCTTGACCATGGCGGCCTCAGACTCGGCGCTCTGGGAACCGTAAATGAAGGACAGGCCGCCCTCGGTAGCGAGCGCGACACCCATGTCGACGCCCGAGACGGACTGCATGATGGCGGAAACCATGGGGATGTTCAGGGTGATTGCCGGCTTCTCACCGCGCTTAAAGCGGGTTAGCGGCGTCTTAAGAGAGACGTTGTTGGGGATGCACTGCGAGGACGAGTAACCAGGGACCAGCAGATACTCCGAAAACGTGTGGGACTCACCGGGAAAGAACGTAGCCATGTTTCTCCTTTTTCCATGCGACCGGTCGGCTGCAGGCCTCGTAGGACCCAGCCCAACCTTGGGCGCCCAATACTGGGGAAGTATCTTAACGCACTTTGACTGCTACAATGCATGATTTAAGAAGAGCACACGAGGGTTTGACGCAGGCTTTGCGTTTGCCCAGCAAACACTTTAGCGGGAAGACGTGGAGCACATGGAGTACAAGACGACGGCAAAGTTGGTCATTCAAGCGTTCGACAAAGATCTGCCGGGCGTGTTTGGACACGGCTGTGTCTTGCTGCTGCAGGGCATCGCCCGCGAGCACTCGCTCAACCGCGCCGCCAAGAGCATGGGCATGGCGTATTCCAAGGCCTGGCGCATTGTAAACGAGGCCGAAGGCCAGCTGGGCTGCAAGCTCATAGAGCGCGACGGCGCCCGCGGATCCACCCTCACCCCCGCCGGCGAACGAGCCATAGCGGTCTACGAAGAGCTGCAGGCCGACATCAACAACGTCATTGCCACCAAAGCAAACGCCCTCATCGCCAGCATCAAAGAGTAGCCCATTTGGGACGGGGCCTTATAGCCACACAACCCCTTCTCATAAGTTGCAGTGAAATAGGGACTGTTTATGCGGTTAAAGCCGTAAATCAATCCCTATTTCACCGCAACTTATGAAGTCGAGGATGATTTAGCTAGTTGCGGAGGGCATTATCTAGGGTGGCGGCCACGATCAAGGGGTCGTCGGCGCCGGCGAAGAGGCGGATGGTGCTCCCCTGCTTGCCGCGTGGGGCCGAAAGGCGCGTCGCTGCGCCGCCGGCGGGCGATGTGTGGAACTCCCCCGACAAAGCATCGAACAGCCCCCCTGCGCTAAGCTCGATAAGATCAAATTCAACTGCCGGGCCAAAGCCGTGCTCGAGGATTCCCGTTGCAACCGCATGATCAGGATGCGAGCTCAGTCCGGGATAGCGCACGCTGCGCACCATCTCGTTGGCGGCCAGATACTCGGCTAGCGCACGGGCGCGATCGAAATGCGCCTGCATGCGGACATCGAGCGAGTCCAGCCCACGCTCCAGTACACCGGCCTCGTCAGCAGGCATATCAAGCTTGGCCAAGCCACAGCCCTCAAGCAGGGCATGCGCGCACTCAGCCGCGGCATCCACGCGATGGCGCTTGAGCTGCGAGCGCGCGACCGATACGGCAACCAACTTGCGCGGAGCCTTGCCGGCGCACACGCGGTCGAGCGCCTCGAGCGACAGCACGGCACCCAAACGCAGCGGATCGCAGCCAAAAGCCGACGCTACCGTGTTATCCACCACAAACAGCGCATGGGCCTCACGAGCAGCGCGGCCCAGAGCGCGCAGATCGGGCACACGCAGACCAAACCCGCCGATGGAGTTGACGAACCACCACAAGTGCGGACCCTCGACATCAAACGAAGCATCAAAGCCCTCGGACGCAGCGGCAAACGCCTCGGCGGACGGCGAGCCCACCAGCGCGACATCGCAACCATCAAAGCCGTGCGCAAACGCATCGGCAAAGTCATCGGCAAACGCAACCAGGAGATCGCCGGGACGTACAACCCCCAACAGAGACAGCGCCGCCGGCACATGCAGGGCCGCAACAAGACGCGCCTCACGCGCGCCGGCCCTTGCAGCCCAAGCCTCTTCTAGCTGTTGCACGTCCACGCGGCACCGTCCCTTCATAAGCAAAAACCCACGATGCGGATGTTTCCCGCATCGTGGACAACGGCTGCAGTATAGCGCCGATATGCGACGAATCGCCTAAATATTGAGCGCGTGATAGTTCACGCTCACACCCGGAGCGTCAACGGTCACGCCATAGGCCTCAGGATAGATGCGCGTCGAAAACACGAGCGCGCCATCATTCACAAACACCTCGACCGACGAGACATCGCCAACAATGCGCACGTTACGAACCTCGTCGACGGGCTCCCAGCGCACGGTACGACCGCAGCCGGCAGAAGCGCGACCCTCATCGGTAAATCGCATCTCAAAGCGCGAGGGCAGTTCGCCCTCGGCGGGCACAAACGCCAGCTTCAGCTCGCCGTCAACGGTCGCGGTGAATGCGCCGTCGACACCGTCGACAACAACGTCAAAGCAGGCGTCGCCGGCGACCTCCAACGAGCCCGCCCCCACACGCACCGAGGCATAATGGTGCTCAATCTCGCGCGCCGGCTGTTGCAGCACCACGCCGCCAGCACCGGCTGTAAGCTCACGCGGCACCGTCATACAGTGCTGCCAGCCGCACGCCATGGTGGGCGCGTTGCCATAGGTCGGCTCATCGGGCATGCCCATCCAGCCGATCAGAATGTGGCGACCGTCCTCGGCCGTGAACTCCTGCGGAGCATAGAAGTCAAAACCGGCGTCCCACAGGCGGAACTCGCCCAGCTCATAAGCGTCATTGCCACCCGTAATGTCGCCCGTTACAGGCATGTAGACCGCTGCATACACGTTACCGCGGTCCCAACGACCGCCCTCGAGCCCCTGGGGAGAGAAGGACAGGAACTTCGCCGGTACACCGCCATCCGACTCAAGCTCAAGGTATCCCGGGCACTCCCACATAAAGCCAAAGCGCTCGGGCGTGGAAACGCGGCTTTCGAGCTCCCAGCTCAGCAAATCGGCCGAGCCATACACCAAGATCTCGCCCACATCGCGCCCGGCACCCTCGCCGTGCATCTCACAAAAGCGGCTATCGACATGCGGCCCGTCCACGAGACGACGCGCGCCCAGCACCAAGTGATAACGCCCGTCCGCGTCACGCCACACCTTGGGATCGCGCACGTGGCAGGTCAGATCGTCGGGATAATCCTCGGACGCCAGCACCACGCGCTTTTGGCTGAACTCCCGACCGGCAAGGCCATCAACGCTCTCCACATAGACGGTATCGGCGCGGCGGCCAGTATTGACGTAGTCGTACGTGCCGTCCGCATCGGAAAGCTTAACGTTGCCCGTGTACAACACGCGAATGCGGCCGTCCTCGGCAAGCGCGGAGCCCGAATACACGCCATGGCAGTCGAACGGCTCGTCGGGAAGCAGCGGCGCGCCAACATATTCCCAGTTCATAAGGTCGCGGCTTGTGGCATGGCCCCACATCTTTACGCCGCCGTTCACATCAAACGGGGCATACTGGAAGTACGCGTGAAACACGCCACCCACCTGGCAGAGACCGTTGGGGTCATTGAGCCAACCCGCCGGCGGCATAATATGGAAGCGCTGGCCATACGCGCCATGACCGCACTCAGAGGCGGCAGCGTCAACAGCGGCAACCAGCTTTGCAAGGTCGCGACCAAGTGCATTAGACATATCAAAGTCCTAACGGATCGAAAGTAACAAGGCGCCAGAGATCGGCAACAGATACGGGAAACGCCCGCGAGCATACAACCCGCGGGCACCCCTCAATCAAAAGCTCCTAGGCCTGCTCGGAAGCCTTGGGCTCGTCCTTGTACAGGACAAACGAGATGGCAAAGGACACGACCGCGGCGACCGCAAACATGATCGCGTACTGCACGGGCTGTGCCAGGCACAGCAGGATACCGAAGATACCGGTAACGCCCGTGCCGGAAGCAGCAAGCGAGGTGAGTGCGCAGACCAGGGCACCGCAACCGCCGCCGATGCAGCCGGCGATGAAGGGCTTAAAGAAGCGCAGGTTCACACCAAAGATGGCAGGCTCAGTAATACCCATGAAGGCGGACAGGGCCGAAGGAAGCGCCAGGCCCTTGATCTTGGCATCGCGGGTCTTAAAGGCAACGGCGAGCGCGGCGCCACCCTGGGCGATGTTGGCGGCACTGGCGATGGGCAGCCAATAGGTCACACCGTCTGGGCAAGCTGACCCAGGTCGATGGCGGTGTACATCTGGTGGATACCGGTAACGACCGTGGGAGCATAGAACAGGCCGACGATAAAGGAGCCAATGCCGAAGGGCAAGGTCAGCAGGGTCTGGATCAGACCGAGGATGGCGTTCTCGGCCCACACGAAGATGGGGCCGACGGCAACGAGCGTCACGAGCACGGTCACGAACACCGAGACGAGCGGAGTCACAAAGAGGTCGAACATCTCGGGAACGATCTTGTGCAGGCACTTCTCGAGGAAGGCCAGAATGGCGCAGGCGATAACGATGGGGATCACATGGCCCTGATAGCCAACCCACTCAAAGCTGTACAGACCAGGGATGACGGTGACCATGGTCTGCACGCCCTCGGAGGCAACCGTGTAGGCGCTCTGCAGCGAGGAGTTGATGAACGCACCGCCGACGACAGCGCCCAGATACGGGTTGGCGCCAAAGGCCTTAGCGGCGGAGTAACCGATCAGAATCTGCAGAATGCCAAAGGACGTGCCCGAGACCAGGTCGGCTATCTTGTAGATAAAGTTATTGGTGTCGAGCGCGATAAAGCCGTTGGAGGCCATAAAGTTGAGGGCGCTCATAATGCCCAGCAGCAGACCCGAAGCCACGATGGCGGGGATGATGGGGACAAAGACGTCGCCGAGCACCTTAATGGCACGCATAAAGATGTTCTGCTGCTGTGCCGCGGCCTCCTTGACCTCGGCCTTGGTGGCAGCCTCGACGCCGCTGAGCGCGATGAACTCTTCGTAGACCTTGTTGACGGTGCCGGTGCCAAAAATAATCTGCAGCTGACCCTGGGCCTCAAAGACGCCCTTGGCGCCGTCGATATTCTCGAGGGCTTCCTTGTCGACCTTGGCGTTATCGGCAATCACCAGGCGCAGACGCGTGGCGCAGTGCGCGGCCGAAACAACGTTGCCGGCGCCACCGATGTTGTCGAGCACCTCTTGCGCTGATTTGCGGTAGTCCATGACTTCCCTTTCCTCCAACGGGCGCATGTGCACCCGGCCATCTTTGACATTTACACTGTAATCGTTTTCAGTTTCATATGTCTGTAATCGTTTTCATATTAGGGTGAACGGTAGGAAATAGCCGGCGAATGGTAGTTTTGAGACAAATATAAGGGCTCAGAGGCAGGCAGACGTGCCCAAAATCTAGACATTCATAAGCTGATGGCCGAGTTTGAGCGTCTTTAGACCGCTCTCCCCCTCCACGCCATCGAGCGTGTTGAGCAACATATTGGTCGCCTCGACGCCACTGGTCAGGTAGCCATAATGCACGGTGGGAATGCCGCCCGTCAGCGCGCGCAAAAACGCGTTGTCGCCAAAACCACTCACGCGGTGTATGCCCTCGCCCATGCCGCGAACCTCATCGATGGCACGAAGCGCGCCGGCCGCCATAGTGTCGGTCGCGCAGGCGATAAACGAAACATCGGGAGCGACAGAAAGCAGCTCACGCGCCGCACCATAGCCCGAGTCGAGCGTAAACGAGCCCAGGCGAATCAAGGCGGCATCGAGCGGGTTACCCGCGGCGCGCAAGCCGGCCTCAAAACCGCGTCGGCGGTCATAACCGGCCGCGCGGTCCTCCTCGGTAACCCCAATGTAAGCGATCTTGCCGTCCACGCGACCCGCAAGCGCATGGCCCAGCTCAAAAGCGGCCTCGTAATCGTCGTGATACACGCACGCCGCGCCCTCGACATGTTGACCGATCAGCACAATGGGCACACGGCACGAGTCAATCGCGCGACGGTGCTCGTCGGTGATCATGGTTGCCACCAGCACAATGCCGTCAACCGGATGGTTTTGGAATAAATCAAGGTATTCGAGCTCGCGATCGGCCGCGTTGTCGGTATTGGCAAGCAGCATCTGGTAGCCACGACGAGCGAGCACCTGGCCAATACCGGCGGTAATGCGGCTCACAGATTCCGAGTTGATCTTAGGCACGATAACGCCGATGAGCTTGGTGGAGCCGGTGCGCAGCGCGCGAGCCTGGCTAGATCGCACGTATCCGGTCAGCTCGATTGCCTGCTTAATGCGCTCGGCCTTGTCCGCCGAGATATATCCACCGTTGAGGTAGCGCGAGACGGCGGCGCTCGAAACGCCGGCCAGCTCGGCCACATCTTTCATCTTTACCACGAGTACCCCTGTCATTGAAATCGCTTTCACCATAATACCTGTTCGTTCCGGCGTTCTAACGAACGCCGGACTGCTCGACGCTGCGCGGGCAACTACCGGGCGATCTGCCGCTCAAACCGTCGCTCGCGTACATGAAGTACGCGTCGCTCCTCTTTCGCGGCACCTCGCCACGGTAGCCGCCCGCTCGCTGACGCATGCTCGACCAGGAACGGCCCTCTTTATGCAATCTGCTCGCTAGGGTTCTAGCCGTGATATTCGCCGTTATATTGGATCAACGTCAGATCTTCAACGCCGTCGAGCGCGCGAATGGCGTCTGCATAGGGCATGTCAACACCGTCCGAGAACATCTCGACGACCATTTCCACCTTGTCGCCACGCATGGTCTTGGACTTGACGGTGAACTTGGTACGCCCAAACGCGCGCACGATATCGTCGCTGGTGGTCTGACCCGTGTAGTGGATGACCATCATGTACACGCGCGCCTTGTCCTGGTGGCTCGCAAAGCCGGCGATCATCACCACGATCACCACCGCCGTGAGCGCCACGAGCGCATACATGCCGGCGCCGGCCGTAATGCCCGTGGTAATGGACCAAAACAGATACAGCAGGTCGAGCGGGTCCTTGACCGCCGTACGGTAGCGGACGATGGACAGAGCACCGACCATACCGAGCGAGATGACCACGTTGGTCGAGATCGCGAGCGTGACCATACAGGTAAGCACGCACATGCCTACAAGCGTAACGGCAAAGCTGCGCGAATACACCACGCCGGTAAAAAAGCGCTTGTACACGTAATAGATCAGGATGCCCATGGCGAGCGCCACGAGCAGCGAAAGGCCAATCTTGGCAGGGTCGACCTGGCCAAACGCCTCCAAGACGGAGTTCTTAAAAAAGTCCCTGGTGCTCATGGTCTAAATATCCCCTCGGTTCTCAAAATCCGATTCCCAGTAATTAAATCCGCGCAGGTAGGCGGTCTTTTCGTAACACAGGCAGTACTTGGAGACCGCCGTAAGCTCGGCCGCTCCCGGCGGCACCATATCGCGCACCAGCTGCGGGCAAAACTCCGTAAACTTGACCTCCATCACCAGCTTGCCGGGCTCCAGGACCGGCAGCGCGGGCAGCGTCGCGTCAAAGATATCGAAGCTTCCCACCGCGGCACGCACGTTCATGTCAAACGTAATGCGCACAGTGCCCTCATCCATCACCCACGGCTCGCGCTCGTAGTCCACGATGGTCCGCGGGCGCATCACGTTGCAGATGCACTCGATGTAGAACTCGCGACAGAGCGGATAGGGGCTCCTCAGCAAAAAGTCGTAGTCGCCAGCCAAAATCTGCTCAAACTCGCCGCGCGTAAGCGGCGCATCCTCCTTGTAAATCCAGCTACCGTACTTCTTTTTGCGCTCGAGCTTAATCACCTTGTCGCTGCCGTTATAGATGCGCACGCGATACTTTTTGCGCATGAGAATACCAGCGTCTTTTTCCTCGTAGGCCGAGTTGCAGTAGTCGTCAAAGTAGAGGCTGCGAATGGTGTAACCACCCGCCCGTGCATGCTTGTCCAGCTTAAACACCGGCGCCATGCGACAGGCAAGCGCGGAGTGCTCGCCCTCGTTCATGAGATATTTGAGTTCGTGGCGGTAACGCTCCTGCGTGGTACGCACAGGCGGAGCCGCCAAGCGCTCAAGCAGCGCGCTAGCCCTCCTCATACGTGTCCTCCACGACCTTACCGCCGTCTTGCACGTAAAAACACTTCATGCCGTAGTGCTTGCCGTCGTCGGTCACATAGTAGTCAAACGCATCTTGCGTATAACCGTCGGAGTTGGTAGCACGCACGCGCACAAAATACTGGCCGGTATCGGGCGCATCGCAGGTCACCTCGGGAAGCAGCACGTCCTCGGCCTTAAAGACCACGTCGCTTATGGCATAGTCACGCGCAAGCTCCACGGTGTAGCGAATGTCGCGCGCCTCAAAGTCGTAGGACGCATCCCAATTAATACGCAGCTTACCGTTATCGATCTGCGGCACGCCGATGTAGAACGGCATAGGCTTTTTAAAACTCTCGCGAAAGCTCTTGTAGTTCTCCTCGATCTCGGAGGGAATCGCCGCGGCGATCTGCTCGTATTGGTCCTTGGTGACAGGCAGATTGTCGATATCGGGCGAAGCAAAGACCAGCGAGTCAGTAACCTCGCGGTAGTGTTTGATCATCTTGGTCAGACGAGTCTCGGTCAAATACGAGCGCAAGTCCTTGACGGCACAGTCGAGTTCGCTGCGGAACGACTTGCTGCGCAACGCGCGGTTAAACAGCACGTTGCCCCAGTAGTTGCTTGCACCGCGCTCCCAGCTCGCGTAGTCCGAAAACCCGGCAAGAGAAAGCTCCAGCTTACGAAGTATGCCATCGTTATCCCAATCTAAAAAGTACCAGGTATTTGAGTTGAGAGGGCTGTACAGATAGCAGTTACGGTTCTGCGTATCGCAGTTGCCCGTCAGAATCTGAAACGCCAGCCAATAAACCAGATTCTCGGAATCAAAGTAGGTGTCGAGCACGTCATCGATCTTTTGCGATTCGTCGTTGAGCGCATCGAGCATCTCGATGAGCTTGGTGTGGTCCGAATCGCCCTTAATCTCGAGCATGCCCTCAAAGCTTGCCTGGTTGTAGTCGGGATCGTCGGCAAGTTTAATGGTGTCCTCGTAGCGATGGAAATCGAAGTTGTTCACCTTGTACAGATGCCCGTTCTTATCCAGCCCATGTGCCTTAAGCGCCGTCTTGTTGAGCTGCTCCACCTGCGTAAACAGGCCGTAGTCCTCAAAGGTGTCGTTGGACTTTTCGGTCTGGTCGCACACCCACAGATGCACAAACTGCGTACGCAGGCCCATCATCTGGGGTATCCCGCAGATAAGGTCGTAGGCCATCTTGTTGCGAAAACGCATACCCTCGCCCATGTGCTTGTTGAGCGCAATCGCGCGCTGTTGGCGCCAAGTACCCTTGCCCTTTTTGAGCTCCACCTTGTAATTCTTTTGCGAGTTATTGCTCGATGTCTGACCGCGCACCTGCACGGTGGCATTGGGCGCTTCCTCGCCATAGCCAACCTCGCCGGCCACCGGGCCGTCTTCGTCGCCCGGCTGCAGCAGGCCCATAACCTGATAGCGCGTCACGCCCATGTCGGCATAGTCATACACCGAGTACGTGTTGATCTCGGCCCAGCTGTGGTCGGTGTTCTCGGAGCTGTTGCCGCGCGAGACGGTCAGGTACATGGTCACAATACCCGAGTCATCGTAGACCTCGTAGAGCTCGTCCTTGTCGCGCAGGTGCTTGGACTGGTCGGAGGCCTCGGTCTTTTTAATCTTGTCCTGCTTTTTGACCTTTTTGGTCGAGGAGTCTTCCTGCACCGAGCAGCCCGAAAGCAACAGCGCACCGGCAGCCGCCTCAAACAGGCGACGGCGAGACATCATCCTATCGGTCATCAGAACCTCCCCAATGCTTGCGATACACGCGAACTACTGCGCGCTCAAACGCGCCGTGCGGCACGCCCTTATGTCGGCCTTCCTCATAGCGCTGTTCGGCACGGTCGAGCAAGCGGCCAAGTTCGGTAAACCAGCCCGTCTTGTCAGTTGCCACAATGGGCTGCTGGCTCAGGATACGATACGGCAAGTTGGCGGTATAGATATCGAGCCGCAGCAGCGCCACGATAAAAAACACCGCCGCACCCAACAAAAAGCCAAAGCCGTAAAACTGCTGCGGCAAAAGCAACAACACGGCAGTCGCCAGCCCGGCCACACCGGCAAACAGGCCCGAAGCCAGCACGGCCCCCTTATAGTCGGTAAAGTACAGCAAGATAAGCATCACCGTATTGCCCACGGCATACAGGCCATAGCCCACGCACAGCGTGCGAAAATACCCGTGCATAAGGTTGTTAAAGCCCAACGGTAAGGCCGAGAGCACCGTGGTCTCGAGCGAGATGACCGCCGCGGTCACAAACAACTGTTTGAGCGCGCAAAAGCGCAGTTCGTTGTTGAGCGTGGAAAGCATCTCCTCCTCTGCCACCACAATGTCGCCCACCACGCCGCCGTCGTTGAACAGGCTATAGTAGTCGCGGTAGCGCGGATAGAAATTGACCTCGACCGAGACCACAAAGTTAACGGTCGTGACCAGGATCGTCAAAAACGCGATGAGCGCCGGCACATCGTAGTAGGGCGCACCATAAAACAAGCCCTTGACCCGCACGCCAATGGGACCGGCCCAAATAATCACCAGGTGCGCAAAGAGTCCCAGATTGGTTAACAGACCCGTGAGCGCCAGCGGCATAAACTGATCGAGCCACTGCAAAAAGGGCCAGGGGCTGCGGTCGCTCTGAGGAAAATACCGGTACAGCAGTACCACGTCCCAGGCGAGCATGACGCCGTAGCCCAGAGCAATTGACGCCAACAGGCCCTCGACCGGCGGCAGTCCCAGCGCCAGCGCGGCCAGGGCGCACAGGCACGCCACGCCAATGGCGGCCGCAAAGCTGCACAGGATACCGCGGTAATCCTTGATGGCGGTGAGGTAGCTCATGCCGTTCCAGTTGACGATCATAATGTTGAACAGCCACAGGCACAGCAGTCCCTGCAGCAGTGTGGCGCCCGAGAACAGCAAAAAGGCGCCGTAGAGCACGGTGCCCGCAACGAGCATGATGGCATTAGATCCCCAAAACGAAGGCAAGATCTCATCCTCGCGCTCGGCAAAGAGCATGTCAGCCAAAAAGCGTGTGACCGGCATGGAGAAAAAGCTCGTGAGCGTAAGCGACGCCAGCAGCGTGTAGGTCACCATGCACACCAGCAGATCCTGGTTGGCACGGCCCACGCCCCACAGACCACACAGCACCAAGATGCCCACCTGGAGCAGCACGCCCAACAGCATCGGGCCCGTGCACACAATGCCGGCGTAGCCGTAAGCGCGCATCGTGGCAAACAGGCCTTTGCGCCTAAACAGGCGCTTGAGCTCAAAACCGATTCCGGCCACCGGCTACTCCCCCTCTCTGGGCAGGTCAAACGCTTGCGCCGTCTCGTCGTACAGCGCGCGATAGTTGGCGAGCATCTGCTCGTGCAAAAAGTACGTGGCAACGCGACGCTGCCCGCGCTCCCCCATCTCAATGCGACGGGCGCGGCTTGTGCACATGCGCTCCATGGCATCGGCCAGGCCCTTGCGATACATAGGCGGGCATACAAACCCGGCAACGCCAAAGTCATCGCCCGGTGCGCCCTCCAGCAGCTCGCGGCAGCAGCCCACCTCGGTCGTCACGCAGGGACGGCGCGCGGCAAGCGACTCTAGCACGCTGAGCGGCTGGCCCTCGGAGATGCTCGTTAAAATGGTAAAGTCGAGCTTTTCCATGTACTCGACCACGTTGACGCGACCGGTAAAGATCAGGTCGCGCACGCCCAGGGTATCGACCAGCGCGTGGCACTCGGCGCCGTACTCTTCGTCGTCCACGCCGCCCATGATGTGCAGGCGCACCTTGGGCAGGCGATCGTGCAGCTCAAAGAAGGCATAGATCATGGTCTTGACGTCCTTGATGGGCGCCAAGCGCACCACTGCGCCAATATCCACCCAGCCATCATCGGGCTTTAAGGGAATATCCTTAAAGCGGTCGAACTGAATGCCGTTGGGGATGACCAGGCATTTGTCCGCATCGCAGCCCATATCAATCTGCGTCTTGCGGGCGTTATGGAACAAACTGGTCACGCGGAAGGCGCGGCGGTAGATCTCCTCCGAAAGCAGGTAGAAAAAGCGAATCCAGCGGTCCTTAAATGACGGCACCACCCAGTCGGCGCGAATGATCTCTTCCTCGCGCTCGCGGGTATAGATGCCATGCTCGGTCAGCAGCACCGGCGCATGGTGAACGCTTGAGCCCAGGCAGGCGAGCAGGCCGCCGTAGCCGGTCGAGATAGCGTGGTACACATCGGCAACCGGCACCTCGCTGCCCAGCAGGTAGAGCACCGGCAACAGCATAGAGCGCATGGTGTGGAATGCGTCGGCAAAGGGCGTGTAGGGGTACTCGGCAAGGCACACGTCGCGGAAGATATCCATAAACGTGCGGCTCTGCAAAAACGAGAGCGGATGCACGCGACGGCGGTGGAAGATATCGAATAACACGTCCCAGTCCGGATTGGAGAACGACACCAGACGGCGTAGCGCCTCGCGCTCACGGTCGTTAAAACTGGCTTCATGTTGCTCGCCCGAAAGCCGCAGGGCATCGTCCAGAAACACCTCGTGCACCTCGACCACGTTGCCGAGCAGCTCGTAGACAAACTTGCCACGGTCGGCAGCATGCGCGCCGATCACCCACAGCACAAACTCGTGCTCGGGCATAGCCGTAATGTAGCCGTGCATCCAGGTAGACACGCCGCCGTGCACATAGGGGTAGCAACCCTCGAGTACCAAGCAAATTCTCATTTGTCGCTACCCTCCTTGCGCGCAATGGTCACCGTCTTGTCCGTGGCTTTGACCAGGTACAGGTCGCCTGTCAGATGCGTAATCTCGCCACCCGTGACTGCACCCGGCTCGCCATTATTGGCGCGGAACATGAGCCACGCCTCGTCGTGGAAATTGCCCAGGCTAAGCGTCCAGGCATCCGCGCTGGTATCCACGCCCACCGTCACCGACGAAAAGCGCTGGATGGCGCCCGAGCATTCCGAGCCGGTCTGGCGACGCAGGTCGGGCGCAAACTTGGTAAGCCACTCCAGGTAGTTGGTCAGGCCGCCCTTGTAGACCTCCCAGCCCTCCGTAGCGCCGCGATCGGGATCGAGCAGGTCGTCCGGGTGCATAAAGTGCGTGCTTACGTAGTGCATGTTGAGCTCGGACACGGCAGCCAGGCGCATATAGGAATCGCCGACCATGCCGCCCGAGACAATGCGCGGCTGCTCCACAATGCCGTCGCTCGCCACGCCAAACTCCTGCACGTACGGCAGGTCGGTGCCGTCCTCAAAATACGTACTGGCGATGGTCTTAATGCGCGGAACGTCGGTGCCGATAAGCTTGCGCGCACGGGCCGAAAGGATATTCGACGGCGGCACGTAAACCGAGCCATGAGCGTTGGGCAGGACCTCGTCCTGGAAAGCGATAAGCTCGTTGAGCGATGCGACAAGCGTTTCCTTGTTCTTCCACGTCTTGTAGTCGTACAAAGTGCCGTAGTCGGTGTCCCAGAGCGCGAGCGGTTGATGGTTGTAGCCGTGAAAGCCCAGCTCTCCGCCCATCTGTAGCAGCATACCGCCAAAGTAACGGAACTGCGTGGTATCGGCCTGGCGCGCGGGCTCGGTCTGGTTGACCGCGTCCTCGTAGTTTTCGATCATCACGCCGGTATAGCGAATGCCGTATTTTTGCGCGAGCTTTTGCAGATCGGGCCACCAGACCTTGGTGTAAAAATCCGCAATGGAAAGGCCGTAGTCACGCTTGATATAAGTACCATCGCCCGAGGGCACGGGGCTAGGAAAGTCGTCCAAATAGAACACGGCGCTGTTGATGACCGGATAGGCCGTGGCATCACCCAGCAAGCTTATGGCCGAAGCATAGAACCCACGCATGACCTTGTCGTAGATGCCAATGTTGCACACCACGGTGTGACCACTGCCGCAATCGTTAGACCAAATGAGCGGCGTGCCCGCGTCACCGGTCTTTGCCCATACGTGCGCCGTTTCGCGCAATGAAACCGAAAGCGAAGAATCGAAGGGATCCGAGAACTCGTAGCGCTCTCCTCCGCCCAACATAAAGTCCTCGCTCGGAACGATACTTTCGGCTGTCGCATAGTCATATCCGGCCGATTCGATCCCAAGGTTGGAAGCAATAGCCTGCAAGTAGTTCGAGTTATCTGGCGTCATGCCCAGCATGAGCGAGCCGCCCGCACTCACCCAACTCATCAGATCGGTCAGATGCGTACCCAGTCCGTCAAGCGAGGGCATAAGCACAATCACGCGATCAAACGACGTGAGCGATGGGATCGCGTCCGCACCGTCGGTGGCAATATCAACATCGCGATGGGCGATCTTCATGTCCAGCAAAATCTGGTCGAACTGATCTTTAACGTCGTCGACGCTATCTTGGTCCGAGTCGGTAATGACCAGGCACGTGGGCTTTTGGCCAAAGATTGCCGAGGAGGCCGGCACCGCGTCGTTGGCGGCGAGCATGCCCAGCTTGTGCTGTCCAGCGCTGTACTGCACGCCGGCGCGTTCGATCAGCAGCACGGCGGCCATGACGATAAAAACAGCCCACACCACGAGGAGTCCCATCCAGCGAAAGCGGCCTGCACGGTCGCGGATATGTTGCACCACGCTCATCGGGCCTCCTCCCCGTCGCGCCAAAACGCCAACTTTTCGCGGTTGTCGGCGCTCAAATACACATGCTGCTTGTCAATCGCATCAATCACACGGTGGACCTCGTCACCGTCGCGGCGCATCACGGCCAGGCGCAGGCAAAGCATCCAAACCTCCTGCTCCTCGGGCACGTCGAGCACCAGCTGGTCGATCACGGCCTGCGCCTCGTCGATCTGTCCGACATCGGCCAGCGCCGTCGCATATCGAATGCGCAGCTCAAGGGCGTCCTCGCGCTCGCAGCGACGCGCAAGCAGGCGCGTGTACTGTTGACGCTGAATCTGAGCCACGCGCCCCTCAGCCAAGCCCGAGCCCAAATATTCGCCAAGAAAATCACAGTATTCGTTGAGGTTTTGCGCGCTCGGGTCCGTCTTAAAGGCATGCTCCAGCTGCTGCAGTTTAAGGTCGAACTCCTTGGAGATCTGCGCCACCGCCGTCGCCGCATAGTGCGCCACCTCAACGTCGTCGTTAAGCTTAGCCGCCTGCAGCTGCGCCAGGTACGCGTCGGGCTCCTCGGTGAGCATGGAGAGCATTAGGCGGCGCCGGTATGCCGGGTCGTTGACGATGAGCGCCTCCTCGAGCGGGACCACGCCCGCATCGGCGTCACGGTCGTGCACCAGGATGCTGCGATGCAGGTCGTCGTTAAAGCGCAGCGACTCCAGCGCAGACTCTTTCAGCCCCTCGCCAAACATCGCGCTGCGGACCGATAACAGAACCACCAGCAACGGGCCCCACAGCGGCACCAGCACTATCAAAGCCAGCATGTGCCCGCGCACCGGCAGCAGGCCCAGCTTCATGAGCGTCCACAGCATCAGGCAAACCAGCGCATGAATCAGTAGCAAGACGGCAGCAACGACAAGCGAGATCAAGCGACACTCCCCTCGCCGTCACCGGTGTAAGAGATGTGCTGCAGCAGCGCCACGATGTCCTCGCCGTCGACGGGCTCCACCGCAATCTGCTTTGCGCTCAGGCGCTCGCGGATAATGGGCAGATCGCACGCCTTTGCCTGGCGCATAAGCAAGTAGAGCACGTCGCCGTCGACCAAACCCGCCGCGTCGCTCTCGCGGATTGCCGACCCAATTGCGCCCACCAGCTCGCCGACAGGCTCCACGCCCGGTACCACGCGCAGAAGCAAAAAACTCCCCATCTTGCTATCTGCCAGCGCCTGCTCCGCCGCGAGCTCTTGGCCAAAGGCAGCCTGCTTGAGCACGCAAGTGCCGTCAACGCAGCGTTTATCCTGCGCCACCGCCTCATAGTCAAAGGCACGGCCCAGCGCGCTTTCGACCAGCCCGCACAAGATGCGGAACAGGTTTTGATAATAGAGGGTCATTTGGTTTTCGGCCGCACTACGCACAAAGATCAACACGGCGGGTGCCCCGTCGCGCTCGATCGTGTATCCAAACATGGGAAGTCCCGGCGTCAGCTCGCGGTTCACCCACAGGTTCGAACGACCCCCGTCGCCCAAAAGAGGTGCAAGCTGCTCAAGCGTGAGCGAGCGTGCGGCATCTTCGGCAATCGCGGGACTTGCTGCCACCAGGCGTGCAAATGCCCCACCCGAAACATGGTAGATCGCCACCGAATCGTTCTTGAGAATCTCGCCCAGAAGCTCGCAGCACTTGCGATAGATGTCGCGTGGGTTGAGCACGTCGAGCTCCTGCGTCACGGCAAAGATCTTGCCAAAGCTGTCGTGGCGACCCACGATCTGGCGCCTGTACGCGCGCTTGTCCTCGATCGCGTCGTGGTAGAGCTGCGTAAGGAACGTATTGCGGTTGCGCACGAGCTCGTTGTGATCGCGCTCCGCCCTAATGGCTTCGCTGTTGCGCAGCTGCACATAGCCGCACACGGCACCCACAACAAAGTACGCAATAAACGGCAGCCAGTTGGACGGCTCGTAGAACAGGCCCTGGAAGGTATAGCCGTACTGGGTAAAGTAGCTCGCGGCCAAGCCCACCGATGCCAGCAGCGCCGCGACCAAGCCAAAGTCCAGGCCATACAGCGTGCCGATCAGCACAACGCAGAGCAGGCGATAATCGAGCACGTTGAGCTGGGCAGATTGGGAGAACAGATGCTCCAGCACCTCGAACAGAACCCAGGCAACGCCCGTCTCTAGGCATTTAATAGGCAGCGAGCGCATCTGGATGCGGTCGATGGCGGCACGCAGCGGGTTGATCTTTTTGATGCGTCCAGCGCCCCAGCGAGCTTGAATGGTCGAGAGATCGCGCAGCAAGTCATAGCGCTGAAACCAGCCATAGCGCACGCGAGCGACGTCGCTGGCGGGCAGGGCGTAGCCAGCAGAATCGCCATAGGCAACTGAGAGCCCCGGGAACAGCGACTTAAGGGCGTCGCCCACCTCACCTGACGTGTGATGGAAGGTATCGGCAACGTCGAGCGTCTCAAAGTTACCATCCCAGCTGTCGAAGATACGGCGTACCAGCACCGCAAGCTCCTCGGCACACAGCAGGGGAAACGCCGCATCCTGCGCGCCCTGCAGAGCGACCGATCCGGTTGAGCACGCGTCGAACAGCGGCACCAGAAACGGGTCCTCCAGCGCGGCAGACGCGGTATACAGGAACGGCACGCGCAGAATCTTGGTCTGAACGCCCTCGCGAGCAGCGTAGTAGCGGCACAGGTCGTTGGCTGCGTGCGCGATAATGCCCTTGCCCGTTCGCCCCACGGCATCGGCGGCGCCCTCGGCACCCGCGGGCCCCGCTACATACAGCAGTTGGACCCGGCGACCCGCGCACGCACGAAAGACCGAGCGCAGCGTCTCGATATCGCCCACGGTATCGGTATGCGGGGTAAGGTAATTGGATAGGTAGACCACGCGGTCGAACTCGTAGGCCTGATCCAGGTGTTGCAGAAGCTCTTTCCACGAGGCATGGGGCGATGACTCGTCGCGGCGCGCTTCCGCGGCAGCGACGACCTGGACATGGTCCCCGGGGAACGCCTTGGCACAAAAGTCATCGTCAACATATGCGGTGTTGCCAACAACCAGCACCTCCATGGCGCACTCCCCCCCTAAAATCCACTTTAGACATAGTCAAACATACGTATTTTACGCTGTCAACGCGAGCTGAAACGTCTTTAAGGCTGTTTTAAGAACTTTTTTAGGGAATGTGGGGACATCGAGGGTGCTAAATGCGCACCCAATCGGGGGTACGGTGAAAAACCGAGATCTGTCAAACAGTCCCCTGTTTTGGGCATCCGCGACCTGCAGTTTTGTTGGCAAAAATCGATGTGCGCTCGGCGAGTTTCGATTTTCCCCGCACTTCTCCTACGCACCGGACTCGCAATAGCGCAGTACAATCCGCCAATCGCACTAACCGGAAAGCCAATCCAGCGACTCGCCTAGCCAACCAGATACGGCCCGATTACATCGAAAATTTCGCCCACCTTAGTTGCAGGGTTTTGCGCAGATGGCTTAATGTTACCCAGTTCCCTATGGTACGCGACGAGGCGCCCAGCACGCTCCAATGCTTCGCCTCGCCTATCATCCACTGCCCCAAACATCCCGTCCAGGTTCTTGCGGTACTCGATGCCCAAGTTCTTCGACATCTCCTGCGCGAGGGCATGCTGGCAGTCGGACGCGGACATATGCGCGGTCGTGTAGCGAAAGTGCAAAAGCGGCCACAGCTCGAAGCAGGGGTTCGACCACAACGCATGGAAGGTCCTCGAACCATCGGAGAGCTCGTCACATTTGCGCTTCATCGCATCAAAGTCGGACGCAGGAAAGTCATCCTTGTCATACACGAGCCACACGTGATCGAACGTCTCGGGCGCATAGCGACAGTGTTCGACGGCGAAGTCAAGCAGGTCAAGCGTGTGTCTGCCGGTCCCCTTAACGACAATGGCAACCTTGCGCTCGTTCGCCGCGCCCAACGCCGCACGCACGCCCTCAAAGTAGCGAGGCTCGGTCTCCTTGCCCTCGCTCACTACAAGATGACGCGTCATCTGAACCATGCGCGAGCGGCCCTCTCGCTTGCCGCTACGCCAGCCCTTCGACTTCTTCACCACCATGCTAATCCCACTCCTCGATGCGGGTGAGGTACGGATCGGCGCCGTAGCGACCGGACAGGTATTGCTTGTCGAAAGCCGCGTTCTTGCTTACCAGATTACCGTTTGCCTCGTGGATATCGGCGAGAGACCACAGTTGGCTCGCCTCCCCCTCGCCGCGTGCAGCGAACCATATCTCGTCACGGCGGAACACATCGTTTCGCATGGTTGACACATCCTGGGACGAGAAGATGAGCTGCGCGCCACTCTTGTTGACCTCAGGATCCTTAAACAGCAGAATCACATAGCGAAGAAGCTTCGGGTGCAGTTTGGCGTCGAGCTCGTCTACCACAACGGTGCCACCACGCTCAAGCGCTGTCATCAGATACGCAGCCAACCCCATGAGCTTCTGGGTACCGGCAGATTCCTCGGATAAACGCAGCTCGTACGCCTTGCCCCTCACCTTGTGCCTCACGAAGACGCGCTGGCCGCGCCACTCCGGCGCCCTCTCCACTCTGAAGCCATCAATACGCACATCAACGGCGCGCAAAAAACGCGTGACCTCGCGCGAGTCGCCCTCGTCGAGCATTTGCTCGAGCATCCGCTCAAGGTAGGAACTGTTGTAGTTGAGAAACACAGCGTCGAGAAACCAGCTGGCCGCCTCCTGGACCACCGGCGCATCGAAGTTGATGCAAAGGAACGATAGGTACGGCAGGCTCGGGTTGAACCTCGCAGCCGTCACAAGCTTACGCAGTGTGGGGCCGAGTTCAACCTTTGTATCCTCGCGCTCGAACAGCATCGCCGTACGCGACGCTCCCAATTTACGCCGCCACAGCCCTTCGGACACGATCTCATCGGCGTGTACAGACAGAACATAGCGGTACTCATGCTCGCCCGCGCGGTAATAGAGCTCGAACTCGGTGGGCTCGGCAGCAGACACGTCATCAAATTCAAACGCCGAACAACGGGCTATCAAAGGGCGATCACCCGCTGGCGCATCAGCGCTGGCAGACAGCAATCTAATTGGTCTGGCCACCGCCGAACGAACGTAATCAAGAGCCTCGAGCAGGTTAGACTTACCGCCAGCGTTGGACCCGTACACCGCAGCCACCGGAAGGAAACTCTGCCCGTCGGAGCACTCGATGAGGGAACGCTCAAACTCCTTCATCGGCGTCGCCTGCATGGAAAGCTCAGCCTCGTCGCGATAGGACCGATAGTTCTTAAAGGTGAACTGACAAAGCATGGTACTCAACATTCCTTTCATTATTTTGAAAAGATATATCAGAGTTTTTCTTTGATTATAGACTTTAAGTAGTCTAAATCAAGTGCTTGCTACACCAATGACAGCAGGCGCAAGGTGCCAAACCGCCCATACTCGACCATCCCATTGCCGAAATGGCGTTTAGCTAACACGTCACACATTACATGCATGAAAAAAGGGCAACACTCTCTTACAGAAAGCGTCACCCTTAAAGCTCCCAAAGAGCTTTAATATTGCGCTATATACTATACAACTTAATGAAGTGAAGCAGAAAAGAGGCCCCAACTCGTACTGCATCGCCCTAGCGGTTGACGAGTGCCAACGCATAAAAGCACTCTACATACCCGCGCCCGCAGCGACCCGAAAGACGGCATCGCACTCCACGAGGACACATTAGTCAAGCGTCTCATACACAAATTCGCAAACAACCATACTACCAATATTCGAAGCAGCCCTTATCAAGACGTTATCGGGAGTCATCTTTAAAGATACCTCAAACTAATCGAGGCTTATGAGTCCCCAGAACCCCTACCGTTTCCGGGCTCTATCCCAATTTCTCATGTAGATCCTTTATGGTCTGAGCTTCATTTAAAAAGACCTGATCAATTTCAGCGTTGAGGTCATTGACGTAATCCTCAGCGACCTTTTTATAAGTGACATTCTTAACCGAGGAGTCAATCTTTAATTTCAGGCTGAATCTTTGCTTGAGCTGCTCATCCAACAGCCAGCGAAATAACTTGCGTAGAGAGGTCTGGTCGCTTTTCGCAAAGTCGATGTCCAACTCTTCCGGAGCGTCTTCAAAGTGAAGGACCTCATTGCCCTCCGAGTTCATACGCAACGTAACCGTAATCACGTGTTGGTCGGCACCGGCGTTCAGAACGATTCCGTTAGTTAAGTTTTCCATAAACAATCTCCCTGTCGGTAAATGCATATTCCCCGCCCTCAAGAGTGTCCATACTCACTTGTGTCCACACCTTAGGCGGTTTGACCTCAGCAATATCCCTAAGCTCATCGCAAAAGGGATTACCCACGTAGGTACGATAGCAACCGCCATCGTATTCGCGATAAATCGATTGCCAGGGCAAAGTACGAACAGCAATGTTGGCATTATGGGTGGGCACTATGACAATTTTATTTGCTTTCGCCAGCTGGTTGATTCTATCTACGATAACCTCGTTGATAAATTCATTGCCCATACTTGCCTCAGGCTCATCGAGGATATAAATGGAGGCATCATCGTCGAACAGGGCATGGGCAAGAACAATCATCGCCCTCTCCCCGTTAGAGGGCTCATAGCTCGAATCTCCCCCACAAGACACATAGGAGGTAACGCCCAGACAGTCCTTAAGCGAGGCAATTCCCATCTCATCTGTCATCTTGTTAACCTCGGCTATTTTCGAGGCCAATGCCCCACACGGAGTTTTGGCGGTATCCGATGCATTGCCGATTGCCGCAACCAACGATTTTAGATTCTTGGCCTTCACCTTATCGCGAAGATAAGAGACCTTCGTTCCCTGCGACGGATTTATTAAGTATTTTCGATGTTGTACAACGTCGCCCTTTTCAGCCAGACGTCCGAGTACCACTTTTTCCTCATAAGGCTCGTTTTGAAAAGAATCGGAAATCGAATTCAAAATGGATCTCGCCTTTTTGTAGCTTAAGGCAAAAGCCGAAAACCCGGTTCCGGAAGGCTTTGTAGGACTCCCCGTTCGCGCAGTGATGTAACTTTTCATTTTCTTGACTGTAAAACACTCGAGATGAAGTGCGTAGGCGTCAACGAAACCGGATCGCACATAGGATTGCGCGTTCATACATACTCTCAGAACAGCAGATCTAAGTTCACTGAATTCGTTAGAACTCAAGCAAGCCTCAACAATCTTGTTGTTAAGAATATTATTAGCGCTAGATATCAATGTCTTATAGTCATCGATAAGACATCTCATCGCGTCAAGGTCCGGTTCTACAGGTGCAGAAGCCAAGGCAAATCCGAAGCGAGCCGTGTCCTTTTTCTCGACACTGTATTCTTCCCAGCTGATGTAATTGCTAAAAGGAGTTACTGCCGGTTCATTCCACGCTCTGATGCCAGCGAATTTATCACTCGCGTCGTCGACGCCGAGTTTAACAAAGTCCTCCTCTTTGGGATTCACGTTCACCATTTGTTTATACTTGTCATTGTTTTCTGACGCGTAATACGAAGAGACATCGGTCCACCCCTTCGCCCGAAAATGATTCTCTATCTTTTTTAGAAGCGCCGTCTTCCCCGTGCCTTTGGCGCCAAAGACGATGGTGACGTCGTTGTAGACGGGGAAGGTAAGCTTCGCATCGTCATCGAACAAAGTGATTTCAACCTGCTCTGACGTTTTCTTGTCCATAATGGATTTGAGAACTTCAGGTGTCTTTCTAAGCAGGAGCAGAAACTGGCTGAAGCACTTGACCTCAAGTTTAATCTCAGGAAGGGAGCACTCACAATACTTGCTCCAGTCTTTGACGTCCGAGCCAATCAGGCAATCGACCCCATCGGCATACATGATGCCAGCGCGCTTAAGGTTTGAAGGCTCGAAAAAGAACGGGGTTTCTACTGGAAAACTCGCTTTCAGTGCTTGATTATCGGCGTAAGGCAGTGCCTTATCTTTATAAGACTTGCCCTTGAAGGGACGGTAATGAGATATCACGATGAAATCGAACCCTTGTCCGACAAATGCGCCGGCAAGCTTATCCCAATCAAGAACAAAATCATCAGGATGTGTGCATTGAACCAGGCCATTACAGACATCAGAAAACTGCTTCGCATGCACGGGGTCAGCAATAACGATTACATGGCCGACAACCCTAGACTTGCCTCGAATATCAAGCTCTATGCCCGGCCAGAGATCGATTCCCTTGGCTGACGCTTCAGCTACGCATTGCTTGAATATTGAAAGGTCGAAGAGGTTATGGTTTGTAATGGCGGCGATACCAACCTGGTTGCCTGCTAAGGCCTCAGCCAAGCTGGCCGGGTCAATATCGCGCCCTCCATCGCCCGATTTCGCCTTGATGGTATGGCAATGCAAATCAATCTTCATACCAGATTCCTCTCATACGATAGTGTCGAGAAAGTTGATGTAAGCCCGATTCGAAGCGAGTCGGTCCGCATCCCAAACCTGAATATCATTAGATATCCTATGCCGCCCCTATTTCACCTGCAAGCTCGAAGATGGCCCCAATCATCCGTCCTGTCCCAATCCACTTTGCACCCACACCGGAAGTTCGAACTTGACGCTGAGCAAATCCTTGATAACCGTACCGTTCGACATCGCGGCGAGGCCCTAACACTCCGCACCACTTCCAACACGCGTCTGAAGAACGTAGCCCCGCTGAGGTTGCGCAGGACAGCCTCAACTGTGAGCTCGCCCCCAATTTCGTTATTAGCTGGCAGCAGCCGACACTCCCCTGCCCGGAAACAGCCCCCCGGAACGCTCCACAGACATGCACCCCAGACGCCGAGGGCGATCACAGCCCCCGGGCAACACCAACGACCCGCACCACTCCCGCACGAAGATCCCACCAGTCGGCCTTACCTTGGCGGCAAACAACCCGGGCGCACAAAGCGACCCAGGGCACCTCCACCCAAGAAAGGATCTTCTATGCTCAAAGACGGCATCGCATACCTACTCAAGTTTGCACCCAAGGAAGCATACATCGACGACCTAATAAACGGGCACCTCTACATGAACGCAGCCGGCTACTACCATGGCCTGCCTGGCGAACAGGGCGATCCGCTCGAAGCTTCCATGGCTCCCGGGGCGTGCCTCTACAGATATACTTGCCTGCCTATCTACTGCATGTACACGGTCCGCGAGAACGATATCGTCGACAACACCGTGAAAATCCCGATACGCATGATCCAGGAGTTCAGGTGCGCGGACTGGTGAATCGGCATTGTGCGGTACGACAGCTTCGCGCGCCTCGCCGACAGACACATTGCCGAAGACGGAAGCATCTACGCCCACGGTCCCATCTCCTACGGCGTCCCCGGGCCAAAACTGATACGCGAGATATTTGAGGGCATCCCAAACAATCTCGTTATCAAAACGCCCAAGCACGCATATCAGAAGGAGTATCGAATCATCGGGTCGCGTCCGGTCGAATGTCGCCTTTTACCAGACGAGAATCACCCGGGCTGCAAAATTGAAAAATACGACCACGCAGAACTTGACCTAAGCAGCAGCCTAGCGGACTTTTCCTGGAAGGTCTCGGTGGCGAGTCTCGAAGAAGCGCGAGACGGCCTCATGCTGGATTTGCCGCATCAGGCATAGTCAGCCCAACGCGATCCACAACGTCACCGGGCAACCAACCATCCGTCCCCTCCCCAACATTCCCCAGAAAGTTCGCTGATGTTGACTGGTGTTCCCGTAAAATTAACCGCAACAAAATATGTGCGGAGTGCTGGCCTGGAGCTGCCTTCGGACCCTATTGGCTGCTCACCGAGAGGCTCCGCTATGAAACGACCCCTTTACTACCTGCTCTGCGCGATCGCATGCACGTCCATGGTCAGCGCGACGTTGCCCATGGCAGCCATCGCAGAAGCCATGCAGCCTCGGGCAACAGCCGAGCAGCAGGCGCAATCCGACGCCCCGAACAGCGACGCAGGCAAGGCTGAAGACGGCACCAACACAAATGTGACAGAAGATACCGTAGAGGACAGCACCGCAACATCCACCGGCACCAGCGCAGTCAACACGGAAAGCGCCGACGGCACCACCGCCGCAACCACCACCCCCACCCCATCCCTCCGCGCCCAAACCAACGGCACGCCCGAGGCGATCTCCACCGCGGCAGAAACCGGCTACGCCCACTCCGCCACCGCAAGCCAAAACGGTGTCACCTTCACCGTCTCGTGGAACGACGCCCCCGCGGGCACAGCGACGACCTTCTACGTAACCCAAACCAATGGCTCGTCCCAGGCCAAGGCGCGCATGGACGTGCCCACCTACTGGGACGGCGGCAGCCACGAAAGCGTCTGCGACCCGTCGCGCGCGGCATGGGCCAGCTACTACAGCCTGGGCACCGCGGGCCACGACTTTACCTTTGACTTCACGGCGTCGGGCACGTACCGCATCTACTTCTACTTTATGGACAACGACAGAAACGACCCCCAAAACGACAAGGGGATCTACTACCTGCGCGCCACGGCGGAGGTGACCGTAAACGACGCCGCCCGCCCAAGCGTCACTCAGATCGTCAACAACACCGTGGACCTGTGCAGGCAACAGACAAACGGCTCGGAATACGACATGGCGCTGTGGCTCCACGACTGGACGCTCGACCAGCTGGAGTACGACCAAGGCCTCAACTGGTGCTCGGCCGAGAGCGGCCTCACGCGCCACCAGGGCACCTGCGAGAGTTACCAGCGCATCTACTCCAAGCTCCTTGACGCCGCGGGCATCGCCAACGGCCGCATCACCGGCAACGGCCACACCTGGAACGCCGTTAAGATCGACGGCAAATGGTGCCAGATGGACCTAACCTGGGACGACACCAGCGACAACTGGTACGGGGACCTGGACCAGCGCCATCTGTACTTTGGCCTGACCGACGAGCTCATGGCAATCGCCCACTCCGACCACACGGCAAACTACCAAAAGGACGACTACGTCTACCGCTCGACCGACCTGTCCAACAATAAGCGAGAACAACACACGACGGCTCAGTGAGACCGGCAACTTGCAACAGGCACCGGGACCCATGCGCAATACTGGTAGTACCGATTCGTGATATTCAGCAATGGTCAAACGGGCAAACACTCACTGAGCATTCGTCAAGATTTTGAAAATCCCGTCTGAAAGAATCGCCAATCCGTCCTTATCGCGCTTATAGCTAAATACCCTCCTGTGGCTGACATCAAAAGGCAGTTGGGGAATATCACCCTGACATATCAAAACGGTCTGCTTGCCCATTCCAATCGCGTAGCCCATTTCGAACATAACGTTTGAATTCAGACCAGTAATGTCCGCAATTACCGAAGAGCTAGACGCAATCAATTTAAATATGTCTTCCGTAATATCTGTGGGGGTCAATATCTCGTCCACACGTTTACATTTCTTGCCCGCCCTCTTAGAGCCTTCGACCAACGCTAAATATACAGGATCTATTGAAGGATCATCAGTGAATGGCATCATGACAGCAATTAGATTTGGGTCATACGCACTAGACCTTTCAGGTTCGACCGGCAAGGGACGGCCATCTAGAAACTTTGAAAACAGGCGAAAAGGATCTCCTTCGCAAAGTCTCCAATGAGTACGTTTATTTTGCCAGCAGTTCTCGTCAAGAAGACCCAGGTCCAACAATGCCTGCGATGGAAACCGTAGAATTGGCTTAGAGATCGCAGGGTTGATAGACGGGGTATCCATATATCCAAGTGTGGCAACGGCACTCAAATCATCCGATTCAAATTCACGTGTCATAATAGCCGGAAGCTGAGCGAGGGCATTAAAGTCAAAGCCGGTAGCTGTTCTATAGGCGCTTGCGAACTGCTCGGGAGTTCCCTCGAACATCCTAGAAGTCAACATGGGCTGTGCCTCATTTGCACGAACAATTAAGTTGAACAGCATTTACTACACACCCTATATACAAACAAGGCTCACTAAAGCGCCTGAAAATAACAACCATTAGAATTATATCCCGTCTGAAAGCAACGAAATTAAATCTGACAAGCAGCTAAATCTTCCCCATATCGGCGACATACCGCCGGCATGCCGACATACGTCAGCACTGCAAGATTTGCCGATGGCATCAAATAAGCACCGAAATCGATCCAAGTCAATCAGGCCTGGCAAGAAAAGAGCACCGAGGCTCACGTTGGCTCCGGTGCTCAAACGCAATATCGGCGGTACCGTCTCGCGATATTCAGGGATGTAAAAACAAACAAATGATCAGGCGGGCTGCCACAATCTAGTCATTCGCAACATGCCAGCGAATAAACCAGTTGGAATCATTTGAGAGCTCATTGAGGAGCTTTTGCTCGAGAATAGCATCATTAAACTTCCCCTCTTTGCATAGGCGCACAAGTTTAAATGCAACACTTGAGGAAACGTCGTGTAACGACTGAAACGCCAAATCGCTAAAAGAACATGACCCCCACTTGCGATAACCCGCAGCAATGCTAGCAAGCAATGCCGCGCGCACGGCAGAGTCTTCACTTAGCAAAATGCTCGAAATGATTGCAGAAACAACGTCACAGTACTGATCGCAGATAGCATTACAAACAATCAACTGCTCAAGTACTTCCAGGAACGCGCGCTGCCCAGCGGCAGTAAGTGTTTCAAATTTAATGCCAAGCGTTAGGAACTCTATATCCCTTGCAAGGCCAGCAACCACTTTTAGAGCCAAACACCTTACAGACCATGCACATGAATCCATTGAAGCAGGATCTCTAAAAACCGGGTCTACTCGCCACTCATCCGGAAGCTCAGAAATCAAATCCGTCCAACCGTCGGGCAGCGCCTTTCCATCACGCGCGCAACGGCATGCAAACTTATTTAATACGGCCATAGCCTCTCCTGCAGAGCAAGGCGATCCTTGATATGTTGGAAGCTCTTTAAGGCAATGCTCTAGCACGCGAGCCAAGGATGCGCTAAATGACTCAGAAGACTCATCATCAAGCGACCGGCATAACAGAGAAGAAGGACAAACGGAAAACCCAGAGTGAAAATCAGAACGATTATTCAAGTCGAATTGCCTGAGCAATTCATCGATACAAGCCGTCTCCGCATTGCATGCAGCAACCTTATTGTCAGAATAACAACCTCGCTCAACAGCGGGTAGGTGCTCCACTTGTTCCTCACTCAGAATAGAATAGCCACAACACTTCTCAACATATCCGAATACGCCAGCAGAGAAATTGAATTTAAGCAGTTCATCGGAATTCGATTTAAGGCTACGGCCCAGTTGATCAACGAGACCATTGTCGATTTTATCTAAATCCATTCCGCCAAAAACGTTCGACACATCAGAAGCGACGCTATATAAATGTTGATCGACAATCTGGCAAAGTAGATCAACAAGTGACTTCTCATCAACCCGCATCTTGATCATGTCGATCGCTTTAATCCACCTTGATGCAGATTGTCGAAAATCATCTACAGCGCTTAACGCACTCCAAGCATCGCAAATAGTATCATCCGAAAAATAAGGCGCACACTCCTTAATGACGGCGGCACTTATACTCGGACGACGTGCCTGCGCCGTTAAAGAAGTCAGACGCCACAGCTCCTCGGCACACGACGGAAGGTAGGACCTTAAGCCATCGCTCTTATATGCAAACCTTTTCTCAAAGCCCTTAGCATCTCCCTGAAGAACAAGCAGCTTAATTCCCTCAAGCTCAAGTTCAGGCCGATTGTAAATAGAGGCGTAGTCGATAAGCGAATTAGCAAGCAAACTGCGAGAATAGAGGGCGCCCGATATGCTTCCGCATAATATTGAACTAAATAACAAACACGTTATGCTTGACATGACGGAAGCAAGGCTGGCATCATGTCGAATCGTTGTGTAAGGATTAATTGACTTCGCCTCTCTCGAAGCGTTTAGGATAGCGGTTCCCACCTCCTCTTCAAACTTAAGCGCAAGGGGAATGTAGGATGGAGCGGAAAGCGCATCGATTTTTTTCTGAATTGTCAACTGAGCGCCAAATCCATATTCGGAAAGCAAGCCAGCGACAGTCCGCTTGTCAATTAAACAATTTCCATAAGCCCAACAGTCTTTCGATTCGATTGAATCACAGGCTAGTTGGAGACATTCATAACACTCAGAATAGCGACCTTCAAGAGAAGCGTCGAGAGCGTCAAGCCTAAGCGAAAGGGTATCTCTGGGAATGCCGCTGTCCTTCATGGCCTCTAGAATGCTAGTCTTGAATGCGGCAATCGAAAAGGAGGTGCCATAAAGTAACCACTCAACCGCCTTCTCACCAAGAAAGAAAAGATAAGGATTGTCAGTCTTTCTCTCAAGCCAATCAGCATGGTAGTTGTATTTTTTTGAAACCATAGCAACGGAAGCGCCAAAAGCATCCAGAACATCTTCGGGGATAGAGACTGGAGAAATATCAGTAAGAACAGCCGCACTACCGTTTTCAATTTCAAAACGTCGAGTATGAAACAAGTCGACCATCACATTGTTAAGCTGGGTCATCAAGTAAGGAACGAGATCTGAATCGCTCGGTAATTCGACATACGTGCACGCATCCATTTCCCTAGCATAGCGAAACAGAGATTCAATATCCGGCGAAGTATCAGATTTAAGCTTAACGAGAATGAGTGGTTTTCTGAGCAGAATGGCACGATGGAGCTCTTTGCTAGTCCCTGGTCTCAATTCAGATCGTATTATTCCAATTACTATATCGCTCTGCGCCAAGCGATTAAGATAATAGGACGATGATGGTTCAGTGCTCGCATGGAACTCGATAGCGAAGGGTTTAAAGATATCCGATTTCAGAAGGGCATTATTCAACTCGTCCCACAGCTGACGCCAGCAAAAAGTATCCTCATCTCGCATCGAAGAGCTAACAAACACTTCAATGCAGTCACGATCAATAACCTCGGCACCCATCTCATTAGTATCCATAGAACCTCCAATCAAATCGAACCATAGAATAACAAGTGGCGCGGACTCATAGCGTTGGAAGTAAAACAGTAAGCACGTTACTCAATTTAAGAAAAATGATTGCCGACGTCCCGCTGCAGGGATTGACTCGGTCGAGAGTTAGAATACCCTCGGAACATAGTCCATCGGGCAACAAAAAGACCTGATAGCTGAAAAAGGAGCGTTGGCCCCCACCGACACTCCTAATGTAAACACACGCTTGTCGTCCAAGATGCCGTCATTTATCTCATGGACAACAATCAGCTTGTAATTGGCATCGTTGATTATTCAAGCAACCACTTAAGCAGATTGTTTACGCTTTCCAACTACCTTCATACCCTTGCAAGCAATGTCTAAGAGACCATTCCTAAGAACGAATAGAAGGGCAAAGAAAAGCAGAAACTCTGCAATTAGAATGCCGGGAGAGAACGGTGCGAAAGACAAAGCCACTTGGGCGCCAATCAAAACAAAGCTGGCAGCAATCTCTCCCCTGTGAAAATCAAGTTTAATAAACTTACGTGTATCACGCGCACGCACCGCAGCGATAACAGCATAGCTAATGGCAGTAGCGCCAGCAGCGCCCAAAATTCCACACGCCGGAACAAGAAGCAAAGTGAGCGCTATGTTAACGATTGCGCCAATAGCAGTTGTAGAGAAGGCCTTCTTGCTTTCTTTAGTAACGACATACGTTGTTCCAAAGAAAGCGGCAACGCAGGAAAAGAGATTGGCAAGCGATAGCATAGCAACTGGCTGCCACGAGCCTTCATACGACGAACTCATGAGGAACGTGTAGACGGGGTAGGCAGACGCAGCGATAAAGGACGATGCCACAGCAAGAACCACAAAGATATAACGAAAGACCGTCGACTGAAACCTAGCATTATCCGCAGATTCTCGTTCTTCAATTGCCGAAATCTGCCATGCCTGCATGAAGATATTGTAGACGATGTTAACGATTTGGGGGATCTTCTGGGCAACGTTGTAGATACCGTTTGCGCTGGCGCCAATAAAGAACAGTATTACATACCTATCGGAAGCCGACATAATCCACCACATAAGCGAGTTCGGAATTAGAGGTATGCAGTAGGTCAGCATGGCATTTAGCGCATGTCTATTTAAGCTGGAGAACGATAGGTAATTCCAAAGTCTACAGGAAACGATGATATGCAAAGCACCGATGAATTGCGCTACGACCATAGAAGCAAGGTATCCGCCAACACCTAGATGCCATACCGCAAGTGCAAGTACGTTCGAAAAGGCGGTAACAAATGTAATGACCACTCCATTAGCAGCAAATGCCTTTGATTTACCGATCCCGCGAAGAAGCTGCATGAATACATAGTTGAAGCTGGTCAAGCAAAGTAAGAGCAAGAAATAAACGACGTTATCACCAATAACGCTGAACATGCGAAACAACGGGAACAGTAGCCAGCAAATAAGCCAGCCAGCGATAACAACAAGAAGCGAATTCGACGCAATGGTCTTAACGTCGACTTCCTTTGAGACCGTGAATCGGAGAACAGCTTCGTTCATACCAACCATAGCAAATGGAACGAGCAAATTGACTGTAGTGGTAACAAGGTCAGCTGTGCCATACTCTGCGGTCGTTAAATAATAAGTATAAAAGGGAACAATGAGAAAGGTGATAACCTTGCTACCTAGGTTCCCAATAAAGAAAACCACAGAGTTCTTAGCTAATTTCTTATATTTACTTTCTGCAGTCATCTGCCCATCCAAACCATATAGCGATTACAACGAATGCGGCCTAATTGCCGAGCATTCGCTTGAGCTTTCGTCTCAAACGAATAAAAAAGGCTCTGTTAGACCAGGATTGACATTCCGCCCCGTCATCTTCTTGCGATTGCACAATGGTCGCCCCTTGTCGAATCTGAATCCGGCAAGGGGCGATGCGCCCGAGACCGGACGAGTTGCTCGCCTGG
>NZ_JAWHPN010000011.1:0-71817 GCF_032584215.1 Collinsella aerofaciens | reverse complement strand
CTGGCCTTGGTCGAGCTGTAGGGGCTCGACGGGTGGTACGGCGTCTCCTCGGTGAACTTGGCCGGGTCGTCGAGCGCCAGGTCGCCGTAGACCTCGTCGGTGGAGACGTGGTGGTAGCGGACGCCGTATTTCCTCACGGCCTCCAGCAGGCGGAAGGTGCCCTCGACGTTGGTGCGCAGGAAGGGCTCCGAGTCGGCGATGGAGTTGTCGTTGTGGCTCTCGGCGGCGTAGTGCACGATCGCGTCGTGGCCGGGGACGAGCCTATCCAGCAGCTCGGAGTCGCAGATGTCGCCCACCACGAGCTCGACGCGGTCGGCGGGAAGGCCCGCGATGTTCTCGGGGTTGCCGGCGTAGGTCAGCTTGTCCAGGACGGTGACGTGCACGTCGGGGTGGTTGTTCACGACGTGGTGCACGAAGTTGCTGCCGATGAAGCCGCAGCCGCCCGTGACGATGATGTTCCTGGGCTCGAAGAGCTCTTCAGACATATCTGTATCTCCCATTGAATCGTTTAGTACTCGCGCGGGCTGTTGACGATCTCGCCGGCGGCGACCTTCTTCAGGTGCTGGCCGTAGACCGACTTGCCGTAGGCCGCGGCCGCCTCCTCCAGCCGCGCCGTGTCGATCCAGCCGTTCTCCCAGGCGATCTCCTCGGGCACCGAGACCGGCAGGTCCTGGGAGTGCTCCACGGCGCGGACGAACTCCGCGGCCTCGTGGAGGCTCTCCATGGTGCCGGTGTCCAGCCAGGCGTAGCCGCGGCCCAGCGTCACCACGGACAGCGTCCCCTCCTCCAGGTACATCTGGTTGAGCGTGGTGATCTCCAGCTCGCCGCGGGCCGACGGCTTAACCTCATGCGCCTTGGCGGCGACGTCGCCCGGGTAGAAGTACAGGCCGGTGACGGCGTAGGAGCTCTTGGGCTCGGCGGGCTTCTCCTCGATGGAGACGGCGCGGCCCTCCCCGTCGAACTCCACGACGCCGAAGCGCTCGGGGTCGTCCACGTGGTAGCCGAAGACCGTGGCGCGGCCCGACTCGGCGTTCTGGACGGCGCGCGTCAGGTGGCGCGACAGGCCGTTGCCGTAGAAGATGTTGTCGCCCAGCACGAGCGCGCAGGGCTCGCCGCCGATGAACTCCTCGCCGATGGTGAAGGCCTGCGCCAGGCCGTCCGGCGAGGGCTGCTCGGCGTAGGAGAGGTTCACGCCGAAGCGCGAGCCGTCGCCCAGCAGGCGCTGGAAGTTGGGCAGGTCGGTCGGCGTGGAGATGACCAGGATGTCCTTGATGCCCGCCAGCATGAGCGTGGACAGCGGGTAGTAGATCATGGGCTTGTCGTAGACCGGCAGCAGCTGCTTGGAGGTCACGAGAGTGAGCGGGTACAGTCGCGTGCCGGACCCGCCCGCGAGGATGATGCCTTTCATTTAATCTGTCCTCTACAATCGAAATGCGCTTTAGATCGAGTGATAAATAAGACTTGGGTATCCTATTTTGCTAAACCCCCTCATTCTTAACGAAATAGGCAAGGTAATGACTGCGGAATATGGCTACCTGAATTGCCCCTTCCATTTTTCAATGCTCGACCAAGGGAGATTGATTCCGGTTATTTCAGGTTGGTTAATCCAATCAGCCATTTTGAGTAAAAAGTCATCTTCTCGTTCGAAAACAGGAAGTCCGGTATCTTCACCGATGATCGCGTGCCAAATGTTGGTAATGGACTCACTTTGCTTCAACGCTATGAAAAGCGCCAGTATCGAAAATCAATTTATAATCCCACAATGATGTGAATTCGTTCGGGCAAATAACGACCGCAAAGTGATACAAGCGAATAAGATCCGGCAAGAGTTAGCGCCCAAACAGCAAATGTCGAAACACCAAGTGGGATGACGAATAATCCAAGCAGTTTCCAAACGGCCTTGAGAACAAGTATATGGCAGAGGTAGATTCCAAAAGAGGCGTTCCCAAGGTCAACAAGCAAAGTAGAAGATAATCGCGACTTGAATGATCCCGGAACCGCCATAAGAAGCGCGATCACAGCTAAAGAGGTCGCGGCAGAACCGAGCTTAAGCTGAGTTGTGGCCATATTGAAATCGCCAGTCAAATACCACCAGAAGCCTGCGACCTCCTGAATTATTAAAAATATAAAGAGCACTGCAACAAGCTGAGTGGTTCGTCCTTCAATGAGCGCAGCCCAACGCCTCCAGTCGAGACCGAAAACATAAAAGATGAGCCACATGGGGCAGAAAACCTGTATTAGAGGCAATGCGATACCGGCAACGGCAGCGAGCTCCCTTAGAAGCAAGCAAGCCGGTGTCACACAATAGACAAAGAACCTATACCGTGAAAGGAGCCTGAACAGTACCGGAGTAAGCAGCACAAGCTGTGAATGGACCAATAGATAGTACATCTGAGCCGATACGGAGCCCACGGCGAACGTCAGAAACCCAGACGCCCATGAAGGGCGGGAAACGCCGCAAGATAGATAACGCTCCAGAACGCATAAGGTCCGGCAACCTTGCTAATGCGGCGTCGAAGACCCCCCCCCGCATTAAATTTGCGCTCGTCGGTAAGAACACCGGATAAAAACAAGAACAACGCAACAGAAAAGTTGAGGAATGGGCGAATGGCGACCGACGCGGCACATTGAGGAAGACAGTGGATAAGCACCACTGCGGAAATCGCAAGCCCACGAAGAGCTTGAAGGTAGCGATCCTTGGCCATCTAGGCTCTCCTTCCAACGAGTCTCTTTAGTCGTCGTTTAATACCACCAAGCTTGCCGCGGACACGCTGCCAGAGAGTGGGACGGAAATCCCACTTGTCCATGAGATCTGGGATGGAAAGCCCGGCAGACACGTCGTTCAAGAACTCGTCGCGCTTTGGATAAGGCGTGACAGAATGGACGAGGCTAGGGTTGCCCGCGATTACCCCATCAAGCGTCGCCGGACCGTTTGCAGTAAGCCCAGAAATAGCCTCGAATGCCCGCACGCCCTTCTCGGTATTGCATAGGACGGCAGATACGCCCTTGGAGTTGTCGACCTCGGGATGGGTATTCTGGAACCCCCAGAAATCACCGAGCGTGATATCGGCGCCGCTGGAGCGCTTTGCTGGACATGCCAGACAGGACGAACGAAGGCTCGCATTGGCCAGAAACGCTTTCATGTACCAGTCTTTGCCGAATATCTGGGACTCGGTGTCCCCGGTGTTGTCTTTCTCCGCTATGTGCTTGTACATAGCGGAGTAAGACAACCATCCGGTTGTCTTACTCCGCATATTGACGTCGCAGACGTCCGACCCGAAGGCCTCACCACGGTAGTCGACCCAGCGCGACCAGAGCTCTGGAGACGGAACACCGTGGCAGATGACGTCGACGCCGAGGAAGAGGTCAGAGTCGGCGAGTTTCCCCAGGTATGAGCGCATGCCAGCCACCTGGCATGCAGTACCGGCAAAGAGCGCCGGCCTGCCTTCACGCAGGGCAGCGCGGACGCCCTCGAAGACGCCGCGGCCAACCGCGCTCTGAACGTATTTCGAGCGCATAACGGCGCCGAGCGCCGGCCTGTCCTCCACGAGCACGTGACGAAGCTCGCGGCAACCGTCCGTCCACGCGGCGCCCGCCACAACACCGCCGCGCGAGAGAGCGTCACCGGCGAGTAGACCGAACACGCCGCCCGACGACGATCTATCGAGCAAGCCGACGTCATGAGCCTTCGCCCAGAGGGCGAACTCGCACCCGTCCTCCCCAGGGGCGTTGAGCGCCGGGCATACGGCGTCGCACGCCCCGCAGCCTACGCACCCGGAGGCGTCGACGGTGGGGTGTAGGAAGCCACAATCATCGGGTTCCATGGAGATGCATGACTTGGGGCAGCGGGCAGCGCACGCGCCGCAGCCGCAGCAACGGTCGCCAAGCGAGACGACCCTCGGGGATTTCTCGGAATCATTCATGATGGACCCTATCTAAGGAACGGGAGACGAGAGACGACCGCGATACGTTCGTCCTTCGTTAGGACGGCGAGCCAAAGGGCTATGGCGAAAAGCGCGCTGTAAACGGCGCCCCACTCGAGGAACGCGGGCCATCCGTTGACGGGCAGGACCGCCGTGCCAGCGAGGCAGGCGACGGTGACGGCAGCCCAGGCGAGCAGCACCGGCAGGTTCCGCTTCCAGAAAAAGAGCATGTCGAGACCGACCCGCTTCTGGTAGTACCAGTTCATCCACAGTCCGTTGCCGAGCACGATGCTGACGACATAGGCGATCGCGGGGGCCCACGGCCCCAGCGCCGGGGCGGCCGCGGCGGTGAAGGCAACGTTCCCGACCGCCATCGCAAGGTAGACGAGACTCCTGGCGTGGTGCATGTTCTTGGCCCTCTGGATCTCGATGCCGACGTTCTGACAGAGGGGCACCATGACGGGTAGCGTCATGGCGAGCACGAGCCAGTAGGCCTCGGCGAAGCCCGGGCCCGCCCACCTCGTCACGAAAAACTTCCCGAGAATAGCGAAACCTCCGTACACCCAGCAAAACAGTACCATCTGGTAGCGGCCCACGCGCGTCATAAGGCGAGTGAGCTCGGCGTTGTCGTCCGAGGTGGCGACGATGCGGTTGACCTTCGGAATGAAGACGTTCGACATCGTGGTGGAGAGCGAGTAGAAGACCTGGCGGATGTTCACGGCCACCGCGAACAGAGATACCGCAGTCGCGCCCGAGATGGCCCCCAGCATGATGTTGGGCACGCTCTGATTGACCATCTCGCAGACCTGGTTACCGAAGATCCAGGCACTGAAGGCGGCGATGCCGCGCATGACGCCCCAGTCGGCACCCCTGAGCTCGAAGCGCATGCCCAGCACGACGATGGCGTAGCGCGCGTTGAGGGCGAGCAGGACGAGGTTCACCGCGAGCTGTGCTAGGGCAACGCCCACGGGCCCCATACCGGCGGCCAGCAGGGCCCAGGCGCACAGCGGCGTCGCAAGCGTGGTGACGAGCTGCCTGGTCTGCTGGTAGACGAAGCGCTCGTGCGCCGTGATGTAGGAATTGAACACGACGGTGAACAACGTCGAGGCGACGTTGAGCGTCATGATGGCGAGCAGCTCCCGGGCGAGCGAGACCTGCGCCTCGGTGAACCCGGCCGAGAACACCGCGCCGGCGTTTGCGGAGAAGCCCATGCCGAGGGCGACCGCCGCGGCTGTGACGGCGACGTAAAGCGTGAGGTACATGCCGTTCAGGTGCCGGATGTCGCGCTCGCCGCCGTGCGCCACCGTCTGCGTGTAGAAGCGCACGTAGGCCTCGGAGAAGCCGAAGGACAGGAGCGTCAGCGAGAAGACAAAGGAGTTCGAGCTCTGGAAGACGCCGTAGTCCGCCTGCCCCACGTAGGACAGTAGCATCGGCGTGTAGACGAGGTTGACGAGGTTCTTTGCGAGGATGTTGGCGTAGCCGAGGAGGGCGCCCGCCTTACGCTGGCTAGCCACGGGCGGCCTCCGAGGGAATGCTCAATCCACATCTATCGAGGAATTCAACAACGATCTTCCTCTGAGCTGCCAACCTGTCATACGCCTTTGAATAGTCACTCTCGAGCAGTTCCGAATTACATACGGAAAGAATTGACCGCTCAACGAAAGAAACACCCAGCTCGCTGGCTAGCGTGTCGAATCGGCTGCTCATGTCTGGACCAGTGGACTCACGAGGGCAATAAATCAGCGGCTTCCCGAACAAGATCGAGAAAATTGATCCGTGATATGAATCTGTCGCTACAAGCTTTGCGTGACGGACGGCATAGAGGAACTCTGAAGGCCCGAGGGCGTAGTAGCGCGCATCCCCTAGTAAATCGACCCTCTTGCAGCTAAGTGAATCACAGATTTCGGCAACCCTCTCTTCGTAAGCTGCACTCCCGAGGAAGTACGTCAATACATAATCATTTGGAAGCCCGCAGTGCGGCTCTGTTTCATACCTTTCCCACCAGGAGCCGTCAAACATCAGTGTTGGGTCAATCAACACCTCGGCCTTTAAGCCGTACAGACTGTTTATAAGCTCGGCGCTCTTCTGCTCACGAACGGACAGCCTATCAAACCCGTCGAAATAGCCGTGGAACAGCTCACGCTTCTCCTCGGGAATCGTCGGAGCTGCCAAGCTTGGCGAAAAAGCAATGCGCTTTTCTCTTGGCGAAAACGTGAGAAACATAGTGGAGTTAGCGTCAGGGGAATACGGAGACCAAACTTGGTCGCTCCCAGCAACGAAAAAGTCATAGGATTTAATGTCACGTGGAGGGTTGGAATCAGATATAACCTCCCGGCTAAAGGAAATGTTACGGGAATTGAAATCCTCAAACGAACGATGCCTCTGGATGTGGGCAACGGCAAGCCCCTTTGGAATGAGCGAAGCCAAAGACTTGAGCTTGTATTTGGCAGATCTCGAGTCCTTCTGTCTGAACGTAAGGACATCTGCACCCGAGAGTTTGAGAGTTTCTTGGACAGCAAGGTTCTGGAGCCTCTGCCCATAGTTGTCCCCATGCGTAAATGTGGAAATGCCTATTTTCATGTTCAAACCTGTTCTTCGTCTCTATCAATAATCAAATAGTCTGCAGCCGAGGAATTCCACGACCAAGCCAGCGCTCCACAGAGCAGCAGTAGGCACAAGCAGCAGTTCACCCTTGTAAAGCACTGCGTATACAGAAAGGTAATAAGAATTGTTAGCAAAAGGAGCAAACGAACAATCCGGCCATTAGATCCTTTTTCCTGCTCCATAAACTCACTAACCACGGAGTGGAAAAACGCTACATACGCTGCCGTCTCCCAAACCCCCATGAGAATCAAGAAAGACCCCATATCCGCTTGACCAAAGTGGTTAAACGACATGAACCCGGACGCGTAGAAGCTTGAGGCTCCAAGACCCTCTCCGAGACTCCATGTAGCCGGTCTCAAGAGAGCGAAGCCGATGATAGCAATCCTCTCGTTACTGCCGTCGGCAGCAGTACCGACGGAAGCTGAACTGCCAACCATATCGAACAGACCAAACACTTGCGTATCCACGAGGATCTGGAACGCAGGCACCAAGGCGTATGCAATTGTCAGGATAAAATACAAGGCGACAAGCCAAAAGAAGGGACCCGAAACATCCGCTTCTCCTCTCATGACTGAAATAAGCCAGAACATCACTAAAACGAGAGGAAGGATTATGAAGAGCGCCTTATTATCGTTGAGTGTCGCAAGATAGAAGGACAGGACGATAAGGCAGACGTTGTAAGCGATGGCAAGGGATGGCCAGAGAGGACCCCGAAGCCTCCTAATCCAGACGAAGTTGTAGAGCACGACGAATGAAGTGTAAAGGGCCACCGCATGGACGGACGCATAAGAGAACAGGCCGGAGATATTGTCCTCGAAGTAACTGATGTCGTTCGTTGTCGCAGCGATCATCCCATGGGTAGAGTACTGGATAAACATGATCGCCATATTGAGAAGCAATATGGCGTTGAAGACCGGAAAACCTGCATCAAAGAGTCCAAGAAGAAAATCCCTCTTGTTAGTGACCAAAAGAAAGAAGTAAAGCGTATAGACAAACGGGTAGAGGAGCAGCAAAATATTCGCCCTAAACGTTTCCATATTGCCACCCAAGAGGGCACCAGACAGCCACCCTGCAACGGTAATCAGCCCAAGTAGTAGCGCTCTACCGCTATATTTCCATCCGGAGAAGAGCGCCCTCACGCAAATCATGCCGGTAATTACCCAGTTGAGGTATCGCCCCAGACCATAGTACTCAAGGAAGAAAACCTGCGCCAAGATACCTATAACGATCGTCGCATCCGCCAGGTCACCCATGCAAACGGTTAGAACGCCTTGCTTATTAGGGAGATACCAACGACCTCTTCGACCAGCCCGCTCCTCCGCTTTATTTATAACGAGCCTCGCATGCCTATGATCTTGCATTGAGTACCTCCAGCAGCACACGTTCAATCAGCCTCGTGTGCATGTGAACTCCCGTGTTGAGACCTACCGAGGAGCATGGAAGCAGGTCTACGATCTCATCTGAATCGACAAGATCGAGCGGACCAGGCTTTCCGCTCCTGAAACGATTGACCTCCCTGATAAGCCGGCTCTTATCCCTAAACAGCCCGATTAGCTCCTCCTCGTTATTCAGCACCAAACCGGACCCATGCTCAACGACAAAGTCGGCGACATTGCCTGCACATGCACTCGAAATCGTATAAGCGTTTGCGGAGTAAGATTCCATACAGGTGTAACTATAGGTCTCTGGGCAAGATGGCCACATGACAACGATGGCAATCTCGCACTCCCTGAGAGAGTCGGTCATGGCATTTGGGTGCTTCTCATCAAATTCGACAAACCGCTTGTTCATCCCTGGATACATATCGTTCGAGCTGTTGAAGACGAAGAACTCGTACTCTTGTTCATCGACCGCAGATACGAGGCGAAGCCAGGTCTCCCAGCCCTTTGTCTTCCTCGGCATCCCCAGAAAGGCAACCCTGATGCGCTCCCCTGCGTTCAGAGGACGTCTGTTGCCCAGATACTCTCCAAGCAGCTTTTGGTGCGGTATTACATCAACAAGGCCCTCGTATTGGGGCCTGAATGAGAGAAACCGATTCTTCGTATAGGTCGAAGGTGCAACAAAACGGAGATTTTTGATGGAGTCAAACAGCCCTTGGATCTTCGACTCCACACGAAGGCTGTTACTGAAGTGGGGGCATTTCTCGCAGGGAGCGTCGCCGAGCCTTGAGCTGTCACAAAAGCCGCTCCTATTTTGGAGGTTATAGCTTGTACAACACAGGTAATAGTCGTGGAGAAAGGCCCTGACCGGTGTTTTGCCTGTAACTTTTAGCAGTTCGGAGACTTTCTCAAGGCTCACGTACAGAAGGTGGTGGATATGAAGCTCAAGAAGGCTGAAGCCGCTTTTTTGCCAGCTGCAAAGGGCCTCGCACACCTGGGCAATACTGAAAACACCAGCCTCCACCCCGTCGACCGTAACCCCGAATTCGCAAAATAGCATCTGGTCGTCCCTGAACAGGGTCTTCTTAACCGAGTGGAGATAGACGTAACTTATGCCGTGCGACGCCATGGCCTGCTGACTCGCCATAATAGCCTTTGGGGTGCCGGTCTTGTCCTTGAGATAGTCGCAAAAGGCAAGCGCTAGGACGTAGCCACTATTGTGCGGTTTGGGGATGCTTTTACTCATATCATCGCTTCCCAAACAAGAGGAGAGATCTATTGAAAAGGCCCTCTTGTAGACTGCCGAAATTCAGCCTCGAAGAGAAAGAAACCCTGCACCTAGCCATGAAAGAAGCGTCCATTTTCGATACCAACTCTCCAAGAGCACGCTCTGGAGGAAGAATGCAGTCGGAATAAGTTGAAAGAAGTCCAGTAACTTGCTTTGCAAGAGTAATCTCTCGCGGATGACAAAAACTATTGATTTTCTCAATCACTTTAGATGGTAAATCGGTACTCACACCGACCACATTACGACCATGCTGGCGATATCCCATATGAGGAGAAGCATCGAAAACAATCCGATAACCCAGCAGCACGCATAGATTAGCTATCAGCTTATCATGCATGATGACGGGATGGGGCAGCTCATGCAAGCAAACAACTTCCCAAATACGCCTATCAAATACTTGCGTACATCCCATAGGTGACCCAATGCAAAGCTGGTTGAGAGGGTCGTTATCTCGATAAGATATGCACCTTTGTTGCCCATAGGTTAACCGGCCCATCTCATTACCAGCTGAATCTACAAGTCTTGAATTGCAATGATAAAGAGCCAAATTCTCCTGCTTCTTAAGCTGTTTAATCGCAGTTATCAGTTTATCGCTATCCCAAATATCATCTTGGTCGGAAAACGCATAGTAATCAGCTTCGGGAGCATTCCGCAACAACGTCAAAAACCCTAAAGCAGGTCCTAGGTTTTCTCCTGTTAACAAAGTCAGACTGCCCTCATCTGCATAGCGCTGCAGAAGATCACGAGTACCATCAGATGACCCGTCATCACGGACAAAAAGACGTACGTCAACTTCAGCCTGCGAGAGAATGCTGTCAATTTGTTCTGAAATAAATGGGATGCCGTTGTATGACGCCATTAATACGACGCACTTTGGCACCTTGGAATTACTCAACATATGGATTACCTTATCATTAATGCCTAAAGCAAACGCTCTCGATGTGTTAACCCCTGAGCAAACCCAGTGCAAGCAGTATATCCTTGACCAAGTACTTGGCGCAGTCTTTTGGCCTCGCCCTGAGAACGAGTCGGTTAACCCGTACCCCGTTACGAAAGCCGTCCATAAAGGTATTTCTTTCTATAGGCTTCGTCGAAGGACGTTGAAGCTGTTCATTGTTGGCCACAGCTAGACCAGGATCAACCGGCAAAAGCTCAAGGTCCGTCATTTCTAACAGTTCTCGACCCTTGTCTGTCTGCACAAGTGCGAGGGATATCCCGTTCGCGACCTCATCAGAAAGCTCGCTACCCCATGAATCGCCAAGCGTAATATCGGAGACACGATCACCCTTGGCGTAGCGGCAGGAGTAGCAGCCTTCCGTATACGGTAAACCCGAGAGGAAAGCAATCGAGTAGCGATCGCGGACACCCGTCCTACCCACAGTTTCAGCTCCGCGATAGCGGAGCTGAAACTGGACTTTCTTTCGAAAGTCCAGTATCAGCTCATTAGACAGGTTGTTACCTGTCTCTTCCAAGAATCGGCTCAGGACCTTGGGGGACGGTGAACCATGACAGATAAGGTCGATGGTGTAAAGGGAATCGGCTAAACGGCTTCCAACGAAGTTACGCATCGCAGCAACCTGACAAGGAAGACCGATAAAGAGAACCCTTTGACCACCTTGCAGGGCCTCCCTAACCTCGCGGTACGCACCAAGCGGATTGCTTTTGACGTATTTGGAGCCTTGGGCCCTCCTCAAGTAATCCGCATCAGAAGTGAGGTGGAACCGGAACTCACCGCCCTCCTGTGCACATGAACACACTAATCCATTTGACGCCACAAACGCCTCCGAGATGGCCGTAGCCAGACCCCCGGACGAAGATGACATTCTGAGCGATGTATCTTTCGCCCACCCCTGTAGCCACTCGAGAGGACGCAACGAAGATGGGGATACCATCTGGGGACACGTTTTCTCGCACAGTCCACATCCCACGCACCTTGTAGGATCAATACGGGCGTTATACGCCTCAATCGTATCCTCAATGGCAATCGCTCCATGTCGGCATGAATCGACGCAGGCCATACAGCCAGCGCACATATCCTTCTTGCATACCGTCCTAGTGCCAACGTTTGACAATGCCCTACTCCTCAATCATGCTCTTGAGCTGCGCTAGGGACTTCTCCCTCTCCGCACCCATCACATCGTTGACCCGACCAAAGTCAATCTGCTTGGATGCTAACTCGACATCATCTAGATTCTGAAGCACTCTGTCCGTGAGGTCCGTGAGTCGCAGAATACTCACGTTCCTGCTCGAGGTTCCGTTCTTGGGCAGCACTTCTACCAGCGGCGTATTGAGATTTATGGCAAAAGCCGTACCGTGGAACGAGTCCGTGACTAGGCATGCTGCGTTGTCGACATACGAGAGAAACTCAGCAAGCGTCGGCAGCCACTTGAACTTGCCCTCGCGTGAGGCCTGGTGCAGGCTTGCGGAGATCCGTATCAGGGGCAAGCCAAGCTTTTTGGCAACCTTCACGGCGTACTGCCCCACCGTCGGGTCGCTGTGAATCTGGTAGACGAGGATGTACTCGCCCTTCGGGGCAGGTGCCGCCATCCTTCTCCACGCCTCGCCATCAAGCAGCAGCGTGGGATCGACAACCTGTCCGGCCTCTATGCCCCACGAGGCAAGCTGCTCGCGCGCGGCATCCTCGCGTACGAACACGGCCTCATATGCTCGAAGGTCCTCGAGAAACCTGGGGCGCACGCTATCCGGGATATTCTTCTTACCAAAGCTCGCCGCATATGAGATGCGCCTTGCGCCCTCGGGAGCAAACTCAAGCGCGTATGACAGGTCGTATGCGCCCGAGCTGATGGGACCCCACACCTGATCGCTTCCAGTCATATAGACATCGGCCTTGGGCGGATTAGCCTTCAGCTCCTCCAGGGATGCATAGTGAGGGCTCATCTTAAGCAGCTGGGAACGCTCACGCGCAAACCGCTTGCCCGCCACCCTTGTCTCAGGCTCCATCAGAAGTCTGTAGACAGACTTCTTCAACGGGTTCCCGTTCCAGGACGGCTTTGTCAAAAGAAGCGTCCTCACCTGCTGGGATACGTCCTCACAAGCAGGTACATAGTCCATAATCTCGAACTCATGCCCCAAGCTCTCTACCGCTCGTTGTGTCGCATATGCCTGGAGCAGGGAGCCATAATTAGAGATTGCGTGCCTGGTTATGCAGGATACTTTCACGTGTTTCCTCCGATTGATATCGAGCAACCGCTATTTCTGAATTTTTGCATTCGATTTTTCCACCCGGCTGCACTACAGCGCCTCCTCAGTCTCGTACACGTGCGCGTCGGCTCGGCTTGCGTCGGAAAGGCCGTCGTTGATCGTGGCGTGCATGTCGCAGGTGGAAAGAGCGTCCAGCTCCTCCTTCGTCACCTTGCCCGACTCGTAGTCGCGCACGATGGGGAGCTCGTGCATGTCGAACTTCTTGCCGGGCTTGAGCTTGTGCGCCAGCACCCACGACGCGGGTTTCCAGATGTACTTGTGCATGGCAGGAGACACGGAGCCGATCATCCAGCAGTTGCGGTCGCAGTGGCGCACGCAGCCGCGCACTTTCTCGGCCTGGGCGCTCTCCCACAGCTCATCCCAAGACTCGTCGTTAAGGTTGCCCATAACGAGCTTCTCCTTGGTGCCGTTGCAGGGCATGACGTCGCCGTAGGGGTCGATGAAGAACGTGTCGAACGCCATATCGCACGGGAGCAGGCGCTTCTGCCCATAGATGTAGTTGATGAGGCCCATGTTGAAGTACGCGCGGAACCACTTCTTGGGCTCGTTGGACTTGAGGAGCTCGTTTACCAGGTCCTCGAAGTTCTGGGCCACCATGGGACGGTCCTTGATGATGTTCTTCGCCTCGACAAAGTAGAAGCTGTTGTGCAGGCTGGCGGTGGCGAACTCCATGCCGAGCTCGTCGGAAAGCTTGTACAGCGGCACCAAGTCCGCAGCGTTGCGATCCTGCACCGTCATGCCAAAGCCCACGTCCGGGTGCTTCATTTCCACGAGCTTCTTGAGCGTCTCGTAGCCGCGGTTGAAGCCGTTCTGGAGACCGCGGATCTCATCGTTGGTCTGCTGCAGACCCTCGATGGAGATGCGGATTCCCACCTGGGGGAATTCCTCGGCAAGGGCGATGATGCGGTCGGTGAAGAAGCCGTTGGTGGAGATGACGATGCGGTCGGACTTCTTGTACAGCTCGCGCACGATATCCGCAAGGTCGGTCCTGATGAAGGGCTCGCCACCGGTGATGTTGGTGAAGTACATGCGCGGGAGCTTCTTGATCACGTCGAGGGAGAGCTCCTCCTCCGGACGGCTGGGAGCCTTGTAGCGGTTGCACATGGTGCAGCGCGCGTTGCAGCGGTACGTTACGATTACGGTTCCGTTGAGTTTCTTCTCGGCCATGGGTTAGGCCACCACCTTCCGGTCAATTAGTTCTTGATACAGGGAGACGAGATTCCGGATGTATTTCTCTTGATTACAGTTCTCTGCCACGAATGAACGGCAATGCGCGCTCATCGCGGCGTAAGCCGCAGGATCGGCGGCCACCGCCGCACCCCTACGGATTGCATCTGCGAGTCCTGCCTCATCGTGGGCTTCAGCCAGGAAGCCCGTTTCACCCTCACGTACCAGCTCGGGTATTCCGCCCATGTTCGTACCGATAACGGGCTTGCCCGCGGCGAGTGCCTCGAGAACCGCATATGGCGCGTTCTCGAGCCACTCTGACGGCGCAGCCGCCAGAGTGGCTCGATTCACAAGTCCGCGCAGGGCGTCACCGGTTTTATATCCAACCAGCTCAATCCTCGAGCTTATTTCGTTTGGCATTGCGGAAACTTTGACCTTCACAGCATCACATTCAGGGCCATCGCCTGCAATAACAAGACGCCAATCAGGGATCACCGGTGCCGCCTTCTCAAAAGCATGCACGAGCGTTAACACGCCTTTCTCGCGAGAAAGGCGTCCCAGATACAGCATGTAGGGATCTTCATTATTTTGGTTGGCAACTTCCCGTGACATCGAATCGGGATTCAGGAAATTCCGCATGAGGACAAGCTGACGCTCGGGAAGCCCCGCTTCAATAAACTTGTTCCGCATGAACTCACTCGGGCAGATGATGCGATCGAGACGTGAATAGGTTTTGTGCCGTTTAAGCCACTCCGCCTCAGCCACCGCTAACGCGCTTTTTGCGATCGAACCCTTTACGCACTTCTTCTTAAGGCAATTGCCAAAATGACCCCCGAGACACGAATCGCAAACGTTGCCCTCGGAATCAAGCATAAGATAGCTCGGGCAAGCAAGAATCAAGTCGTGCGAGGTATACACAACCGGCGTTGGATGCTGCTTTAGCCAAGGAGCGTCCAAGATGGAAAACGTAATCTGCCTATGAGTGAGATTGAGATGGATTACATCGGGCTGGAATTCACGGCACAGCGCATCGAACTTCTCGCGCGCCTCTTTGGAATACACAAGTGCCTGCGCGGCCTTCGCCTTATCGACAATAGAGCTCGGTCCGTTATAGTCGCGATTCGTTACAAAGTAACGCGACCACTCAGTCGGCTCATTACGCTCATCCTCCATGCTGAAGAAGGCAACTTCATGCCCAAGAGCGCGAAGACCATCGGCAAGAGCAAAGTAGTACGTCTCGCTTCCACCCTTGCGCCAATGAAACTTATTTACAAGAAGGATCTTCATTACGCAACACCCTCATACAAAGCAAGCGTCCTTTGGACGACGCTGTTCCAGTCATAGCCATTAATCGCGCGGTCACGTGCCATGGCGCCCAGCCTCTCCGCTTGGGCAGAATCCGCTATCAGGCCTTCAAGCACGTCGCGCAGCGCCCCCGCGTCTCCGTGTGGGAACGTGAGCCCGCAACCCTGCAGAACATCCGCGCACTCGGGAATATCCGAGGTAACGCATGCCGCACCGTGAGACATGGCCTCCAGCAAGCTCATGGGCAGGCCCTCAACGTCGGAGGGGAGCGCGTAGCAATACGCGTTGGAGTACAGCTCGGAGAGCAGGTTGCCCTCAACGTGGCCGGTAAAGAGCGCGCGGGGGTCGGACGCGGCAGCCTCTTTGAGCGCCACGGCGTAGTCGTCCGTATCGGAGGAGTCGCCCGCGATAACCAGGCGCTTATCCGTCTTTACCTGCTTGTACGCCTCCACCAACAGTTCCGGTCGCTTCTCGGGCACAATGCGACCGAGGTAGAGGACATAGGAGCCCTGGGTGAGCCCCAAGCGCTCGGAGATCTCCTTCGCGGGAAGATCCGCCTCGGGAGTGATGCCGTTGGGAATGAGCGTAGCCTCGCGGCCGTAAGCCTCCTTGAAGTACTCCTGATTGCCCCGGGAAAGCACGATGAGCGCATCCGCGCACTTGGCCGCCGTCGCCTCACCGAACTTGATGTACTTGGAAGCCAAGCCGCCCCATTTTGCACGCTGCCAGTCCAGGCCGTGGATCGTTGCCACGGTCCTGATGTCCGCGGAACGCGCAAAACGAAGGGGGACACACGGCCCCTCTGCGTGATAGTGAATTACGTCTGCCCCGTCTTTGATGGCGGCCCTTGTTGCGGCAAAGCTGCTCGTGAGCGCAGAGAGCCCCTTGATGTCCAGAGCCTTTACGGGAACGATGCGGTAACCATCCTTCTCGTAGGGCTCGGAAGGAGCTCCTTCGCCCATACGGTCGTAGCAGGTTACTTGGTGACCAAGGTCTGCCATACGGCGAGCAAGCTCGCCTACCACCACTTCTACGCCGCCCTCGCGCGAACCCGTTCTCTTTTGGCCTATCATGGCGATGCGCATGCTACACGGCACCTTCCCCAGAGAACATCGTCTTCAGCGTGCCGAATATCAACCGCAGGTCCTGGCGCAGGCTGCGATTCTCTATATAGCGAAGATCCAGCTCAACCATTTCGTTGAAGCCCAGGTAGCTGCGGCCCATTACCTGCCAAGGACCGCTGCAGCCGGGTTTTACCGCCAGGCGCTTCATGTCGTGCTCGCTGTACAGGGCAACCTCGCGCGGCAGGCCGGGGCGCGGGCCAATGAGGTTCATTTGGCCCAAGAACACGTTGATGAGCTGGGGCAGCTCGTCGATGCTGTGCTTGCGAATGAAGTTACCCACACCGGGAATAATGCGCGGGTCGTGCTTCATTTTAAACATGGGGCCAGTGGCCTCGTTTTGGGCCTGCAAGTCCTTGAGCATTTGGTCTGCGTTGGGAACCATGCTGCGGAACTTGTAGATCTTAAACAGGTAGAACGTGCCGTCTTTGCGCACGCGGCCCACGCGCCACTGTGAATATAGGGGGCTGGCGCCCGGGCTCTTTATGCAAATGACCACGCTCAGAATTACCCCGGGAATAAAGAGCAACACCAGGGCTCCGCCGGCGGCGACAATGTCCACCGTACGCTTAACAACGCGGTAGAGCCTGTGCCCAAGCTCGGGCTTCACGCCGGAGTTGGCACCGCGCAGCATCTTGTACGCTTCTTCGTTTGTAAGGTAATCCCCCGCAGCACCGGCTGCGGCAGTGACGGAATTCGCCGTGGCGGCCGTGCGCGTCTCCCGCGCGCCCTGTGCCATGGTCATCATCGTAGGCTCCATGAGCTCCTTCCCCGATACTTTTTGCCTTCGGTTGTCCGCTTGCGAGCTTGCAGCTAGGCGATCGCTCTTCTGTGATTGCGCATAACGCGCTGCTCTTTTGAAAGCACCGCAAGGCCAACGCGGGTGGTTACGCGTCGGCCGCACAAGTCGAGCTCCAAAAAGGCAGTGCTCTTGCGTCTGTTAATGGTTTTGATAAGGGCCTCGTGCCCCAGCAGCGGGCCTGCCGTTACTACGACCTGGTCTCCATCCTTTAGAGCCTCGCTCATGGGCACCACGCGGTCTCCCCTATTGGTAAAACTGCCAATGAGCTGGGTCTCTTCTTTTGCCAGCGGCACAAACCGACCGTCCTGGGAAAGCACCCGGGCAAAGTCGTCCATGCGCAGCAAATACTGTTGCACGGTGCGCGGATCCGCCGTATCGCAAATGAGATAACCGGGAAAGAGCGGCTTGGTCGTGCTGACCCATTCGTGGTGTAGCTTGATCTCGGTTTGATATTGGGGATAAAAGAGCTCCTGCATGACGCCAGCCGGCACCATGCGCTCGATGCGCTCGCGCATTACGTCTTCGCGACCGTTAATGACCTGGATCACATACCACACGAGCACCACCCCCTTGCTGTCTTACATGTGGCTCACGGGGTTTGGGTATGGCTTCGCCAGGGCGCTTGTGCGCGAAGGCGCTCCATATTCAAACCCTGAGCCCAGTTAGACAAGCACGTGGCTCTGCCCCACCGTGAACGGTATGTATAAGTGCAGTTACTAGAGACGCGGACGTGTATCGCAAAAAGACCGCATCCCCAGCTGACTGCGTGCGAGCCAGTCAAGCGGGTACAAAACTGGACCGCACGCAGTCAGCTGCAGAACTGCTGTGGGTTGCCGTGGCAATTCATTGCACCATCTAATGCAAACTTAAAAGTAGCCATAAAAGCAAGTGCAAAATCGCGCATGACAATCGATATTGGAGCTCGTGGTTTTTCTAACACCGCCGTTACGACCGGATGCTGATCAACCCCGTGCTATGTGGCCTATTAGAGCCGTGAGCACAGTTGAACTCATGTAACGTTACGTATACTAGCACAAGCTGTTAGCGAAACTGATTTGGGCTGCGTTGGACAACATATCGCTCATTTGACGTGCTAAAGGGGGTTGTTTTGGGAACTTGTTCACGTTGGCGCAGGTTATTGGGACGCTAGCGGTGATTAGAGGCGTTCCTGAAGCCCAAATGGAACGGCGATCTACACTGATAATCGCGTTTGGCTAACAAACTGTGTACAGAAATGGGAAAAAATTTGTGCAACTTTTTGTTGCGTAGGTGGGGTTTGTAGCGCATGGTGTTTTGACATGAAAAAAGGCCTTCAGAATTCCGAAGGCCTTTGCATTCACGATGGTGGAGACGAGGGGAATCGAACCCCTGACCTCTTGACTGCCAGTCAAGCGCTCTCCCAGCTGAGCTACGCCCCCGTGACGAAGTAATACTATAGGGGAAGTTGGCGCGACGTGCAAGGACTTTTTTGGTCAGACTCTAAATGCCTAATGATATAGGTAAGCGATGGCGGTGCCGGTGTGAACTTGGATCTTGGCCGTTTTTCTAACGACATTAGAGATGCCGGTGTCGGCCAACAGGCCCAGGGAGCTGTGGTCTAGCTCCCATTCTAGGCCGTGTTCGCTTACCACGGTGTTGGGGGCAATGGCGATGATGGAGAACGTCTTGCCCTCGACACCCTCGATGGTCCAGGATTCGCCTTCGTGCAGGATGCGGGCCGTGGTCTCGTCCTCGGCAATCCAGACTGGGGCATCCTCGTAGCCTGCGAGCAAGCCCAGTACGGAAAGCGCCATGTCCGGGCGGCCGCCGGTGGCGCAGGTCGCAACCACTTCGGCACCCGGCCAGCGACGGCGGACGGAATCGAGCGCCAGCGCCAGATCGGTATAGTCCTTGTACGGGTCGTGGCGCTCAACTTCAAAGTCGGTGGCGGCATCGACCAGCGCGCGACCCGCGTCGCTCACCGTGTCGGCATCCCCCACATACACGTCGCAGCCCAGAGCGGCACCCAAAAGGGCATCAAGGCCGCGGTCCACGGCGACAACGTGATCGCACTCCCCCGCTAGCCTACGCAACAGATCCACGCTCGCCACCACCGGTGAGCCGCAGACTACAAGTACTTTGCAAGCCACAGTCCTCGCCTATCCCTCAAACGAAAGCACGTGGGCCAGGTCAAGCTCCTCATAGCTGTCGATAAAGATATCGCAGTTGTCGCGCACATCGTCGCGCTTCATGCGGCCGTGCGGGTCATAGATGCCCACGCGCTTAAAGCCGGCGCCCCCAGAGCTCTTAAGGCCAAAGACGGCGTCCTCAAACACCCACGAGCGCTCAAACTTGTGCCCATGGCGCTCCTCCAGTCGACGCAGCGCCAGCTCGTACACATCAGGGAACCGCTTGGAGCGCCCGGCCTCGCCCGTGGTGGTAACAAACTCCATGTAGGCATCGAGCCCGGCGCCAGCAAGGGCGGACTGCACCAGCTCGGCCGGCGTGGACGTGGCAACGCACATGGCAATGCCCGCCGCCTTCGCCTGCTCCAGGAACGCCAGAAGCCCCTCGCGCGGCGGCACCTTGGAGTACCCATCGATCAGGATGTCGCTCAGCTCACGGTAGAGCTCCTCGCCATTCGCGCCAATGCCCCACGTGTCGTGGTAGGCCTGGCACTCGTCCTCCAGTGACAGGTGCTCAAATTGGGCAAAGTCATTCACGGTTACGTCAATCCCGCGGCGGTGCAATAACTCGGGCTGAGCATAAGCCCAAACGGGGGTGCTGTTAACCAGCGTGCCATCGCAATCGAAAATAAAAGCAACCTTGGGAGTGGCGGAATGGGGCATAAACGAACCTTTCGATATAAAATGGTAAACATCCTGCTAAAAACGTTTTACCAAACGTCAGATAGACAATTTTGAAACCCAAATTGATAAAACTGTCAAGAGTTTTACCACGGTAATTCTGCCAGTGGTATAAACATGTCGCTTACCGATTAAACGCCCCCGCAAATCCGCTTTCGTCCATAAAACTAACGCACAGGTGTTATCGTAGTTTCTGCCGAAAGTTCCACCGAGCACGCGAGGTGGAACGAATCACAGAAACTTCGCCGTCCCTTCGATTCGTGCAGCCTTGGACCTTTCGCATCTAGTCACCAAGGCAACACGCTGCCGCGTCATGATGGGATCAAACGTGAGCGATACAAAGCTAAAGCCAACGGCTAAAAAGCCCGCAACCCGCAAACCGGCTCCGCACGCACCGGAGCTCACCAAGGACGATGTCTATCTGTTTGGCATCGGCACGTGGGAGCGCAGCTGGGAAAAGATGGGCGCGCATCCCGACACGCAGCAGCGCACGCGCGGCTGGCGCTTTTGCGTTTGGGCGCCCGACGTAAAGAGTGTCCATGTCATTGGCGAATTTAACGACTGGGATGAGGAAGCCAACCCGCTGGTGCCCGTGCATACGAGCGCTATCTGGGAAGGCTTTATTCCTGGCGCCGAGCAGGGCCAGCTCTATAAATATCTCATCGAGACCAACGAGGGCGAAAAGCTCTACAAGGCCGATCCGTATGCCATTAAGGCCGAGTGCCCTCCGGGTACCGCCAGCGTGCTGTGGACCCTCGATGGCTATAAGTGGAACGATGCCGCGTGGCTCAAGCGCCGTGCCGGCCACAACCACATGTCGCAGCCGCTCAACATCTACGAGGTGCATATTGGCTCGTGGAAGCGCCACGGCGACGCGCCGCAGGGCGAGCCGGACGAGTACGGCAACTACCCAGGTCCCATGGATCCCTTCCCCGCGCAACGCGGTGAGTTTTACACCTACGACGACCTGTCGGTGGAGCTCGTTGACTACGTGCGCGACATGGGCTACACGCATATCGAGGTCATGCCGCTTATGGAGCATCCCTTCGACGGCTCCTGGGGCTACCAGACGACCGGCTACTATGCCGCCACGTCGCGCTACGGCAACCCGCAGCAGCTCATGCACTTTATCGATGCGTGCCACGAGGCGGGCATCGGTGTGATCATGGACTGGGTACCCGGCGGTTTTTGCGCCGACTCCCACGGCCTTGCCACCTTTAACGGCCACATGCTGTTTGAGCACGAGATTCACCCCAACTGGGGCACGCACAAGTTTGACTTCGCCCGCGGCGAGGTCCGCTCCTTCCTGGTCTCTAACGTGCTGTATTGGCTCGAGAACTTCCACGTGGACGGCATTCGCATGGACGGCGTGTCCAGCATGCTGTATCTGAACTTTGGCATCGACGATCCGGGCCAAAAGAAGTTCAACAAGTACGGTACTGAGGAGGACCTGGACGCCAGCGCGTTTATCCGCCAGGTCAACTGCGCCGTGGAGGCTCACCACCCCGACGTGATGATGATGGCCGAGGAGTCCACCGCGTGGCCGCTCGTGACCTATCCGCCGCAGGACGGCGGTCTGGGCTTCCACTACAAGTGGGACATGGGCTGGATGAACGACACCCTGCACTACATGCAGACTGATTTTCCGTGGCGCCCCGGCAACCACGGTCTGCTCACGTTCTCCATTATGTATGCCTTTACCGAGAACTTTATTTGCCCGCTCAGCCACGACGAGGTCGTGCACGGCAAGTGCTCGCTGATCGGCCGCATGCCGGGCGACTGGTGGCGCCAGTTTGCCGGCCTGCGCACGCTGGCCTTCTACCAGATGACGCACCCCGGTGCCAAGCTCAACTTTATGGGCAACGAGATCGGCCAGTTTATTGAGTGGCGCTACTACGAGTCCATCCAATGGTTCCTGACCGAGGAGTACGAGACCCACAGGCATCATCAGGCGTTTATCAAGGCGCTTAACCACCTTTACACCGCCGAGCCCGCCCTGTACGAGCGCGGCTACACCGACGACGGCTTCACTTGGATCGACGCAGACAACTCCAAGCAGTCCATCGTGAGCTTTGTGCGTCAGGGCGAGGACGTCGATGACGACCTGGTGATCCTGATCAATTTTGACCCGGCGAGCTACGAGAGCTTCCGCGTGGGCGTGCCGCGCGAGGGTGACTGGGAGGTCATCTTTGATTCCGACCGTCCCGAGTTTGGCGGCAGCGGCTATGCCGGCGAGGAGCCCTACACCTGCTCGAGCGAGCCCTATCCCTGGAACGGGCAGATGGACTCCATCGAGATTAAGGTGCCCGGTCTGGCTGGCGTGGTGCTTAAGCGCCGCGGTCCCAGTAGCTATAAACCGCCCGTGGTCGAGGCTCCCAAGAAGGCAACGCGCAAGCGTGCGTCCTCGGTGAAGCCCAAGGCCGCGGCTGCTAAGAAGGCTCCGACCAAGGCGAAGGCTGCCAAGCCCGCTGCCAAGGCTTCTGCCAAGTCCTCCACGGCTAAGAAGGCAGCCACTAAAAAGGCCGCTACCAAGGCCAAGGCAGCTGCTGTTAAGGCTCCCGCCAAGAAAGCGTAACAAAGGCGTTACCGCTGTAATCACCCGCCCCGCGGGGGCGTAGGATACAAGTCATAACCGTTCCGGGAGAAACATCCCCGGGGGAAAGGAACGTATGAATAAGATCTTCGACAACAAGCAGGAGTTTACCGAGCTCTATCGCGATGCCGTCATGAGCATTAGCGGCAAAAGCGTCGAGGCCGCCAGCGACCTCGACCGCTTTAACGCCCTGGCCAAGCTCGTGGCCGAGAAGGCACGCACCGTTGCCACCAAGAGTGACGCCCGCGCCACCGCCGAGGGCAAAAAGCGCGTGTACTACTTCTCGATCGAGTTTTTGATCGGCCGCCTGCTCGACAACTACCTGCTCAACTTTGGCGTGCGCGACATGGTCGCCGAGGCGCTTGACGACATGGGCTTCGACCTGTCCGTCATCGAGAACCAGGAGCCCGATCCGGCTCTGGGCAACGGTGGCCTGGGCCGTCTGGCCGCATGCTTCCTGGATTCCATGGCAGCCGAGGGCATTGCCGGCTACGGCAACGGCATGCGCTACCGCTACGGCCTGTTTAAACAGGAGATTGTCAACGGCAGCCAGGTCGAGGCCACCGACGAGTGGCTCACCCACGGCTATCCTTGGGAGGTCCGTCGTCAGGACAAGGCCGTGACCATTAAGTTTGGTGGCCGCGTCGAGGGCTTTGAGGAGAACGGCCGCACGTTCTACCGCACGGTGGACACGCAGGATATCCTGGCCGTCCCTTATGACATCCCCGTCGTGGGCTATGCCGGCGAGACCGTCAACAAGCTGCGTGTATGGGCCGCCGAGCCGGTCGAGGAGCACTTCGATCTGGAGGCCTTCAACCGCGGCGACTACGCCCTGGCAGACGCCGAGCGCGCCGAGGCCGAGGCCATCAGCGCCATCCTCTACCCCAATGACGCCGGCGAGCACGGCCGTCTTCTGCGCCTGAAGCAGGAGTACCTGTTTGTATCGGCAGGTATCTACAGCCTGCTCGACACCTTTGAGAAGGAGCACGGCGCTAACTGGGAGCTGCTGCCGCAGTTTGTGGCCATCCACACCAACGACACGCACCCTGCCATGTGCGGCCCCGAGCTCATGCGCATCCTCATCGACGAGAAGAAGCTCGAGTGGGATGACGCCTGGAGCATTGTGACGCAGGTCGTGAGCTACACCAACCACACCATCCTGCCCGAGGCTCTGGAGAAGTGGCCCATCGGCACGTTCTCCAAGCTCCTCCCCCGCGTGTACCAGATCATCGACGAGATCAGCCGTCGTTGGCATGAGTCGTTCGACACCACGCAGGAGGGCTGGCAGGAGCGTCTGCGCCAGACCGCCATCCTGTGGGACGGCGAGATTCGCATGGCCAACCTGTCCGTGATCTGCAGCCATAGCGTTAACGGCGTGGCCAAGATCCACTCCGACATCATCAAGAACATCGTGCTCAAGGACTTCTATGCCCTGACGCCCGAGAAGTTCAACAACAAGACCAACGGCATCTCGCACCGTCGCTTCTTTGCCGAGGCCAACCCCACCTACGCAAAGCTCGTGACCGAGGCCATTGGCGACGGCTGGCTCAAGGACGCCTTTGAGCTGGAGAAGCTTAAAAGTTTCCAGAACGACACCGAGTTCCTGAAGGCCGTGGGTGCTTCCAAGCGCGCCAACAAGGAGCGCCTGGCCGTCTACGTTAAGGCCGAGACCGGTTTGGTCATCGACCCCAACACCGTCTTCGATGTTCAGGTAAAGCGCTTCCACGCCTACAAGCGCCAGCTCATGAACATCATGAAGGTGATGGACATCTACAACCGTCGCATCGCCGATCCTAACTTCCACGTGACGCCGACGACCTTCATCTTTAGCGGCAAGGCTGCCTCGAGCTACACCTTTGCCAAGGAGACCATCCGCCTCATTAACTCCGTCGCCGAGGTCATCAACAACGACGCCCGCGTCAACGAGGTCATGAAGGTCTGCTTTATCCCCAACTTCCGCGTGAGCAACGCCCAGCTCATCTACCCTGCCGCCGAGATCTCGGAGCAGATCTCCACGGCCGGCAAGGAGGCCTCGGGCACGTCCAACATGAAGCTCATGATGAACGGTGCCATTACGCTGGGCACTCTCGACGGCGCCAACATCGAGATTGCCGACCTGGCCGGTCGCGAGAACGAGGCCATCTTTGGCCTGACCGCTCCCGAGGTCGAGCAGCTCTGGGCATCCAACAGCTATTTTGCATGGGATACCCTCAACGGCGACCGCGAGCGTCTGGGCCGCGTGATGGACGAGCTCAAGGACAACACCTTTGCGGGCCTTTCGGGCAACTTCGAGAGCATTTACAACGAGCTTATGAACAACAACGACCCCGACCTGGTCATGGCAGACTTCCGCAGCTACGTGGATGCGTGGGAGAAGCTCACCGGCAGCTACGGCGACCAGGAGACCTGGAACCGCAAGGCGCTGCTCAACACCGCCTCCTCGGGCTGGTTCTCGAGCGACCGCACCATTCGCGAGTACCGCGACGAGATCTGGCACGCTTAAAGGCGCGCGAGTTCCCTTATGCCAGCACGGCATTACTCGACGGGCGCGACCGAGTGCCGCGCCCGTCGCTAATGGGTTTAGGAACATCGATGACAGAAGGAGAAATCGATGAGTAAGAAAGAATGCATCGCGATGCTCCTCGCAGGAGGACAGGGCAGCCGATTGGGGGCACTCACCCAAAAGATCGCCAAGCCGGCGGTTAGCTTTGGTGGCAAGTTCCGCATTATCGACTTTTCGCTCTCCAACTGCTCCAACTCGGGCATCGACACGGTGGGCGTTCTGACGCAGTATCGCCCCTACCTGCTGCATGCCTATGTGGGCTCCGGCGAGGCGTGGGATCTGGACAGCCGCGACGGCGGCGTGTCGATCCTGCCGCCGTACGAGACGCAGACCGGCGGCGCCTGGTATGCGGGCACGGCCGACGCCATTACGCAGAACCTGGACTACATCAAGGCCAACGACCCCAAGTACGTCCTGATTCTTTCGGGCGATCACCTGTATCGCATGGACTACCGCAAGATGCTCAAGACGCACATTGAGAACAACGCCGACCTCACGGTGAGCGTTATGCCCGTGCCTTGGGAGGAGGCTAGCCGCTTTGGCATCCTGACCACTGACCCCGAGGACGGCCGCATCACCAAGTTCACCGAGAAGCCCGATAAGCCCGATTCGAACCTCGCGTCCATGGGCATCTACATCTTCTCGGCCGACGTGCTGATCGAGGCGCTCGAGGAGGACGCTCTGGACCAGCGCTCGAGCCACGACTTTGGCAAGGACATCATCCCCAAGCTGCTCGGCGAGGGCAAGCGCCTGTACAGCTACGAGTTCCACGGCTTTTGGAAGGACGTCGGCACCATCGCCAGCTTCCACGAGACCTCGATGGACCTGCTGGGCAACAACCCCGAGTTCGATCTGTTTGACAAGCACTTCCCCATCATGTCCAACATCACCACGCGTCCGCCGCACTACATTGGCCCGGATGGTCGCCTGGACGACTGCCTGGTCTCCAACGGCTGCAAGATCTACGGCACCGCTCGCCACTCGATCCTTTCGACCGATGTCATCATCGAGGAGCGCGCCGTGGTCGAGGACTCCGTGCTGCTGCCGGGTGCGCACGTTAAGAGCGGCGCGCACATCTGCCGTGCAATTTTGGGCGAGAACTCCACGGTCGAAGAGGGCGTGAAGCTCGGCTCTGTCGATACCACCAAGGATACGGCCGTCGTTGGAAATGACGTCGTTATCGGGAAGGGGGAATGATCCGATGATCAATCGCAAGGCCATCGGTTATATCACCGCTAACTACTCTTCGACCTACGGCAGCGTGCTGCTCAAGGACCGCCCCATCGCGTCCGTTCCGTTTTTGGGCCGCTACCGCCTGATCGACTTCCCGCTGTCCAACATGATGAATGCCGGCATTAAGACCGTCGGTGTCGTCATGCCGGGCAACTACCGTTCCCTGATCGACCACGTGGGCTCGGGCAAGGACTGGGGCCTGGACCGCAAGAAGGGCGGTCTGTTCATGGTGCCCGGTAATGCGTATGGCACCACCAAGGGCGGCATGCGCTTCTTGCTGCGCGACATCATCTCCAACAAGACGTTGTTCCAGCGCTCGGACAAGCCCTATGTCGTGATGATGGGCACCAACATCATCTTTAACATGGACCTCAACACCATCATCGACGCGCACGAGAACTCCGGCGCCCAGATGACCGTGGTGTACTGCAAGGCCACGCGCAACGTCGATGACGAGACCAAGCTGCAGATCAACGAGAACGGCCGCCTGACGGGCGTGAGCGCCGGCGTCGTGTATGGCGACAACGCCTCTATGGACTGCTGCATTGTCAACCGCGAGACGCTGCTCGAGATCATCGACCACTACCAGGCTGCCGACTATCTGGACCCGCTTGAGGCACTCCAGGGCGACTTTGGCAACATCGACGTGTGCAGCTACGAGTACAAGGGCGAGGTCGTGGGCGTGTTTAGCGAGAAGTCGCTGTATCGCCGCAGCATGGACCTGCTCGACCAGACCGTGGCCGACCAGCTCTTTGACCCCGAGCTCCCGATCCTGACCAAGGCTCACGACGTGCCGCCTTCGCGCTACGCGACCGGCAGCCACGCCTGCAACTCGATCATCTCGGCCGGCTGCATCATCAAGGGCACCGTGCGCAACTCGATCCTGTCGCGCGGCGTCGTGGTCGAGGAAGGCGCCTCGGTGACCAACTCGATCATCAACCAGAGCTGCATCATCAAGAGCGGCGCCCGCGTTGAGAACGCCATCCTGGACAAGAACAACGTGGTTCCCACCAACACCGAGCTTCGCGGCACGCCCGAGAACATCTTGGTGCTGGGCAAGGCTCCGTTAACTTCCGACACCACCATCGTACGTTAACGTTGGCACCGCAACATCACTCGTAACATGCAGAATAGCCGCCCGGTTAGCGCCAGGCGGCTATTCTCGAATTGCAACATGGGAGACAATATGGCTGATTCCAGCAAAAAGATGCAGATCGTGTTTGCCTCGGCCGAGTGCGCGCCGTTTGTAAAGACCGGTGGCCTGGGCGACGTGGCGGGTTCGCTGCCTGCGGCGCTTGTGCGCGCCGGCGCCGAAGTCATCGTGATGGTGCCCAAGTACGCCACCATCAAAGACGAGTACAAGGCGCAGATGGAGCACTTCTCCGACTTTTACGTGAGCCTGGGCTGGCGCAATGAGTACTGCGGACTCGAGAAGCTCGAGCACGACGGCGTCACCTATATGTTCATCGACAACGAGCGCTACTTTGCGCGCGACTATCCGTACGGCTTCTTTGACGACGGCGAGCGCTTTGCGTTCTTCTCCAAGGCCATCACCGAGAGCCTGCAGCACCTGCCCGAGGGCTTTGAGTGCGACATCCTGCACTGCAACGACTGGCAGACAGCGCTGGCGCCTGTGTTCTTGCGCGAGTTCTACCAGGGCTTACCGCTGTATGACCGCGTAAAGACCGTGTTCTCGATCCACAACGTGGCGTTCCAGGGCCAGTTTAGCGACACCGTGATGGAGGACATCCTGGGTGTGGCGCATATTCCGGCGGCCGCCTCGCAGCTGCGTTGCGACGCCTGCAGCATCAACTACATGCTGGGCGCCCTGCGCTATGCCGATGCCATCACTACGGTGAGCCCCACCTATGCCAACGAGATCCAGACGCCCGAGTTTGGCGAGGGCCTGGACGGCGTTCTGCGCGAGCGTTCGTACGCGCTGCAGGGCATTTTAAATGGCATCGACGTCGCGGGCTTTGACCCGGCGACCGACAAGCGCATTGCCGCCAACTACACCGTCGAGGACCGTTCCGGCAAGGCCGTGTGCAAGGCCAAGCTGCAGGAAGAGCTGGGGCTCGAGGTTCGCGACGACCGCCCGCTTATGGTGATGGTCACGCGCCTGACGCGCCAGAAGGGCATGGACCTGGTCATGTACGCGCTCGACCGCATCCTGGCCGGCGGTGTGCAGGTGGCGGTGCTGGGCACCGGCGACCGCGACTACGAGGACGGCCTGCGATATTTCCAGGACAAGTACCCCGGCACCATGGCCGCACGCATCGAGTTCGATCCGGCGCTGTCACAGCGCATGTATGCTGCCGCCGACATGTTCCTGATGCCTTCGAAGTTTGAGCCCTGTGGCCTGTCGCAGATCATCGCCATGCGCTACGGCACCCTGCCCATCGTGCGCGAGACCGGTGGCCTGAAGGACACCGTGATCCCGTATAACGAGTTTACCGGCGAGGGCACCGGATTCTCGTTTAGTAACTTTAACGGTGACGAGATGGGCGATGCGGTATTCCGCGCGGCGCGCCTGTTCTGGGATAACCGCGACGCCTGGAACCAGCTGGTCACGCAGGCCATGAGCCAGGACTTTAGCTGGACGCGTTCGGCCGATAAGTATCTGGACTTGTACTTCTTTATGCATCCGGAGATTGAGAGGCCGGCGGCTGTTGTCGACGAGCCTGAGGTTGTTGCTGAGAAGACTGCGGCCGAGCCCAAGGCTGAGCCGGTTGTTGAGGCGCCCGCTGCTGCTGAGGAGAAGCCAGTTGAGGCAGCTCCCGAGCCTGAGGCTAAGCCGGCTGCCGAGGCCGAGGTTAAGCCCGCGGCGAAGCCTGCCGCCAAGAAGACCACGACGCGCAAGACGACGGCCAAGAAGGCCACAGCGACCAAGGCGGCGGCAACAAAGACCACCGCAGCAAAGACGACTGCTGCCAAGGCAACGACCACGCGCAAGCGCACGACCGCCGCTGCCAAGAAGGCCGCCGAAGCCGAGGCTGCTCCCGAGGTAAAGGACGAGGCCGCCGCCGAGACTAAGCCCGCGGCAAAGGTTCCGGCCAAGGCCGCTGCCAAGAAGACGGCTGCGTCCAAGACCACGACCGCCAAGAAGACCATGGCTACGAAGTCGACGACGACCAAGGCTGCTACGAAGAAGACCGCTGCGAAGACGACCCCGAAGGCAGCCGCGAAGCCGGCCGGCAAAGTCGAGGAGACGCACGTCGAGCCCAAGGCCGAGACAGCTGCCGAGGCAAAGCCGGCCGCCAAGACCACCACACGCAAGCGCGCCACAACGACAGCCAAAAAGGCCACGACCAAGGCTGCTGCTCCCAAGGCAGAGGCTAAGGCCGAGCCCACCAAGGAGGCCCCGGTCTCCCCCGCCACTCCGGCCGAGGAAAAGGCTCCGACCAAGAAGACGTCCGTCCGCAAGGCAACGGCCACCCGCAAGCGCCGCTAGCCCACAGACGATCCAAAACCTAATCAAACCCTATGCAAGGGGCGCTCCAACCGGGCGCCCCTTCTCTGTAGGTAGTTGGTAAAACGATTTTCTAGGACAACCGTTCGCCGATGGTAAACGGATGTTGTTTATACAGCCTGTGTACAACAGATATACTTACATCCTGTGCGTAAAGCCCATGGCCAGCATGCCATGATTCTATTGAACTGGACCGTACTATGAGATTGATACACAACAGCCGTCTGCCGCAGTTTCGCACTCCGTTTGGCGCTGTGACCACAGGAACTACCCTTTCGCTCTCCGTGATTCTGGAGGATGCCGATCCCGCGCAGGCAACGCTTACGCTGCGCACCTGGGTCGATGAGATCGGTGAGTCTCGGTATCCCATGACGCACGAGGGCGACGGCATATTTAGCGTAGAACTCAAGTGCACTGAACCATGTCTTATCTGGTACAGCTTTATCTGCAATATCGAAGGCCAGCCCGAGGTCCGCTTGGGCGCACCGCAGGGACGCACCGGCGGCGAAGGCGTAACCTACGACTACGCCGAGGTGCCGTCCTTCCAGATTACCGTCTACAAGCACCGCGCGAACCGCCCCACCTGGTACGAGCGCGGCATGGTGTACCAGATCTTCCCCGACCGCTACGCCCGCGACGAGCACTGGCGCGAGCGCACGCTGGCCGAGGTCGAAAAACCGCGTAAGGGCATTCAGCGCCGCATGGTCGAGGACTGGAACGAGCCACCTGTGTACGAGCGCGTCGAGGACAGCTCCATCAAGACCTGGGACTTTTATGGCGGATCGCTCAAGGGTATCCAGGAAGACCTGCCTCGCATCGCCGAGCTGGGCTTTACAGCCATCTACCTCAACCCCATTTTTGAAGCCGCGAGCAACCACCGCTACGACACCGCCGATTACACCAAGATCGATCCGATTCTGGGCACCGAGCAAGACTTTACTGAACTGTGCGAGGCGGCCGAGAGGCTGGGCATTTCCATCATTCTGGACGGTGTGTTCAACCACACGGGCGACGATTCGATCTACTTCAACCGCTATGGCAACTATCCCGGTGTCGGCGCGTGGCAGAGCGAGGACTCTCCGTGGCGCGATGCGTTTTATTTCCACGAGGACGGCTCGTACGACTGCTGGTGGGGCGTGGGCAATATGCCCGCCATCAATGAGAGCTCCGAACTGGTACGCGAGCGGCTCCTGGGCAAGGACGGCGTCATTCGTAAATGGTTGCGCGCCGGCGCTCACGGCTGGCGCCTGGATGTGGCTGACGAGCTTTCGGACGATTTCCTGACCGAGATCAAAAAGGCCGTACTTGCCGAAAAGCCCGACGCGCTGCTGCTCGGCGAGGTCTGGGAAGACGCCTCCAACAAGATCAGCTACGGCCATCTGCGTCGCTACCTGCAGGGCTCCGAGCTGGACTCTGCTATGGATTACCCCTTCCGCGACATGGTCATCGGCTTTTTGATGGGCTACAAAAACGCCTACCAAGCTGCCGAGGATATCGAGACCCTGCGCGAGAACTACCCGCGCGAGGCATTATCCTGCGCGCTCAATCTGCTGTCGAGCCACGACCGCCCGCGCATTATCTCGGTGCTCGGCGGTGGCCCCGACGAGTCGCAGCTGCCCGAGAGTGAGCGCAGCAAATGGCGCCTGGACGAGAACTCCATGGGCCTGGCCAAGAGCCGCTTTTGGCTGGCGACGCTCATGCAGATGACGTTCCCGGGCGTTCCCTCAATCTATTACGGTGACGAGTACGGCTTGGAGGGTCTCACCGATCCGGGCAATCGCCGCACCATGCCGACCAAGGAAAACCTGCACGACTTCGATACGTTCGCGATCGTCAAAAACGCATCTGCTGTGCGCCGCGCGCTGCCGTTTATGATCGACGGTGAGATCAAGGCCTTCGCGCTCAATGACGAGGTGCTGGCCTACAACCGTATCGGTAAAGACGGCGAGTCCGCGACCGTCATCATCAACCGCAGCCTGCGCAATTCACACCGGGTGACGATTCCGGCGCTCGGCGAATGCGCGAGCGATGTGATCAGCGGTCACGAGTGCGAGATCCACAACGGAACGGTCACGCTCGACCTGTACCCGCTGGGCTCGTCGATCATCTATCACCATGCCGAGCAGCGCCTGCAGGAGCCGCTCGATCACGGTGCGGGTGTTGTGTGCCATATCACATCGGTGCCGACCGACGACGGCAAGCCGGGTACGATCGGCGCGCCCACGCGTCGTTTTATCGACCATCTGGCCGCCATGGGCATGCGCTACTGGCAGGTTCTCCCCGTCAACCCCACGGACTTCTTCCGCTCCCCTTACGCCGGTCCTTCGGCCTTTGCAGGCAATATCGACCTGCTGCCCGAGAGCCACGAGGAGCTGGCAGCCGACTTTGAGACCTGGAAGGCCCGCGGAGGCGAGGATGCCGATCCGCTGTACACCGCGTTTAAGCATCGCAATGCCGATTGGCTCGAGAAGTACTGTGTCTATATGGCCGTTAAGAAGTACTTTGAGGGCGAGTCGCGCCACGATTGGCCGGCAGATGTCGCGCGCTACAACGAGCATCTGATCGACGACAAGCGCTTCCACAACGAGGCCGAGCTTCAGGCGTACATGCAGTACCGCTTTGACCTAGCTTGGTGCGAGCTCATGAACTATGCGCACAAGAAGGGCATCGAGGTCATCGGCGATATTCCTATGTACGTGTCCGACGATTCGGCAGACGCGTGGAGCGAACCCGAGAACTTCTGGCTGTCCGATACCGGCAAAGCAATCGAGATTTCCGGCGCGCCACCCGACAACTTTGCGCCCGAGGGCCAGGTGTGGGGCAACCCGACATTCCGCTGGGACCACATGAAGCAGAACGGCTATACCTGGTGGATGGATCGCCTGTGCCGCGCGTTCTCGCTCTACGACCGCGTGCGTCTGGATCACTTCCTGGGATTCCACAGCTATTACAGCATTCCCGCGGGCAAGGCATGCGCCGACGGTCGCTGGCTAGCGGGCCCGGGCAAGGACCTGTTCCAGACCGCCTACGACGAGCTTGGTCCGCTCAACTTTATCGCCGAGGACCTGGGCTATTTGACGCCCGGTGTTCGCGCCATGGCCTCGACCTGTGGTTTCCCCGGCATGGACGTGCTGGAGTTTAGCGACTACGACGTTCGTTGCGGCGTGCATCCCACGCCCGGCAAGATCCTGTACACCTCGACGCACGATACGTCGACGCTTGCCGGCTGGTGCACGCGTTCCTTTGCGGGCGGCGATGAACCGAGCGGTGTTGAGCTGGCGGCCAAGCTGATGAGCGACGCACTGGCAAGCGACGCTCCCCTGGTGATGATGCCGCTGCAGGATGTCCTGGGGCTTGGCGACGACGCGCGCATGAACGTTCCGGGCGTGGCCACGGGCAACTGGACCTGGCAGGCTGACGAGACGGACATTGCAGCCGCCGAGAACAAAACCGCACAGCTCCTGCGCAACAACCATAGATTCTGGGGCGAAGCGTGATAAAACCCCCGATATAGGGTACAGTTACAGACGTTTGAATTTATGCGGGCAGAGTAATCTGCCCGCTTTGTGCTGAAAAGGAAGTATTATGGCGCGCTACGATTACAAGTGCTCGAGCTGCGGCAACGTGTTTGAGGTTGAGCATTCCATGTCCGAGACTCCCGAGGTCGTGTGCCCCAGCTGCGGTGCCCCGGCGGCCAAGACGTTCTCGGCCAGCGGCATTAAATTTGAGGGAAGCGGTTTCTACAACACCGACCAGCGAAGCGGCGGCTCCAGCACCAGCGCCACAAGCGGCTGCTGCGCCAACTGCCCGCACAGCCACTAGGAACCAAACAGCCCCGCGACCGACATCGATCGCGGGGCCGCTTCTTTTGCTACCCAGGTTTCCTTATGAGTTGCGGTGAAATAAGGACTGTTTGGCGGGTAGAAGCCGATATTCAATCCCTATTTCACCGCAACTTAGTAGTTACTTGTGGACCAGTCTGGCGCAGAAGTGGCCGTCGTAGGAATCGGCGTTTACGGGGACGCTTTGGAAGAGGCCTCGATCGTTTTGGCGTACTGATACGAGCTTCTTGGCCTGATCGAACTCGGGGAGTTGCAGAATCTGTGCTTCGGAAAGCGGCGCCACGCTAAAGCCGGCACCCTCGGGAGAAGCAAGGAACGCGTCCACCACCTGTGTGTTCTCCTCGTCGAAGACCGAGCACGTCGCATAGATGAGCTCGCCGCCGGCAGCCACGCGCGCGGCAGCTTCCTTGAGCATCGTCAGCTGCAGTTTGGGCAGCTCAACCGTCACATCCTTTTCAGTCAGGCGCCACGGGATCTCGGGATGACGGCGCATGGTGCCGGTGCCCGAGCACGGTGCATCGATAAAAACCGTGTCGAACTTAACCGGCTCGCCAAGCATGGCATCAAACGATGTGAGCACCTCATCAAGCTCGCAGGCATCACCCGAAACCGTACGAACGCCCTGAATACCGGCCTTATGCAGGCGAGCGAGATTCAGATCGCACTTGCGATCATGCAGATCGAGCGCCGTATGCTGACGCTCATAGCCCGCACGCTTAGCCTGGCACATCATCACATAGGTCTTGGTGCCACGACCGGCACCAATCTCAAGGCAGCTACCAGGGCGCGTGGCAGCTGTGGCGATAAGCTGCGCGTTGAGATCAGATGCCACCGCGGCAGCACGCTCAAACACACCCGAAGCAACGGTAACCTGGGCATCAACCGGGGCATGGCAGCCCGGGAAGACAGGCGCGACGAGCTGCGAGATATACGGATCGGGCTTGGTTGCAAAGGCGTTCTCATGCAGGGCCAGCGGCGCGGGGGCCAGATTACCGGCAAAGCTAAGCGCGCCCTCCGGTGTGTCAAACGAAGCCATAATACGAGCGCACAGCCACCGCGGCAGACCCATCAGGCGCGACAGACGAACCAAGCGTCGCTCAGACTCGTCTACATCGGACGCAGTGGCAAAGTCCTCAACGTTGTCCGCGACCTTATGCAGCACGGCATTGGCCAAACCGGCGGCAGACTTAGCTCCGCTGCGCACCAGCTCAACGCCCTGACTCACCGCAACGCGGCCAGGCGTATGCAGATAGAGCATCTCGAAGGCCGAGATACGAAGCGCCATGCGAACACGCGGCGCAACCTTTTTAGGCTTATCAAGAAACTGGTCGAGCAGCTCGTCCAAAATACCCTGCGTGGCGGCCACACCAAGCGCCAAGCGGGCGGCAAAAGCGGAATCGCGCTGATCAATAGCCTTGGCCGATGCGCGAGAGGACAGCACGTCGCGCGCATACATGCCGCGGCGATCGGCCTCCATTAGCACATCGAGCGCAAGCTTGCGCGCGGGAGACAACTTGCTCATGACAAAACACCCCACGAAAGATCGGCGCCCTGAAGGCCAGCAGCCCAAGCAGAAGCGGCCATAGCACGCTTACCATCAGGCTTAACCTCGAGCAACTCAACCGAGCCATCGGAAAGACCCAGGTAAACACGCTTGGCCTTAACGAGAACCTGACCCTCGCCAAGCGACACATCAGCCGGCGCAGCATCGAGCACGCGCACGGTCTTGCCGGCAATCACGCAACGAGCAGGCGCGGTATCGGACGAGGCCAGCACATGACGCACGCAATCAAGCGCCGCCATTTGCGGATCCAGACGCATCTCCAGCTTGGAAATCTTGGCAGCATAAGTGACGAGCGACTCATCCTGCTCAGTCCACACGGCGGTGCCATCGGCAAGAGAAGGAAGCGTATCGGCAAGCAGTTTGCCGCCAAGCTCACTAAGCTCCATGGTCAGCGCCTCAGCATGCTTACCGGCAACCGACGTGGAAGCCTGAGCACAATAAGCACCAGTATCCACGCCATGTCCAATGCGCATAATGGAAACGCCAGCAACCTCATCACCAGCAAGAATGGCACGCTGAATAGGAGCAGCCCCACGCCAACGAGGCAGCAAGGAAGCATGAACATTCACAATGCCGAGCGGCGCCATATGCAGCACCTCATCAGGCAAAATGCAGCCATAGGCAGCCACACAGAAAATGTCAGCCTGGGCAGCCTGAAGTGCCTCAACAACCTCGGCCGTCATACGATTAGCCTCAACAACCGGCAACCCCAGCTCAAGCGCCTTAGCCTTAACAGGAGAAGGCTCCAGCTTCTTACCACGCCCACGAACAGCATCAGGACGAGTAACAACAAGCGCAATCTCATTCCCAGCCTCAACAAGCGAAGTCAGCGAAGGCACAGCAAAATCGGGCGTACCCATAAACACAATACGCATAAAAGTTAGTCTCCTCTCAATAACGAGCCGAGACGGCTACAAAAAAGCGTTCCAGGTCGCAAGCGCACCCAGCCGCAAGAACAGTTCAACAAAGACAAATATACCCAAAAACAAAGAAAGAGCCGCATAAAAGCAGCCCTCCCAACAAAGCACCTATCAGCAAAGACGCCCTTCCCCGGCTCGACGGCACCCGGGCGAACCGAGCTAGAACAACGCAGTCCCCGGTGCTGAGTGCCCACATATCGTCCCGCGCGCAGTTTCGCAGCGAAGCGAGAATGTTTGAGCACGGGATGATATGTGGGCACTCAGCACCGGGGACGGTGGGACCTACTCCGTCTCGCCCGGTCGAGCGCCACGGGCCAGGGCGTCCTGGTACTCCTTGACTGCCTTGATCCTCTGCATGGGCTTCAGCCGCTCGAACATAGTGTTGCCGTGCAGGTGATCAATCTCGTGCTGCAGGCACACGCAGAACAGGTCGCCCGTGGCCTCATAGCGAATCAGGTTGGCATCCAGATCGTACGCCTCGACGACGACATGGTCGGGACGCTCGATCTCGCAGCTAATGCCTGGGATAGACAGGCAGCCCTCGCTAAAGGGCACCAGATGCTCGCTCTGCTCAACAATGACGGGATTGATGAGCACGTACGGGTCGTAGTCGTTTTTGTCGCTGTAGTCGCAGTCGATGGTGACGAGCTGAATGAGCTCGCCGATCTGCGGAGCAGCCAGGCCGCAGCCACCGTTCTCGAACATCATCTTCTTCATCTTCTCGGCAAGCGCCTCGATCGCAGGAGTGATCTCCTCGATGACGGCGCACTCCTGGCGCAGACGAGGGTCGGGCGACAGTACGATTCCGTTGGCTTCCATGGCCATCCTTTCGAGTTGTTACATCAAATCATAGGCGTCGACGTCAACGCTCACGCTCACGCCACGCACGGAGCCCACCTCTTTGAGGCAGGCGTCGATATCATCAGAGACATGGTACCCCACGGGCGACTTCACAAGCAGATGGAAGCGGTAACGGTCCTTGGCTCTCTCGATTACACACGAAGCCGGGCCCAGCACCTGCGGCACGGCACTCCCCGCCCGTAAAAAGTCGGGCGCGGCGGCATGCCAGCGTCGCTTAAGAAGCTTTGCAATGCGCCCGATGTAGTCCTGCGCGTCGTCTCGGTTCGTCGACCACACCAAGATGTTGACCAGGCGAACAAACGGCGGGTACAGCGCGTCGCGGCGCTGATCCAGGTCGTAGTCGGTAAAGATCGAACGATCGTGCTCAGCGACGGCGCGAATTACCGGGTCATCGGGCAGGTAGGTCTGGATGATCACCTCGCCAGGGCGATCGCCGCGACCGGCACGGCCCGCCACCTGTTCCAGCAGGTCGTAGGCGCGCTCCCCTGCGCGGAAGTCCGGCAGCTTAAGGGCGAAGTCGGCATTGACCACGCCCACGAGCGTGACCTCGGGAAAATCGAGACCCTTGGCAATCATCTGGGTACCCAGCAGCACCGCGCAATCGGCGGCATCGAACTGCTCGAGCAGCTTTTTGTGCGCGTCCTTGCCACGCGTGGAATCGGCGTCCATGCGAATGATGGCAACGTCCTCGGGCAGCATCTGGTGCAGTGCGTCCTCGATCTGCTGAGTGCCCAGGCCCATTTTTGCCAGGTAGCGACTGCCACATTTGGGGCAACGACTCGTGGGCGCGGGATACGGCTGCACGCGCCAAGACGAACCGCATGTGTGACACTGCAGCGTGTGTGTGCGCTCGTGATACGTAAGCGCGGTGGAGCAGTGGTTGCAGGTGGGGACGCAGCCGCACTCGCGGCACATCAGGAAAGGCGCAAAGCCACGGCGGTTGTGCAACAGCACGGCTTTTTCGCGGCGCTCGACCACACGCTCCAGGCCTTCCATCAGCGGTTTTGAGAACATGGAGCGGCTGCCGTGCGAGAACTCGCGGCGCAGGTCGGCAATGCGGACTGTTGGCAGCACGGCGTGTCCCGGGCGCTCGGGCATCTCGACGCGCGTCCAGGTGGCGCCGTTGTAAGTACCGCGGCGACAGCGGTCGAGGGCCTCGGCAGAAGGCGTGGCCGAGCCCAGCACGAGCGGGCAGCAATAGCGGCGAGCCATCTCGGCCGCCACCTCGCGCGCGTTGTAACGCGGGCTGGAGCCCTGCTTGTAACTGGTCTCGTGCTCCTCGTCGATGATGATGAGGCCCAAGTCGCTGAGCGGGCAAAAGAGCGCCGAGCGGGCGCCGACGACCACGCGGGCCGCACCGCTGGCGACCATATCCCACTGGTCCAGGCGCTCGCCAGCCGAAAGGCGCGAATGGAACACGGCGACCGTCTCGCCAAAGCGCGAGCGGAAGCGGCCGACGGTCTGGGCCGTCAGCGAGATCTCGGGTACCAGCACGCAGGCCGAACGGCCGGCCGCCAGCACGCGCTCAATCGCCGAAAGGTAAACCTCGGTTTTGCCGGAGCCGGTGACGCCGTCGACAAGGACCACGTCTCCGTGGGCGTCAAGACGGGCGCGCTCAATCTGCGCGAGCGCCTGCTGCTGGCCGTTGGTAAGTGCGATCGGCGCCTTGCCGCTTGCCGAGGACAGCGTGGTCTGCTCGCTGCATCCACGCCACGCACGTCGCTCCTCCACCACCACGACGCCGCGTTTTTCGAGCGCCTTGATGGTCGCCGACATACTGTTATAAAGCAGGTTGAGGTCGCGCGTCGTGACCGGTCCGCACTGGAGCGCCTCGATGAGCTGACGCTGACGAACCGCCGTTTTGGGAGGCGTATAGTTGAAGCCCTCGGGCGTAAGCATGACCCAGCGGTTTTGGATGGGTTTAACGGCGGGGCGCTCAACGGTCCACACGCCATCATCGCCCTTGACCACGCGCGGGCTTCCACCCGGGGGCAAGAACAAACGCAGGCACTCGGAAAGCGTCGCGACGTACTCGCGGCTCATCCAGCGTGCGATACGGGCGGCCTCTGCGGTAAACAGCGGCTTGCTGAGGATAGCCTCGATAGGCTTGATACGCGCGGGGTCGAGAGCGCTGTTGCCCTGCAGGTCGGCCAGCTCGGGCGCGATGTCGACGATGTAGCCCGCGGCCGCACGGTTGCCAAAATGAACTAGGACGGTGGAGCCGATCTGGACATCGTTGGCGAGTGGCTGCGGAATGCCGTAGGCAAACGGCTCGGACAGCGCACGCGTCGGGATGTCGAGAACCACGCTCGCATAGGCGGCGATGGGCTCAGGTGCAGGTTTAGGCTGAGCCGAGGCAGCGGCAGACACTGGCTTCACCGGAACCTCCTCCGGTTCCGGCGAACCAAACAGCGAAAGTTGCTCGGCCATGGCCCCAGCACCTCCTATCCCATACGTCTACAGAAACAAGAGCCCCGCTCTGAGTGAACGGGGCTCGGATACATACGTTTGCGCAGCGATTACAGCGCCATCGTGCGGGCGCGGTCGATGCGCGCCAGGCAGTCGTCGCGACCGACGAGCGCCATGGTCTCGCCCAGCGGAGGGCTCACCATGTTGCCGCAGACGGCGACGCGCACGGCCTGGAACACCACGCGCTTCTTGAGGTCCATCTGATCAGGCAGCGGCTCAAGCGCGGTGTCGATGTTGGCAGCCGTCCACTCGTTCACACCCTCGAGCGCGGCCTTGGCGGCATCAAGAATGGCACCCATGCCTTCCTTGGCCAGGCCCTTGTTGACGGATTTCTCGTCATACTCGAGCGTCTCGGCCGTAGCGAAGATGGGAGCGGCGACGGTCACGGCGTCGGCCGGCATCTTGGTGCGCGGCTTAACGATGGCAGCGAGCGCGTCGATCCAATCCTCGCCGTACTCGACATTACCCTCGATCAGACCAGCCTCGTGCAGCTCGGGGACCATGATCTCGTCGGCAAACTGAGCATCGGACATGCCGTTAATGTACTCAGCGTTGACCCAATCGAGCTTCTTGGGATCGAAGGTCGCCGGGTTCTTGGAGATGCGGTCGAGCGAGAACTTGCTGGCCAGGACATCGCGCGGAATGATCGTGGTCTCGCCGTCGAGCGACCAGCCGAGCAGCGCCAGATAGTTGACAAAGGCGTCGGACAGGTAACCGGCGTCGCGGTACTCCTCCACCGAGGTGGCGCCGTGGCGCTTGGAGAGCTTTTTGCCGTCGGCACCCAAGATCATGGAGATGTGGGCGAACGTAGGCACGGGCGCGCCGAGGGCCTCGTAAACCATGACCTGACGCGGGGTGTTGGACAGGTGGTCGTCGCCGCGGATGACATGGGTAATCTTCATCATGGCGTCGTCGACGACGGTCGCGAAGTTGTACGTGGGCGTGCCATCGGAGCGGAAGATGACAAAGTCGTCAAGCTCCTTGGCGTCGAAGGTTACCTCGCCGTGGACGGCGTCGTGGATGACGACGTCGCCGCGGTCCTCGGGCACCTTGATGCGCAGGACGTAGGACTCGCCGGCCTCGATGCGGCGGCGGGCCTCCTCGGGATCAAGATCGCGGCAACGGCGCTGATAACCCTGGAAGGGGTCCTTGCGCTCTTGCGCGGCCTTGCGGTCGGCGTCGAGCTGCTCCTTGGTGCAGAAGCAGGGATAGGCCTTGCCCTCGTCCCAAAGCTTCTGGGCGGCCTGCTTGTACAGGTCCAGGCGCTCGGTCTGGGCGTAGGGGCCAAAGTCGCCGCCCACCTCGGGACCCTCGTCCCAGTCCAGGCCCAGCCAACGCATGGCGCGCAGGATGATCTGCGTGTTCTCGTCGGTGGAGCGGGTGGGGTCGGTGTCGTCGATGCGCAGGATGAACGTGCCGCCGTTAGCACGGGCGAAAGCCCAGTTATAGATAGCGGTGCGGGCGCCGCCGATGTGCAGCTTGCCCGTCGGTGAGGGTGCAAAGCGGACGCGAACGTCTGATGCCATGGAAATCTCCTCGATTGCAGGATGGATGTCTAACCGCACCAGTATAAAGCATCAAAGCAACCTCCGCACAAAGGGCACCGACCCAGTCATTGGGTACTCATTGGGGACAGACTTAAATGACCAGTCGTTGGAGACGTTCTTAGTTTAAGGCTGGTCATTTATGTCTGTCCCCAATGAGTAATTTAAGTCTGTCCCCAATGAGTAGGTGCGGAAAGGGTGTGAATGTTTGATTTACGCGCTATGATGTGCCCTTGCATAGAGAGCCCGGCGGAATGGTAACGGTCGCCGGGACACGTTTTTGAAAGGACAATCATGTCAGAAGAACTTCGTTCCATCCCGCCCCAACACGGGTCCTTTGTTTTTACGTCGGAGTCGGTGACCGAAGGTCATCCCGATAAGATCGCTGACCAGATCAGCGACGCCGTCCTCGACGCAATCCTCGCCAAAGAAATAGAGCTCCAGGAGCAGGGCTACATCGCCCCCAACGGCGTGCCTGCCAACGTGGAGAACGTCCGCTGCGCCTGCGAGACCCTCGTGACCACCGGCACCGTCATCGTCGCCGGCGAGATTCGCACCCAGGCCTACGTAGACGTTCAGGAAATCGCCCGTGGCGTTATCCGCCGCATTGGCTACAACCGTGCCAAGTTCGGTTTTGACTGCGACACCTGCGGCGTCATGAGCCTCATCCACGAGCAGTCGCCCGATATCGCCCAAGGCGTTGACGAGTCCTTCGAGACCCAGACCGGCGCTACCACCGACCCGATCGACCTGATCGGTGCCGGCGACCAGGGCATGATGTTCGGATATGCCTCCAACGAGACCAAGACCCTCATGCCCATGCCGCACTACCTGGCAAGCCGCCTAGCCGAGCGCCTGGCCGCCGTGCGTCACGACGGTACCCTCGCCTATCTGCGTCCCGACGGCAAGACCCAGGTCACCGTGCGCTACGAGGAAGGCAAGCCCGTCGAGGTCACGACCATCGTCATCTCCACGCAGCACGCTGCCGAGATCGAGGACATGGGCAAGATCAAGGCCGACCTCATCGAGCACGTCATCACCCCGGTCATGGCCGCCGAGAACATGCCGTGGGACAACGCCGACATCTACGTGAACCCCACCGGTCGCTTTGTCGTGGGCGGCCCCATGGGCGACACGGGCCTCACCGGCCGCAAGATCATCGTCGACACCTACGGCGGCTACGGCCGTCACGGCGGCGGTGCCTTTAGCGGCAAGGACTGCACCAAGGTCGACCGCTCCGCCGCGTATGCCGCGCGCTGGGTAGCCAAGAACGTGGTCGCTGCCGGTCTGGCCGACCGCTGCGAAGTCGAGCTTGCCTACGCCATCGGCGTTTCCAAGCCCCTCTCAATCATGGTCGACACCTTCGGTACCGCACATGTTGCCGAGGACAAGATCGTCGAGGCCGTAGAGAAGACCTTCGACCTGCGCCCGGGCGCAATCATCCGCGACCTAGACCTGCGCCGCCCCATCTACGAAAAGACGGCAGCCTACGGTCACTTTGGCCGAGAAGACGCCGACTTCACCTGGGAGAAAACCGACCGAGTCGAAGAACTCAAGGCAGCCTGCGGCCTGTAAGCTTACGAGAAAAGCTACAGCCAAATAACAACGCACCAAAAGAAGTACCGGCCCCAACCGGTACTTCTTTTTTATTTAAACGGTGGTGAAGATGCTTCGATATGAGCCTACGCTGCGTCACCAGCTAATGAATTTTGAAGCACACGCGCCTCTACCATGTATCCTTAGTTCCGAGGGCTTTGGTATTTGGTCGATCGCGAGTTCCGCACGAGCCGGAGGCCACTTAATGTGGCCTCCGTGCGAGCAGGACTGTCCGAGCAGGCGACCAAATACCAAAGCCCTCGGAACGGCGGGACAGATTAAAGGAGCACCCATGGCAGGCAAGCCGCAAACACTAGCTACGACCTCGGCATTCGAGATCTTGGGCCCCGTCATGGTCGGCCCCAGCTCATCGCACACCGCCGGCGCCCTGCGCTGCGCCCAGGTTGCCGCCAGCCTGCTGGAAGGCCGCATCACCAAAGTCACCTTTGGCCTGTGGAACTCCTTCGCCCACACCTACCGCGGCCACGGCACCGACCGTGCGCTCGTCGCGGGCATACTGGGCCTCGACACCGATGACGAGAACATCAAGCAGGCCTTCGACCTCGCACGCGAGCAGGGCCTCGAATATCACTTTGACATCAAGGGCGACGACGCCTCCATCCACCCCAATACCGTCGACATCGACATGGTCGACGACACGGGCGCCACGGCACAGGTTCGCGGCGAGAGCCTGGGCGGCGGCAAGATGCGCATCAGCCGCATTAACGGCGTCGGCGTCGACATCTCGGGCATGTATTCCACGCTCTTCGTGGCGCACAAGGACGTCCCCGGTGTACTCGCCGCACTCACCAACCTGCTCGCCTACGCCCACGTAAACATCGCCTTCTGCCGCACCTACCGCACCGAAGTGGGCGGCCAGGCCTACTCCGTCTTTGAGACCGACGGCGCGCCCGACGACACCGTCGTCCCCATGCTGCGCAAGCTCGACAATGTCGATTACGCGACCTTTATCGAGCTCCCCGGTTCTGCCTCGTCGCTCTCTCCCGGCGTCTCGGCCAAGGAAATCTTCGACGACGGCGAGCAGCTGCTCGATGCGTGCGAGGAACTGGGGCTCAGCATCGGCGCCGTCATGGCCGTTCGCGAGGCACGTCTGACCGGCGAGGCCCACGCCGTCGCCGCCATGCGCCGCGTGCTCGACGTCATGCGCGAGGAGACCACGGCCCCCATCGCCAATCCGCAACGCTCGCTCGGCGGGCTTATCGGCGGCGAGGCCAAGCTCGTCGAAGCAACCCGCTGCAACGATTTGAGTGCAAGCCTGATGGGCGCCGTCCAGACCGACGCCGTTGCCCGCGCCATGGCCGTGCTCGAGCGCTCCGCTACCATGGGCGTGATTGTCGCCGCCCCCACGGCAGGTTCCGCGGGTGTTGTGCCCGGCTGCGTGCTGGCGCTCGCCGATCGCCTGCAGCTCGACGACGAGCAGGTCATGGACGCGCTCTACTGCGCAGCCGCCATCGGCCTCAACCTCACCACGAGCGCCTGCGTCGCCGGCGCCGAGGGCGGATGCCAGGCCGAGGTGGGAAGCGCCGCCGCCATGGCGGCCGCCGCGCTGGTGCAGATGCTCGGCGGCACGCCCGAGCAGGCGCTTGACGCCAGTTCCATCGCGCTGAGTAACCTGCTGGGCCTCGTTTGTGACCCCGTCGGTGGCCTCGTGGAGGTGCCCTGCCAAAACCGCAACGCCATCGGCGTGGCAGCAGCCTTTAGCTCGGCACAACTCGCCCTCGCAGGCATTAAGAGCTTAGTGCCGTTTGACCAGATGGCACATGTCATGCTCTCGGTGGGTCACGCGTTGCCGGCCACGCTGCGCGAGACGGCAAAGGGCGGCATCGCGCAGGCTCCGGCCGCACTTTCGGCCTGTGCAAAATGCGGGGTGTGCGGATAGCGGCAAAGAATAACTCAAAGGTGGGACAAATGTCCCACCTCTTTTGAATGCCACCGTTTCCGTACCACAAACAGCAGGGCAATCGCCATAATGCAAGCCCAGTAAAAACACGATGAACCGCAAGGCGAAAATCGAAGGATATGCATACGATGTCGCAAAACGATCGAACTCAACTGATTCCCGATCCGCAGCAGCCGAGCAGGCACACCGGCGGCGTTCAGTCGCCGCGTCCTATCGCGCCGAGCCACGGTCAGCAGCGTGGTGCGGCAAACGCTTCTCAACGCCCGAACCAACAGCGACAGCAGCGTCAACAACGTCAGCAGCGCCAGGCAAACGGCAATGCGCCCAAGCAGTCTCCCACGCACGCTCGAGGCGATCGCGGCCCCGCGCGCAAGCCCGCCGAGAACAATAAGTCGGGCAAAAAGACAACGCTCTTTGTCGTCCTTGGTCTAATCGTCATTGTCTATATCGTAGGCGTCGTAGCGTTTTCGCAGGTAGCCTACCCCAACACCACCATCGCCGGCGTCGACGTCTCGTTCTCCAACGCTTCGTCTGCCGCCACCAAGGTCAACTCGGCATGGAAGCACTATAAGCTCACCGTGACAGGAGATGACTTTAACTGGACCTATCAGCCCGAGTCCGATGAACCCATCGTCGACGGTGAAGCTGCAGCAAAAGAAATCATCAACCACAACGAAGCCTTTATTTGGCCGGTCCGCCTTGTGGAATCCTTAAGCGGCAAGACCAAAACAACTGCTACCTCCAACGAAGTCGATCTTGATCAAGACGTCGACCTGTCCATGCTCTCCGATACCTTTGACCAAAAGAAGTTTGAGGAGGACCTGGGCGCTGCTATCGACGAGTTTAACGAGGGCCGTTCGGGCACGTTCGAGGCCAATAGCTCCTATGACGAGCAGGCCGGCAAGTTTACCGTCGAGAAGGCGCGCTCCAACGAAAAAATCAACCGCGAGCATGTCATTAAGTATGCCGAGCTCGAGCTTGCCTCGCTGGCCGAGACCGTAGATCTTTCCAAGCTCGGCAACGATGCCTATGAACCGCTCAATGGAACGCTAACCGATGATCAGATTCAGGCCGCATGCGATGCCGCCAACAACTTCCTGGGCGTCAATGTGACCCTCAAGCTCAACGGCGAGGATGCCGGAAAGGTCGACGGCAGCTCCGTGTTGCAGTGGATCAGCTTTGCCGATCCGGACAACCCCACGCTCGATACGTCGCAGATCAGTAGCTGGGCAGCCGAGCTCGCCAACGGCTTTAATACCGTGGGCTCCACTCGTTGGTGGACGCGCGCCGATGGCAAGCAGTGCGCCGTCGAAGGCGGCGACTTTGGTTGGTCCATCGACAGCAGCTCGCTCGCCAAGCAGGTCGAGGACGCCATTAACAACAAGCAGACCGGCGAAATCGAGATCAAGTACTCCCAGAAGGCCGACACCTTTACCGCAAAGGGAGAGCCCGACTGGAAGGCATACATCGATGTCGATCTGTCCGAGCAGCACGCGCGCTACTACGACGAGAACGGCAATATCGTGTGGGAGGCCAACTTTATTTCCGGCAAACCGGGCGAAGACGCCACCCCCGAGGGCGTGTGGCAGATCAACAGCAACGACGGCGGCAGCACCCTGATCGGAGCCAAGGACCCCGAGACCGGTAAGCCCAAATACGAGAGCCCGGTGAGCTACTGGATGCCGTTCGAGGGCAATATGATCGGCTTCCACGATGCCACCTGGCAAAACGACAAGAGCTTCGATAATGCCGAGTCGTACAAGTGGTGCGGCAGCCACGGCTGCATCAACCTGCGCCTGGCAGACGCCAAGGCACTGCACGATTGCATCAAAGTCGGCCTGTGCGTGGTTGTCCACTCGTAGTGCAACGCGCGCATTCCTACAATGTGGAACCGCTGCGACCAATCTAACAGTTCCGAAAGAAACCGTCCTATGCGCCCGCCCCAACCGGTGGGCGCATATAATTATCGAGGTTCTTTCTATAAAGGAGACGCTATGCCGAATGTCCCCACGATCACCCCGGGCCCGGATGATACCGAACACACGCCCGAAGATGTCACCGAAACGATTCCTCTGATTACAAACGAACATGCCGACAAGCAGAGCGGACGCACGAACGATACGGTCGAGATTTCCGATGAAGAGGCATACGCCAAGCTCAAGGCAAAACGTGCCGAACGTCGACGCAAAAAGCTGATTCGACGCGGTATTGCCGCCGGCGTCGTAGGTGCCATCGCGCTCATTGCCATTGTCGCAACCCTGGTTATCAATGCGCAGCCACAGGGCACTAGCGGGCCTGTGACCGACATGGTGACCGAGGGCACGTTTACCACAACGGTCGAGGCGAAAGGCCAGCTCAAACCCATTTCGTCCTCAGTGGTCTCGCCTTCTGTCGACGGCACGGTCGATTCTATCAACGTGCAGGCAGGCCAATCCGTCAACGAGGGCGACGTGCTTATGACCATTAAAAACGACGAGCTCGATCGCAACGTTGCCGAGGCGCAGCGTGCAGTTGCAGCCGCCCAGGAAGACCTCGCCAACGCACAGAAAGCCGCAGCCGCCGCGCAGGCCACCCCAACGACGGACGTTGATGGAGCTTCCGCAGCAGCTGGCATCTCCGCCGCATCGGCGGACACGAACGCCGTATCGGCCGCGCAGCGCAGCCTCGCATCGGCCCGGGCAAACCTCGACCAGGCGAACGCCAAGGCCGCCAGCCGTACGGTCACGGCCCCGAGCTCGGGTAGCATCGTGGAGCTCAACGCCAAGGTGGGCGCCACGGTAACAGGCGGCATGATCATGGGCGAAAGCGATACGAGCGGCGGCAAGCAGTGCATGCAGATCGCCGACCTATCCAAGATGAAGGTGACCGTGCGGGTGGGCGAAAAGGACATCGCCAAGATCGCTGTTGGGCAGAGCGCCAACGTCACGTGTCCCGCGTTTCCCGATATCGTGAGCCAGGGAACGGTCACGGCCATCGCTTCGGTGGCAAACTCCGACGCCGCTAACGGTGGCGGCGGCAGCGTGACCTTTAATGTCGACATCCTCATCGAGGCGCCCGACGCGCGCCTGAAGCCGGGCATGACGGCCGAGGTCACGGTGGTGACCGAGCAGCTCGACGACGTGGTGATGGTGCCGACGATGGCGCTCATGACCGAAGACGGCGAACATTATTATGTCAACGTGGCGACTGATGACGAGGGCAAGCAAACCCGTCGCGTGAAGGTGACCGTCGTGACGCAAAACGACAACGAAGCCGTAGTCGGTAAGACACAGGTCAAGCGCGACGACCAGGGCAACGAGATCAACCCCAACGTGCCGGTTACCAAGCTGCGCGATGGCGACACTCTCGTCATGGACACCGGAGCGAACGCAACGGCTGACGGCGGCTACAGCGCGGATTCGGGCAGTATGTCTGACGATGAGGGCATGTAATGCGTCCCGTTATCGACATCCGCAACGTACACCGCATCTTTGAGAGCGAGGCGGGTTGCGCCCACATCCTGCACAACGTGAGCCTGGCGGTAGAACCCGGCGAATTCGTCGCTATCACTGGCCCCTCGGGCTCGGGCAAATCAACGCTCATGAACATCCTAGGCTGCCTGGACAAACCGACGGCGGGCGACTACTACCTGCAAGGGCTCAACGTGGCCGAGCTCGATGATGACGAGCTCACCGAAGTCCGCGCCCTGAGCATTGGCTTTGTCTTTCAGAGCTTCAACCTGCTGCCGCGCCTGTCGGTTATCGAAAACGTGATGCTGCCGCTGGCCTACACCAATGTGCCCCGTAGCCAGCGCGAAATGCGCGCCGTGCACGCGCTGCAGGCTGTCACGCTGCCCGTCGACCACTGGGACCACCGCATATCCGAGCTCTCGGGCGGCCAGATGCAGCGCGTCGCCATCGCACGCGCCCTCGTCAATGACCCGCCCATCATTCTGGCCGACGAGCCGACGGGAAACCTAGACTCCGCCACTGGAGCGCTTGTGATGGAGACCTTCCATAAGCTCCAGAAGCGCGGCAAAACCATCGTGCTTATCACACACGACCCCGGCATCGCCGCCGAGGCCGACCGTGCCGTGACCATCCGCGACGGTCGCATTCACGACGGCGCGTATATTCCACATGCACCGCGGACCCTGCGCAGCGCCGTAGATAGCCTGCCCATGATTTCCGCCTCCGCCAACCCGCCGAAAGGAGAGATGGCATGAGCGCCCGCGATCTCATCCAGGAAGCCCTTCACTCGCTCGAGGCCAACAAGGGACGCAGCCTGCTCACCATCCTGGGCATTGTAATCGGCATCGCCTCGGTTATTGCCATGACTTCGCTCATCGGCGGCATCCAAAGCAGCTTGGTCAACAGCCTGGGCCTCAACGCAGCTCGTATGGTTCAGATTTATTCGTCCCAAGAACTCACCGATTCTGACGTTCAGAAGCTTCAAAAACTAGTGCCGCAGATAGAGCAGATCGGAATTGTCGACAGCGCGTACACCGAGTACAAGACCGGCGATAAAAGCTATACCGTCATGGCACAGGGTGTCGATAGCGACATGCTCGACGCCGTGGGGGCCAGCAAGCTCGTTGCGGGGCGCACCTATTCCCAGGCCGAGTCCCAATCAGGCTCGCGCGTGGCGCTCATCAGCCGCGGCGGCGCCGATCAGCTTTACGGCAACGAACATGATGCGCTGGGGAAAACCATCAAGGTGTCCAACGGCGAGGTGCAGATTGTAGGCGTGATTGATGGCGGCAGCGACTCCATGGGCTCGCTCACGCTGTATATGCCACGCGAAACCATCTCCGGGCTGTTTGGCGACGAGAATCCTTCATTCCCCAGCGTGACAGCACTTGCCGCCGAGGGCACGGACATGGATGAGCTTTGTAAGACCATCGAGTCAAAGGTGCGCGCGATGAAGGGCATCGAGGAGGAGGAGGAGTACGACAGTGTATCGGCAACATCCATGAAAAGCGCCATCGATACACTCAACTCCTTTATGGGCGCGTTCTCGCTCATCATGGGCGCTGTCGCCAGCATCTCGCTGCTTGTCGGCGGTATCGGCATTATGAATATGATGCTCACCAACGTATCTGAACGCATCCGCGAGATCGGCATCCGCCGTGCTCTGGGCGCCAGTCGTCGCGATATCACCGCGCAGTTTTTGGCCAAGTCTTCGGCGCTGTGCGTCACCGGCGGACTGTTGGGTGTCCTGATTGGCTATCTGCTGGCCTGGGCTCTTGCGATGTTTGCCTCCGGATCCGGGATTCTTGGCGAGCTCGGTGCCAGCGGGCAAATCACACCGAGCTTTTCAATCGCCACGGTATTGCTGGCCTTCGCCGTCTCCGTCGGCATCGGCGTAATCTTTGGCTTCTACCCCGCTCGCCGTGCAGCAAAGCTCGACCCGGTGGAATGCCTACGCTACCAGTAAGCCACCACCAACAAGTTTCGGTGAATTAGGGACTGAATATGCTATTTAGCAGCAAAAACAGACGCTATTTCACCGCAACTTATTGAAGGGCTGCTTGCGCCAGTTCCGTGCGTCGTCCTCGAGCGATTGACGGATGACAGGCTTGTACGGGTCGAGCTTGCTCGGGGCGCTCCTCCTCGCAGGCGGGAGGGCACGCATGCGCGGCGAGCGCCTAGCGCGCGAACTCCCGTAAGAGCGCGTCTTCCACTTCCCTAAGCGAAAGGGCCCCGCCTCCCTCGGCGGGACGGGCGACCACGATACAGCGCGCTCCCACGTCGCGCGCGGAGGCGATCTTCTCGGCCGTGCCGCCTACGGTTCCCGAGTCCTTGGTCACAAGCCACTGGGCGCCCACCTGCCGAAGCATCGCCTCGTTGAGCTCGCGGGTGAAGGGCCCCTGCATGCCGATGACGTGCGACGGCGAAAACCCCGCGTCGATGCACTTCGTTATAGCACCGGGCAGAGGGAGCACACGCACGAAGAAGCGCTCCGCGAAATCGGCGACGCGCGTGTAGGGAGCAAGCTCCTTGCTCCCCGTCGTGAGAAGCGCGCGACCCGGGTTCTCGGAGAGAAAGCGCGCCGCGCAGGCGATCGACGCGACCGACACGACGCCTTTGGGCAGCGCCTCGACCGGGCGCGTAAGGCGCAGGCATCGTGCACCCACGGCGAGCGAAGCGGCCCGGATGTTGCCGCTTGCGAGCGTAGCGAAGGGGTGCGTGGCGTCGACGACGATGCGCGCGCCGGAAAGCTCACGCTCCATGTCGGCCTCGTCGAGCCTGCCCGCATGCACCTCGATGCCCGGAAGCTCGCCCAAAAGTTCGCCTCCGTACTCGGTTGCCGCGTAGGCACGGGCGGGGATGCCCGCCCCGCTCGCCCATTCGCACAGGAGGCGGCCCTCGGTGGTGCCGGCGAAGATGCGCAGCGCCGGCGCGGATGCGGGGGCCGTCACTTCGGGCCGCCTGGGCGCGTGATCTGGTAGAGCAGCGCGTTCATAATGGCGGCCGCCACGGTCGAGCCGCCCTTGCGACCCCTCGCGACGATGGCCGGCACGCGTCGCGCGAGTAGCTCCTCTTTCGCCTCGACCACGTTCACAAACCCAACCGGCACCCCAACGACGAGCGCGGGCGCGATCTTCCCCGCGTCCATGAGCTCGGCGAGGCGCAGAAGTGCTGTGGGAGCGTTGCCGACGGCCACGATGAGCGGACCCTCGATGCCGCAAGCTTTGTCCATGCTCGCAACGGCGCGAGTCGTGCCCGCGGCGCGCGCCGTTGCGGCGACATCCGGGTCGGCCATATAGCACACGGCCTGGCAGCCGATCTTCTCGAGCGCGGGCTTGCTTATGCCTGCGAGCGCCATGTTCGTGTCGGTGAGCACCGTGGCCCCTGCGCGCAGTGCGTCGAGCGCACAGTGCGCGGCGTCATGGGTGAACACGAGGGAATCGGCGTACGAGAAGTCGGCAGTGGTGTGGATGACGCGCTTCACGACGGGCTCTTCGAGCGGCGGGAACGTGCGGCCGCCGAGCTCTTCGGTGATGATTTCAAAGCTGCGCCGCTCGATGTCGCCGGGCGCCATCTCCTTGGAATCCATCTAGTACTCCACTCCTTCCCTTGCACATATCCCCTGCTCGTAGGGGTGTTTCTCGCACCGCATCTCGGTTATGTAGTCGGCCTTCTCCACGATCTTGCGGGAAGGCGCGCGCCCGGTGAGCGCTACTTCGACGCCGCGCGCGGACATATCGAGCGCGCGGTCCACGAGCGCCTCGTCGACAAGCCCCTTCGAAAGCGCGTCGAGCGCCTCGTCGAGCACGAGCAGCCCATCCTGCGCGCCCTCGAGCTCGGCGAGCGCGGAAGCGAGGTTCCCATCGTGCAACTCGCGCGTCGCGGCAAGTTCTTCCGACGTCATGGACCAGGTAAACTTGTCCGACGCCTTCCCCGCGAACACGGGCACGCCGAAATGCTCGGCGAGCAGGCGCGCCTCCCCGCTTTCGCCGTCTTTCAGGAACTGCACGACGACGACGCGGCGGCCTGCGGCGAGCATGCGAAGGGCGAGCCCCATCGCCGCCGTGGTCTTGCCTTTGCCGTCGCCATGATACACGTGGATCATAAGCCCTCCTCGATAATGCGGTAGACATACTCCATGTCGAGCGCCCCGCGCACGGAGTCGGCCAGGCGGTCGAACTCGCGCGCACGGTGATCGGCCGCGGACACCGCGCCCTCAGCACCCACGACGCTCTCGGGCAGGCCGCGCATGCGCGCGAGCGAGCGCGCGAGGGCGAGTGCCACCCCCGGTTCGTCGAACAGGCCGTGGAGATAGGTTCCGAACACGTTTCCGCAGGCCGCGCCTTCTGGTTTGCCGCCAATCGTGCCCGCAGGGGCGCAGGAGACGGTCGTTTCGCCGTCGTGAATCTCGTACCCGCGCGCCGTCATGCCGTTCCACACCGAGAACGCGCCTTGGGCGCCCGTGATGCGCAGCTCCGACTGGGCGAGGCGCTTTTCCTCCTTGAACACCGTACTTGCAGGGATGAGCCCGAGCCCGCGCGCGGTGCCAGCGCCTTCCCTGCCGTGCGGGTCGGAAAGCTCGTCTCCCAAAAGCTGGTAGCCACCGCATATGCCGAGCACCGGCGTGCCCGCGCCCGAAAGTGCGCGTACACAGGCTCCGATGCCGCTAGCCGCAAGCCAGCGCGCGTCGTCGACCGTGGACTTCGAGCCGGGAAGCACCACCAGGTCGGGTCGGCCCAGATCGGTCGTCAAGGAAACGTAGCGCACGCCCACGCCGGGCACGCGCGAAAGCGGGTCGAAGTCGGTGAAGTTCGACAGATGCGGAAGGCGCACGACGGCGACGTCGATGACGCCGCGCGCCTCGCGGGCAGATAGGCGCGGCGCGAGCGAGTCTTCGTCGTCCAGGTCGAGCGTAAGAAACGGCACGACCCCCACGACGGGAACCCCGCACATCTTCTCGAGCGGGGCCAAACCCGGGCGGAGGATTTCCACATCGCCGCGGAACTTGTTCACAACAAGCCCCCGCAAAAGCGCGCGATCCTCGGGCGCAAAGAGCGCGACCGTGCCGTAGAGCTGGGCAAATACCCCGCCTGGGTCGATGTCGCCCGCGAGCAGCACGGGGGAGGACACGGCGCGCGCGAGCCCCATGTTGACGATGTCGTTTTCGGCAAGGTTGATTTCGGCGGGGCTGCCGGCGCCCTCGATGACGATGACGTCGTTTTCCTCCGCGAGCGAATCGAACGACTCCAAAATCTGCGGCATGAGCGCCTTCTTTCGCGCGAAGTAGTCCCTCGCAGCGAAGGCTCCCTGCGCCTTGCCGGCAACGATGAGCTGGCTTCGGTGGTCGCTTTCGGGCTTGAGCAGGATGGGGTTCATACGCACGTCGGGCACGATGCCACACGCCTCGGCCTGCATGATCTGGGCGCGCCCCATCTCGAGCCCGTCGGCCGTGACACCGCTGTTGAGCGCCATGTTCTGGCTCTTGAAGGGAGCCACGCGCAGGCCGTCCTGCGAAAGCACACGGCACAGCCCCGCCGCAAGCAGGCTCTTCCCCGCGTTCGACATGGTGCCCTGGATCATGATGGGCTTCGCCCTACCCACGGGTATCGACCTCCTTCGCCGAGCCTCGGCCATCCGCGCCCGCCATAGCGCCGCTGCAAGAAGCGCCGCCCCGTTCGTCGGGTTCGTCTTCGCCCGATGCGCCTTCCGCCCGAAGCGCGCGGCTTAACGCCATCGCAAGCCGGGCGTTCTCCTTGCGCGTGCGCACCGCGACACGGCACCAGAAACGGGACAGTACCGAAAACGAGTCGCACGTGCGGACCAAAACCCCCTGTTTATACAGGCGCTCGGGGATGTCTTTCGCCGGCGTGCGGACTAAAAGGAAGTTCGCATCCGACGGCACGACGGAAAGCCCGAGCGAGGAGAGCTCGTGGGAAAGCCACGCTCGCTCGCCCGCCAATACATCGCGCGTGCGCGAGACGTATTCGACGTCTTCCAGGGCGGCGATGCCCGCGGCCTCGGCGACCGAGGAGACGGGCCACGCCTGCCCCGCCCGGCGAATCCCCTCGATGAGTTGGGCGTTTCCGCTGATCAGATACCCCAACCGCAACCCTGCCATTCCGTAGAGCTTGGTGAACGCGGAGAGTACGGCCACATGGTGCGAACACGCGGCGCGTGCGGCCACGCTCCTTTCGCGGGCGTCGGGCGCAAATCCGAGGAAGCACTCGTCCACGACGAGCAGCGCGCCCACCTGCTCGCAGTGGCAAGCCGCGGCATCGATCACGCGGGGGTCGACGAGGCGCCCCGTCGGGTTGTTCGGATTGCAGAGGTACGCCACGTCTCCCGGCCCCTCGATCGCGCGGGCGAAGGAGGCGGGCACGTCGAAGTCGTCCGCTTCGGAGAGCGGGAACTCCTGCACGCATGCGCCGTAGTACGATGCCGCCTCCGCATATTCAGAGAACGTCGGCGCGCACACGACGATGCGTTTCGGGCGTACCGCCGCGGCGAGCCGCCAGATGATGTCGGACGCGCCCGCGCCGCAGATGATAGTATCTTCGGGAATGCCCTGGGCGCGTGCTAGGGCGCGAACGAGGGCGAGACTTTCCCTATCGGGGTAGGCGTCGATTCGAGAAAGCGCCTTGCAAGCTGCGGCAACGGCGCGCGGCGAGGGGCCTGCCGGATTCACGTTCACCGAGAAGTCAATGAGGTCGGAGGCGCCCCCTTCGCAAGCGATGCCGAGCGATTGCGTGCTACCCCCATGCGCACGGGCGCGCAGGATTCCCCCGGCAGCCCGGGACGCGGCGTGGTCTTCCCTCATACCATCGCCCCCACGGCGAGCACGACCGCCGCGCGTGCGGCACCGAAGACGACGAGCGCGCATACGGACGCGGCGAGCATGAGCCTAGTCGCCCGGGCGATGTCGCCCCACTCGATTTCGCGGGACGCGTCGCCTATCGTCGGTTTCTCAACGAGCTTGCCGAAATACACCGCGGGTCCTGCCAGGCGCAGCCCGAGCGCGCCCGCACACGCTGACTCGGTCTGCGCCGAGTTGGGGCTCGCATGGCGACGCCTGTCGCGGCGCCAGATGCGCGCCGCCCCGCGAGCATCGAGCCCGACGATCGGGCACACGGCGATCATGAGCAGGGCCGATAAGCGCGAGGGAATCCAGTTCACCGCATCGTCGAGGCGCGCCGAGGCGCAGCCGAAGTCGATGTAGCGCTCGTTTTTGTAGCCCACCATGCTGTCGAGCGTGTTCACCGCCTTGTACGCCATGCCCAAGGGCGCACCCCCGATCATAAGGTAGAAAAGCGGCGCGATGACGCCGTCGCTCGCGTTCTCCGCCACCGTTTCCACGGCGGCGCGCGCGACGCCCTGCTCGTCGAGAACAGACGTGTCGCGTCCCACGATGAGCCCGACGGCTTCGCGCGCCGCGACAAGGCCGCCCTTCGAGAACGCGCGGGCCACGGCCAGGCTCTGGCGGCGCAGCTCGCATGCCGCGAGAATCTGATAGCTCGCCCATGCCTCGGCCACGAAGCGCAAGCCGGAGTGAACCATGCCGCAAAGATGCAGGATTCCCCAGGTCAAAAGTCCACACGCAAGCGGAAGCGCCACGGCGAGCACAAGCCCTGCGGCGCGCGTGCCCGCGGGCGTTTGCGGGAATGCGCCCCGCAGGCGGCCTTCGGCCCACGTGATCGCGCGCCCCATGGCGACGACGGGATGGGGAAGCCAGCGCGGGTCGCCGAAGGCAAGGTCGGCCGCGAACCCGGCGGCGACGGCAAGAATCGTCATCACCGGGCATCGCCCCCCGAAGCGGGGCGAACGTCGCGAAGGCAGCGCCCATCCCAGGTGGCGGCCCATGCGCCGCCCGGCTCGGTATGCACGTCGAAGTATTCCATTTTCGGGACAGCAAGCTCGGAAAGCAGCGCTTTCACGGTACCCGCGTGAACGACGAAGACGGCGCGCCCACTCCCCTGGGCGCGCTCCGATTCGCACGCCTCCCGAAACGCCGCGACGACGCGGCGGGTGAAATCGCTCTTGCCCTCGCCATGCGGGCAGCGCGTCTCGCACCAGGAGTCTACCCAGGCGCGGTAGCGCGCATCCTCTTTAAGCTCGGCGGCGCTTCGCCCCTCGAAGTCACCGAAATCCATCTCGCGCAGACCGGGGCATGCCATAAGCTCCGCATTCGGGAAGAGGATGCGTGCCGTCTGGTCGGTGCGGGCCATGCCACTCGTGATAACACGGAACACGTCACGATCGCACGCGAGCTCGCGCAAAACGCGCTCGCCCGCGCTCGACAGGGGCTCGTCGGTGCCCGCCCCGCTGTAGCGATGGTCTTCCGTGCCCGCCGTGGCACCATGGCGCACGAAGACGACTTCCAAAGGCGCGCCCGCGCCCTGCGTCCCTCGAGGCGCATCGGCAAGGTTTCCTTTGATGACCTGGGGAATCCCGCACGTCATGCGCACGACGACGTCGGCGCGCGCAGCAAGCGAGCATCCTAGGCGCCCCGCGCGCTCGCGCCATTGGGCGTCTTCCGCACGCATGGGGACGACCCCCGAGCCGACCAAGGGCAGAATCACTGCGTCGAAGCCAATCAGCCGCTCGAGCGCCCGGTCAGCGTCGAGCGCGCGTACGAGTTCCTCAGCACGGTACGCGACGCGGCCGGAAAAAGACGCGGGCACGCCGCCCTCCGCAAGCTGCGCCGCGTCGACGAAATCGTCCGCCACGAACCCGAGCTTTTCGCGCACGAAGGTCTTCTTCCCCGAATGTGCGCCACCTACCACGAGCATCATAGGAGCATGCCCCCCGCCACCAGCATGGCAAGCATCGCGAGCTCGGCCCATTGCAGAAACCATCCGGCCAAATCCCCCGTCACCCCGCCGAAGCGGGACAGGGCAACATGGCGGTACCACGCGAGCGCCAAAAGCCCCGCCACCGCCATAAGGGCGCCGACGGCCTGAGCGCACGCGACCATCCCTGCAGCCGAAGCCGCAGCGAAAGCGCAAAGCGGCACGACGATCGCCGCGCGCTTCTTCGAAGGCGAGAGCCCCGCGGCCATGCCGTCCGCCCGCGCGGCAGGCCAGCATTCAACGGCGAGCCCCGAAAGCGCGCGGGAGAACACGAGCGAGCACAGAAGCGCGAGGAACGCCCCCGCCGTAAGCGGCAGCGCGGTGAACAGGGAAAACTGCAGAATAAGGTACACGACAACACCGATGACCCCGAAGGCGCCCGCCCGCGGGTCGTGCATGATCTCGAGCTTTCGCTCGCGCGGGGCCCAACTTGCAAGCGCATCGGAGGTGTCGCAGAGCCCATCTAGGTGGATGCCTCCCGTCACCGCCACAGGCAGCGCCACGAGCACAGCCGCGACGATGGTCGCGGGCACGCCGAGCAGGTTCGCCACGTGCCCCCACGCCGTCATGAGGAAGCCTTCCGCAAGGCCCACCAGGGGAAACGCGGCAAGCGCATGGGTTGATCCGAAATCGGTCCAGGCCGATTTCGGGACGGGGACGCGCGAGAACGTTCCGAACGCCGCGCCGATTGCCTCTGCTATCTTCACCTTGTAGGTCCTTCGCCTTTCATCCACACGGGAATCCCGCATACCACTTCGACTGCGCGGTCGGCCAGCGCCGCAACGCCCGCGTTCACGCACGCGAGCGCGCGCCTCCATGTCTCGGTCCCCTCATCGTAGCGCATCCCATCGGCGAACACGTCGACGGTGACCACCACCGTATACGCAGCGGCCTGAGCGAGCCGTTCGATGCCTCCGAGCACCTCGCGCGCCGCAGCGTCGGGGTCACGTGGGGACAAGCCGCCTTCCGCGAAAAGCTCGTTTGCAACCAGGTTGCCCACGTCCTCCAAAAGAAGCGTGCAGCCGCGCGGAAGCCCGGGCACTGCGGCGCCCACGTCACGCGTGCGCTCGAGGGTGGAAAACCCCTTGCCCTCGCGCAGCGCCCGATGGCGCGCGATGCGGCGGGCGCCCTCTTCCCCGAAGGGCTCCATCGTTGCCAGGTACACGCGAGGGCCGTCGTGCCCGAGGCACAGGGACTCGGCGTAGGCGCTCTTGCCGCTCGCGGCGGCGCCGATGACGAGCGTCACCGCCATTTCCCGGCCTCGAAATGCTCGTAAGCAGCCATGCCAGTCGCCGTGAACGTCTTCCCATCCCGGTACACGCGCAGCGCCGAATCCAGAAGGGGCAGATACGCCATGGCGCCCGCGCCCTCGCCCAAGTGCATGCCTGCGTCGAGGGGTGCCTTTATGCCGAGCTCGCGAAGGAGCTCCTGGCTTGCGGGTTCGCTTGATGCGTGGGTGCCCACGAGGTAGCCCAAGGCGTTGGGGCACAGGCGCGCCGCGCACAGGGCTGCCGTGCAGGATATGACCCCGTCGAGGAGCGCCGGCGCCTTCGAGGCCGCGGCCCCCAGGTAGAAGCCGCACATCGCCGCGATGTCGAAACCGCCCACCTTCGAGAGCACGTCGATCGGGTCGGCGGGATCGGGCGAGTTCGCGTCGATAGCGCGCTCGACCACGTCGCGCTTGCGCGCGAGCGAGGCGTCCGAGAGCCCCGCGCCGCGCCCGACGAGGCTCCGCGCGTCCGTCCGGATGAGCACTGCGGCCACCGCCGCCGAGGTGGTCGTGTTGCCGATGCCCATCTCGCCCGCGGCGAGAAGGCGCACGCCGGCGCGGGCAAGCCCGCACGCGACGGCGATTCCGACCTCGATCGCGCGCACGGCCCCATCGCGAGACATAGCGGAGCCGTGCGCGATGTTGCCGCTCCCCCGCCGCACGTTCGCGCGTACCATGCGCGCGTCTTCTATGCCCCGGGCCATACCCACGTCGACGGGCACGACATCGGCACCCGCGAACGCTGCCATGCGGCAGGCGCTCGTGGCCCCCTCGCACATGTTGCGCGCGACGGCTCGCGTCACATCTTGCCCGCTTTGCGACACGCCTTCGGCAACGACCCCGTTGTCGGAAAAGAATACCGCGAGCGCACGAGGAAACTCGGCCACCTCCGCGCCCCCCTGAGCTGCGGCGATACACGCGACGGCGTCTTCAAAGTCGCCCAATCCCCCCAAGGGGTGCGCGATGGAGTCCCACGCGGCGTACGCGGCGGCGCGGGCGCACTCGTCTGTGGGCGCGATCCGGGAGAGCGCGGCTTCGAGCACGGCGCCTGGCGCCGACGAGAACGCGCGCTCGACTTCCTCGCGGATGCAGGCAAGCACGGTTTCGGTTGCTTCAGCCATGCCGTCTCCTCTCTGCTAACGACGCTGCGGCAGACGCGAACGAGCGCGCAACGTCGGGGTTCGCAGGATAGTACACATGCGGGAAGCCCGCAACCAGGGACGGAGTGGTCGTCATGCACGGCCAGCCCTTGTCGCGCCGGGGCTTCTGCGCCCAGAAGTCGCCGCCCGGGCAGGTGGACTGCCAGTAGTGGAACTCATGCGCGCGGATGCGTGTGCCGCGCGGCCCGTAGAGCCCGTCGCGTTGGGAAGTGAGCTCCACGTACCCGAAATGGGACAGCCTTCCCCCGTTCTCGCTTGCGCCCTCAAGGGCGCCCGCAACAGGCCAGCGCCGCCCCTCGCTATCGGCGATTTCGCGCTGCAGGTACAGAAACCCACCGCATTCGGCAACCGTCGGCATGCCAGATTCCACCGCGCGCCGCACCGCCTCGCGCATCGGCGCGTTCTCGGAGAGCTGCCGCGCATGGAGCTCCGGGTAGCCACCTCCCAGATAGAGGGCGCTTGTCCCCCGGGGCAACTCGCTATCACACAGGGGGCTGAAATAGGCCAGCTCGCAACCCAGATCCTCGAGCGCGCGCAGGTTCTCCTCGTAGAAGAACGAGAACGCCTCGTCACGCGCGACGGCGACGATGGGCCGCACTCCCGCGATCGGCTCCAACCGGTAAGGTTCCTCGCGGATATCGGGTGCCGTCGCCGCTATTTCGAGCAAGCGCTCAACGTCGACGCTCTTTTCCAACAGCTCGGCCATCTTGTCGATGCGCGCGGAGAGCTGCTTGACTTCGTCGGCGGTCACAAGCCCCAGATGCCGGCTTTCGAGCGAGAACGCCTCGTCGGCGGGAATATTACCCAAAACCGCGACGCCCGTGTGCTTCTCGATCGCAGGCGCCGCGTAGGCGCAGGCAGCGGCGCTCGTCTTGTTCAGCACGACGCCGCGCACGTTCGCACAAGGCAGGAACTCGGCGATGCCGCGAATTACGGCGGCGAGCGATAAAGACGCCCCGCGCCCGTTCACCACTAAAACGACCGGCGTTTCCGTGTCGCGCGCAACCTGGTAGCTGCTCGCGTCGGCCACGCCGGGCGCCATGCCGTCGTAGAAGCCCATGACCCCCTCGAGCACCGCGACATCCGCGCCCGCCGCGCCGCGTGCGAGCAGGGCGCGCAGCGTCGGGGCGTCGGTGAAGAAGCCGTCTAAGTTGCCCGAGCGCGCGCCCACGACGCGACGATGAAAGAGCGGATCAATGTAGTCGGGGCCGCATTTGAAGGCCGCGCATGCGAGGCCGCGGTGCGCGAGCGCGCGCAGGAGCGCGCACGTAACGACCGTCTTGCCGCTCCCGCTCGAGGGCGCAGCGACCATGAAGCGCGGGATGGTCGTGCTCACCGGGCGCCGCCTTCCCCACCTGCACCACGCGCGCTGACGAGGAACACGGGGTTTTGCGCCTTCATGAGATGGTGCGAGCCTACAGCCTCGGCGCGGGCGGCCGACACCTGGCACGCCTCGAACCCCTTAAAGCGCGAACCCGAGAGGAGCGCGCACGCCTCGGTGAGCGTCTCAACGGTGACGCATGGCACGCACAGGCGAACCTGCGAGTTCTTCTCGAGCGCCGCCTCCACGATGAAGGGAAGCTCGCCCGCGCTCCCGCCGACGAACACGGCGTCGGGGACAGGCAGTTTCGCGAGCGCTTCGGGAGCGACACCGGGGACCGCATGCACGTTGCCGCACCCGAATGCATCCGCGTTCTCTCGGATGAGCCGCACGCCGGCCGCGTTGCGCTCGACCGCCCATACCGACCCCGCTCGCGCGACGAGCGCTGCCTCGATCGACACGCTCCCCGTGCCGGCGCCGACGTCCCACACGGTGTCGGTCGCGGTAAGGCGCAGCTTCGCGAGCGCGACGGCTCGCACCTCCTGCTTGGTCATGGGAACGTCACCGCGAATGAAGAGCTCGTCGGGAATGCCCGAGGAAGTGTACGGCCAGCGGGAGCTCGCGGCGCGGGATGCGCTCGCAGAGTCCACCGCGGAAGAAGCCGCCGCGGGCGCAGACGCGCCGGCCGGCGCCTCGGAGGCTGCGCTAGAGCCCGCAGGCGACCCGGCGCCGCCTGCGAAATCGATAAGCATCACGTTCAAGTCGTCGAACGTCTGACCTGCGATTTCACTTGCGGTCGTACAGGTGATGCGCTCGTCGGGGTACGACAGGCGCTCGGCCACCGTCACGCGCGCGTCCCCGAAGCCCGCCTGCACAAGCTCGCCGGAAAGCCGCGAGGGGTCTTCCCCGCCCGACGTGGCGAGGAAGAGCTCACCTGCGCGCTCGGCCTCGGCCACGATGTCGCACGCCACGCCGTGAGCGCTCGCAAAGCGCCAATCCTGCCATGGACGCGCGAGGCGCGCGGCGAGATACGACGCTGAGCTTATGCCGGGAATGACGCGCACGTCCACCTGCGCGTTGCCGGAGAGCGCCTCCACCAGGCGGCGCGCGCCGCTGAACAGCCCCACATCGCCCGTCATCACGACCACGGCGCGCTGCCACGACGCCGCATCGGTGAGCGCGGCGACGATGTCCGCCGTCTTCACGAGCTCGCATCTCACAACGTCGGGCGGCACGTCGATGCCGGCAAGCGCGCGATGAGCGCCGATGACCACGTCGGCGATGTCGATCGCGTCGAGCGCCGCGCGCGAGAGCAAGTCGGGGTTTCCGGGCCCCGCCCCGATGATCGTTACCTTTCGCATGGAATCTCCCGATACCCGCGCGGCGTGACCATACGGCCGTCTACGCGCTTCGTGTCCGCGTTGCCGACGAACACGGTGGTGAACATGTCGGCGTCGATCTCCCCCAGCTCAGAGAGCCTGCACATGCCCGACTGCTGCCCCTCGCGCCCGATGTTGCGTACCCAGCCGCAGAGCGTGTCGCGGCCCTTCCATTCGAGCATAATCTTCGCCGCGCGCGAGAGCCTGTCGGCGCGCTTTCTGCTGCGCGGGTTGTACAAACAGATGCAGAAGTCGGCGCTCGCCACGGCGGCGAGCCTGCGCTCGATGACCTCCCATGGCGTGAGCAGGTCGGAGAGCGACACGACCGCGAAGTCGTCGGCAAGCGGGGCGCCGAGCACCGCCGACCCGCTCTGAGCCGCGGTGGCCCCGGCGATAACTTCCACGTCTACATCGGGGTAGTCCTCCGCAAGCTCCAGCACGGGGCTCGCCATGCCGTACACGCCCGCGTCACCGCTGCACACGAGCGCCACGGCCTCTCCGCTCTGCGCACGCGAAAGCGCCAGGCGGCACCGTTCGACCTCGTGCATCATCGGCGTCGCGAGATGCGCCGCGTCGGGCACGGCGGCGAGCGCGAGCTCCACGTATTTCGTGTACCCCACAACGATGTCGGCCGCCTCGAGCGCGCGCCGGGCCGCAATCGTCATGCCGTCGGGGCCGCCCGGGCCGATCCCCACCACGAAGAGCTTTCCCATCACCGCTCCTTAAACGAAAGTTCGATAGTTACCTTGGAAAACGCGACGGTCACGCCGCCGTGAGCGAGCTTCGGGAAGATAAGTTTGCCCCCGTCCGCGAGCGCCGCGCGCTCGCACACGTTGTCGACCCCCACCGTCGCACGCACGAAATCAGATGGCGAAACGCTGCCTTCGACCTGCGACAACTCCTCTGCGGAATACGTCGCAAGCGGGATATTGCGCGCGCGGCAGAAGGCGAGCAGACCCTCCTCGTGCGCCTTCACGTCGATCGTCGCCGCCTCGCGCACGGCCGAAGGCGAGATGCCCGCCTGCCCGCACGCGAGAAAAAACGCCTCCCCGATCGCTTCGACGCACGCACCGCGACGGCACCCTATGCCCGCAACGATGCAGGGCACAACAAGGCGAAGCGGCTCGGGCGCAGGCGCCTGCGCCCGCCCGCCCGCCGGCTTCCCCGTCTCACCGGCGGGCACGACCTCGCCCGTTGTCTCCGCCTCGCGCACGGACGCACCTGCATTCGCGCCAGCGAACGGCGACACGACGATATCGGCCCGAGCGCGGTCGGACGCAATGTCAACCCCCTCAGGCGGCTGTCCCGAAATCGGCATGTCGGAATAGAGCGCCACGCGCCCGCCCGAAAGAAGCCGCGCCGACACTCGCTTGATGGCCTCGGGATTCGAAACGGCGAGCCCCGCACAGCGCGCCCACGTATCCACCGCCCACACGCCGCGGACGTCGGTCGCCGTGGTGATGACGGGGATGGCCCCTGCCGCGCGTGCCACAGTTTGCGCAAGCTCGTTCGCACCGCCCAAATGCCCCGACAAAAGCGAGACGGCAAAGCGCCCCGCCTCGTCGATCACCACAACCGCGGAATCGGTTGCCTTTGAGGCGACATGCGGCGCGATCGCCCGCACGGCGATGCCCGCCGCGCCCACGAACAAAAGCGCATCCGACGCTTCCCACGCGAGCGCCGTCCATGCGCGCAGGTCGGCCTTCCCCTCGCCGAACCCGCGCGAAACGGAAACGTCCCAGCCAGGGTCATCTTCACCTGTCTGCGCGCAATCGGAAAGCGCGCGTGCGGTGCGCTCCGCCAACGCATATCCCCTCTCAGTGAACGCTATACAGGAAACCCTCATCTAGCGCACCACCATCGTCGAGAAGTAGCTGCCCCGATCGGGCACATCGTCGACCGAGCGGTACACGCGCTCGCCAGGAAGCCCACAGTCCTCTACGAGCTCGGCACCGTCGAAGGCGCCCTCCTCGCGAAGGATGCGCTTCGTGTCCGCAAGCGAGCGGCGCGCCTTCATGACCACCTTCGTCCCCGGCCAGCCGATTGCGCGGCCCACCCCGTACAGCGCGCCTTTACTCATACGTCGCCCCCAATTCCCCGATAACTGCATCGGCACCCGACGTGCGGAAAAGCTCACGGCGCTCGGCGTCGAACACGACCGCGGCGATGTCGCATGCGCCCGCCGCGCGGCGGCGCAACCTGTCCTCGATTGCCGCAGCGAGCGAGGCGCGCGCAGCGTCCCCCACGCCGGCGGCCTCGATTACCTCGAGCGCCACCGTGGTCGTGACGGACGTCATGATCTCGCGCACGGTCTTCGCACCCGCGCCGGCCATGGCCGCGTGGGCGGCCAGAATCTCCGCGCGGCAGTCGGCGGTACGCGAATGGGTGTCCATGATGCCGCCCGCGACCTTCACCAACTTGCCGATGTGTCCCACAAGAAGGACATTGGTGAATCCCTCGCGAACGCAGCAATCAATCGCATCGCCCACAAAGTTGGAGATGAAGACCACCGGCGCACCGTTTAGGTGGAAATGCCCCGAGATGAACTGCCCGCCGTAGTTGCCGGGCGTGAGCACGACTCCGCGCCGCCCCATAGCCGCATGCTGCCGGATCTCGAGCTCGATGCTGTCGCGCAAGGCAGCGAGGCTGCGCGGCTCGACGATGCCCGTCGTGCCCAGGATGGAGATGCCGCCCTCTATCCCCAGGTGCGGGTTGAAGGTCTTTTCGGCAAGGGAAACGCCCTCGGGTACCGAAATCGTCACAGCAATATTTCCAGAAAAGCCGTGCGCGGCGCACACCTCGCGCACCGCCGAAGTGATCATCGCGCGCGGCGTCGCGTTGATGGCGGCCGCCCCCACCGGCTGCTCGAGCCCGGGCAACGTCACGCGCCCCACGCCCACGCCGCCATCGACGGAAACTTCCGATTCGTGCGCGGGCACGTCCTTGCTGTCCGCAGCACCCGTGCCCGACCCCGAATGTTCCACGCGCGCGTACACGAGCACGCCGTCGGTCACATCGGCATCGTCGCCTGCGTCCTTACGCACGGCGCACTGGGCGCACCCCTCGCCGATGCATGCGTCGACCACGTCCGTCTCGACGGGCAGCCCGCCGGGGGTGACGATCGACACGAGGCCGACGGGCTTTCGTGACAAGAGCATCTCGCAGGCTGCCTTCGCCGCGAGCGCGGCGCAGCTCCCCGTGGTATAGCCGCAGCGCAGGCGGGTCGTCCCGGTATATATGTAGTGCTCGAAGGCCACGCTAGCTGCTCGCCTTCCGATACCCCGTGGCAAACGAAGGGTCGTAAAGCTTGCTGCGCTCGTACGACTCCGCTTGCGCGCCGTTGTGCGCAAGCCCGCCGCGAGCCCCGAGCACGCGGCCCACCACCACGAGCGCCGTGCGGTCGATGCCCTCTCGCGCGCCCGCATCGGCGAGCGTGCCCACTGTGCATCGCACCACGCGCTCCTCAGGCCAGGTCGCCTTGTACACGAGCGCCGCCGGCTCGTCGGAGCTGCGGCCCGCGGCCAAAAGCTCGGCGGAAAGCTCGGCGAGCATACCCGAGCTCAGGAAGATGACCATAGTCGAGCCGCTTTCCGCCATGGTGCGCATGCCCTCGCCCGCGGGCATGGGGGTACGTCCGGAAAGCCGCGTGATCACGACCGACTGGCTGATTCCCGGCAGCGTGTATTCCTGGCGAAGCGCCGCCGCGGCACCGCAAAAGCTCGACACGCCGGGCACCACCTCGTAGTCCACGCCGCGCGCGTCGAGCGCGTCCATCTGCTCCTGGATGGCGCCGTACAGGCACGGGTCGCCCGTGTGCAGGCGCACCACGTCCTCGCCCCGCGCATCTGCCGCGCACATCACGTCGAGCACTTCCTCCAAGGTCATGTGCGCGCTGTCGTAGACGATGCAGGATTCCTTGCACTCGGCGAGCAGCTCGGGGTTCACAAGGCTTCCCGCCCAAACGACCACGTCGGCTGCGCGTAGAAGGCGCGCCCCGCGCAGCGTGATAAGGTCGGCGGCGCCCGAGCCTGCGCCAACGATATGAATCATCAGAGCCTTCCCTTCCCGTTTCTCATCGCAACCGTTTACGCCGCCATTCGCGCAGCGGGCAAAACACGGCGCCTGCGGCGGCAATCGGCGCAAATACGCAGGCAGGAGGCGCAATGCCGCCCGCCCTGGCTTTGACACGTTCACAAGTGCCCACTATCATAGTAAAAGATTCGGCAACGAGCATATGACAATCGGATAAAAGGAAATGACCGGCGCGGCGCCCGCACAGCCCGCGCTGGCTTGCGGAGGGAACCAGGTGGGAATCCTGGGCAAGGGACATTACTGTATAGGACGCGCGGGCGAACCGCCTCGCGCCCCAAGCCAGACTGCTTCGCCTTTTCCTCACGGCATCGCCGTGGCGTTAGCTCCTTGTGAACCCCGAGGGGTGCGCTTTTCTTTCGCTTGTGCCGACAAGCAACTGTCGCCGGGGGACCGGCAAACCGAGGAAAGGAAAAACCATGTCCGACCAGATGTCACGCCGCGGCTTCATGGGCGCCGCAGCAACCGGAGCCGTCGCGCTCGCCGGAATCGCGCTCGCGGGCTGCTCCAACACCTCCGCGAGTTCCGAGAAATCGAGTGAAAAGGAGAAGGCCGTGAAGCCGGTCATCCTCGTCACGAGCTTCGGCACGAGCTACAACGACTCGCGCCACATCACCATCGGCGCCATCGAAGACGCTATCCGCGAGAAGTACTGGCAGGACTACGACATCCGCCGCGCCTTCACCGCGCAGATCATCATCGACAAGCTGAAGAAGCGCGACGGCATCACGATCGACAACATGACCGAGGCGCTCGACCGCTGCGTGGAAGACGGCGTGAAGGAAATCGTCGTGCAGCCGACGCATCTCATGGGTGGCCTGGAATACACCGACGTGAAAGACGAGCTCGACAAGTACGCCGACAAGTTCGACAAGATCTCGCTCGGCGACCCGCTGCTCACCTCCGACGACGACTACAAGAAGGTGGCCGCAGCCATTAAGGAGAACATGGCGTCCTTCGACGACGGCAAGACGGCGCTGTGCCTCATGGGTCACGGCACCGAAGCCGATTCCAACGCCGACTATGCCAAGATGCAGGAAGTGTTTAAGAACGAGGGCTTGACGCAGTTCTTCGTCGGCACCGTCGAGGCTGAACCGACCTGCGAGGATGTTATCGCCGCCGCGAGCGCCGCAGGCTACAAGAAGGCCGTGCTCGCGCCGTTCATGGTGGTCGCGGGCGACCACGCGAACAACGACATGGCAGACGAGACCGACCCCGACAGCTGGGCTGCGAAGTTCGTGGCCGCCGGCTTCGAAGTGACGTGCCTGCTCCAGGGTCTGGGACAGAACGTCGCGGTCGACGAAATCTACGTCTCGCACGTGGACGACGCCATCGCCAAGCTGTAAACTCGCCGCGCACGGGGGCGCCGGTCGCGTCCCCGTGCAACGGGCATGCGCCTTCCCCGACTGACGGCGCATGCCCGTTGCATTCGCATCCCGTCAGCCCACCGCACGGCGCGGGCGGTCGAAGCGATTGAAAGGAACCCCCTCCATGTTGAAGAAAACCCTCGCCTTCGCCCTGTCAGCGGCGCTTTTCGCGTTCTCGCTCGCCGGCTGCGGCGGAAATTCAATCGACAGCGCAAAGGCAAGCGATGCCGATTCCCAGGAAAAGACCGAACAGGCGGCCGATGCGCCCGAGGGCGCAAGCGCTGCCCCCATCACCGCCGACAAGGTGGCCGACGGCACCTATCCAATCACCGTAGATTCCAGCTCGAACATGTTCAGGATTGTGGACGCCCAGCTCATCGTGGAAAACGGCTCCATGCACTGCGTGATGACGCTTTCCGGCACGGGCTACGGCAAGCTCTTCATGGGCACGGGCGACGAGGCTGCCGCCGCGAGCGAGGCCGACTTCATCCCCTATGTGGAAAACGCGGAAGGCAAGTACACCTACGACGTGCCCGTTGAAGCGCTCGACGAGGACACCGCCTGCGCCGCGTGGAGTATTAGAAAAGAGCAGTGGTACGACCGCACGCTCGTGTTCGAATCCGCCGGCGTCGATCTACGCGCCGACGCACTGAAGTAACGCCATGCGGTCGATTCTTCCCAAGGGGGAAAGCAGGAAGCGTCGCAGCATCGCGGTGCGCGCGATCGCCTGCGTTCTCGTCGCCCTGCTCGCGCTTCCCTTCGCGGGGTGCAGTGCGAGCCCGAACGCGACCGGTGGCACGGCAGGCTCTCAGGAATACACTGTGAGCGTCTCGCTCTCCGGCGGGTCAGGGCGCGCAAGCATCGCCTCACCCACCACAATTGTGAAGGATGGCGACACCTACACCGCGACCATCACCTGGTCGAGTTCGAACTACGACAAAATGACCGTCAACGGCGTGGACTACGCGCCCGTAAACGACGGCGGCAACTCCACGTTCGAGATACCCGTCACGCTCGACGAGGACATCGCCGTGTCGGCCGAGACCGTCGCCATGTCAACGCCGCACACCATCGACTACACGCTCCACTTCGATTCATCCACCATGAAGGAGAAATCGGGCGACGAAGCAAGCGGCGGCTCCCCTGCGGGAACGGCTTCAAACGCCGCGGCCGACTTCCACAACGCCGATTTGGGCTGCGGCTGGAAGCCGACGGGGACGCTTCAGCTTGAATACGCCGAGCACTTCACTGTCGACGAGTACGAAGGCGGCCTGCGGCTTATCTGCATTTCGAACGGGGAGCGCTTCCTCGTGGTGCCGCAAAATGCAAAGGTACCTGATGGGTTGAGCTCCGACATCGCGGTCATAAAGCGCCCCGCCGACAAGGTGTACCTCGTGTCGTCGGCGACGATGTGCCTGGTCGACGCGCTCGATGCGAACGACAATATCCTCATGTCGGGCACGAAGGCCGACGATTGCTCGGTCGCGGGCTTCAAAAGCGCGCTCGAAAGTGGGGCGATCGCCTACGGCGGCAAGTACAGCGCGCCCGACTACGAGCGAATATCGGCCTCGGGCTGCACGCTCGCCATCGAGAACACCATGATCAACCACACGCCCGATGTGAAGGAAAAGCTGCAGAAACTCGGGCTCGTCGTGCTCACCGAACAGTCGTCGAGCGAGCCCGAAGCACTCGGGCGCGTCGAGTGGATTAAGCTTTTCGGCGTCCTGTTCGACAAGGAAGACGAGGCCGCGCACCTGTTCAACGAGCAGAAGGCCCGCGTCGAGCAAACGTCGGGGCTCGCGTCGTCAGGTAAAACCGTGGCGTATTTCTACATTAACTCGAACGGGGCCGCCGTCACGCGGCGGGCGGGCGACTACGTGGCGCAGATGATCGAGCTTGCAGGCGGCAGCTACGCGCTCGATGACGCGCAGACGGCGTCGACGTCAGGTTCGTCAGTAACGCTTGAAATGGAGCGCTTCTACGCGACGGCGAAGGATGCCGACATCATCGTCTACAACGGCGCCATCGACAAATCGATTGTCACCTTGAACGACTTTGTAGGCAAAAACGCGCTATTGTCGCAGTTCAAAGCCGTGAAGAATGGCAATGTCTGGGTCACAAGCGCCGACATGTACCAGCAGATGACTTCTACCGCCGACATTATCGACGAGCTGCACGGGGCGTTCACCGGCGATGACGCGAGCGACTTACATTATCTGAGGAAGCTTGGCTAGCGTCATGAGAAGCCGGCTTTCCATGACATACGACGAATCGGGGCGCGCCGCGCGGTGTCGCGTCGTGACGGCGCTGCTCGCTGTTGCCCTCATCGTGCTCGTCGGGGCCAACCTGTGCATCGGGAGCGTGCTCGTGCCCGCAGACCACATCCCCGGCATCCTTTCGGGCGGCGCGGCCAATTCCATGGAAAGCCAAGTCATCTGGGAGATTCGCCTGCCGCGTGTGCTTTCAGCCGTGCTTCTCGGCGGGGCGCTTTCCCTCTCCGGGTTCCTGCTGCAGACGTTTTTCAACAACCCCATCGCCGACCCGTTCATCTTGGGCGTCTCCTCGGGCGCAAAGTTCGTCGTCGCGCTTACGATGATCGTACTTCTGGGCGCGAACCAGGCCATGTCCTCGCCGGCCATGGTGGCCGCAGCGTTTCTGGGCTCGCTTATCACCATCGGCTTCGTGCTCCTCATCGCACGGCGCATAAGTTCCATGGCCATGCTCATCGTGGCTGGCGTCATGGTGGGATACATCTGCTCGGCGGCGACGAACTTCCTTATCGCCTTCGCCGACGACCAGTCCATCGTGAACCTGCACAACTGGTCTTTGGGTAGCTTCTCGGGTTCGAGCTGGGACGACATCGCGGTCATCGCGGTCGTGGTGATCACCGTGAGCGCATGCGTATTCGCGATATCGAAGCCCCTTTCCGCCTTCCAGCTGGGAGAAGCCTACGCGAAAAGCGTCGGCGTGAACGTCGCACGCTTCCGCGTGGTGCTCGTCCTTCTAGCGAGCATGCTCTCCGCCTGCGTGACCGCGTTCGCTGGTCCGGTGTCGTTCGTAGGCATCGCGGTTCCGCATCTCGTTAAGTCGGCGCTGAAGTCGTCGAAGCCCATCCGCGTGATTCCTGCATGCTTCTTGGGAGGCGCCATCTTCTGCGCGGGCTGCGATTTGATCGCGCGCACGCTGTTCTCTCCCGTCGAGCTTTCCATCAGCGCCGTCACCGCCATCTTCGGCGCGCCGGTGGTTATCGCGCTCATGTTGAAGAAGCGGGTGAGGTAGATGGGGGAATTCGTGCCACGGTCTAAAACGCTCGGAGGGGACATTCCATGCTTAGACAGTCCTGAGCTCGCACGAAAGCGCCAGAAGGCACTTTCGGCTCGTGCGGAACTGCGCGCGGAACGCCTCCTCCGAGCGGAGTCGAACCTCGAAACCCCGGTCGAAACGCAGGCTGACGGAGCACCGCTTTTCCGCATAAGCGACCTGTCGGCGGGCTACGACAAGAAGGTCGTAGTCGAAGGCGTCGATCTGGAGGTTCGCGCGGGCGACGTCGTGGCGCTCATCGGGCCGAACGGCTCGGGCAAGTCGACCATCTTGAAAACCATCACACGCCATCTGGCACCGCTTGCCGGCGCGGTCGAGCTCGACGGGCGGGAGATTTCCCGATGGAAGACGGCGGAGTTCGCAAGGAACCTTGCCGTTATGCTGACAGATCGCCCCCGGACCGAACTCCTCACCTGCCGCGATATCGTAGAGGCGGGAAGGCATCCCTACACCGGGCGAATGGGAACACTCACGCCCGATGACCATAATCGGGTCGACGAGGCCATGAAAACCGCACATGTGGAAGAGCTCGCCGAGCGCGACTTCATGCAGATAAGCGACGGGCAACGCCAGCGCGTCATGCTCGCACGCGCCATCGCGCAGGATCCGCGTGTGCTCGTGCTCGACGAGCCCACGTCGTATCTCGATATCCGCTACCAGATCGACCTGCTGCGAATACTTCGCCACCTTTCGAAATCGCGGAATGTGGCTGTCATCATGTCCATCCACGAACTCGAGCTCGCGCAGAAAAGCGCCGACAAGGTGATTTGCGTGAAGGACGGCCGGGTCTTCCGCGCCGGCGCACCCGAGGACATATTCACGCGCGAGACGATTGGCGAGCTCTACGGCCTTCAACATGGCACCTTCAACGAGCGCTTCGGCAGCGTGGAAATTGGGCACCCACACGGCGATGCGCACACGTTCGTCATCGCCGGCGCAGGTACGGGATCGGCTGTGTTTCGCCAGCTCATCCGGCAGGGCAAGGCGTTCTACGCGGGCGTTCTGCACGAAGGGGACATCGACTGCGAGCTCGCGCGCGACCTGGCGACGGAATGCGTAGCCGAGCGCGCCTTCGAGCCGATCGGGGATAAAACCATAGCCCGCGCCAAAGAGCTCCTCGTCCACTGCGCGCGCCTTATCGTGTGCCCCGCCGCCTTCGGCACCATAAACGCCCGCAACGCAGAGCTCGTCGAGTTCGCACGCTCGCATGGTATCGAGGTCATGCGAGCGTGCGAAGGCGCATCGGAGGATTCCAATGGTGGAGTGGGTATGATGAATTGGACACCTAGTTAAGAGCGAAAGGTGTTCAAGATGACCCAAAGAAGAAAGCGATACGACAGGCAGTTCAAGGTCTCGGCGGCAAAGGTGGTCCTGTCCGGGGAA
>NZ_JAWHPN010000010.1:0-73225 GCF_032584215.1 Collinsella aerofaciens | reverse complement strand
GCGGTTGTTCGGGTCCGCGGTATCGCTCCATGCTCCTATTAGGTCATGCGGCGGTCTCGGCTCGCCGCGGCCCGCGCGGGACATGTCAGGAAACGAGGGCAGCCCTGTGGGCGCCAGCGGAATGTGGCGTCACCGCGCGGTCCGCATCTGATGGTGTCGACGTCAATGGTATACGGGTGCATCATCGACGTCTTCAATACAGAAGATATCAGTGCGGAGTGTCCGCGAAGGCTAGCCCTCAGATCCTGCTACGGCTACGTCCTCGGATTGTGTGGGCGGATGACGGATGTGGTTGGTCGGGTATTCCGTCCCCTTCGCTGTTTCGTGGCTTTGCCGCGAAACCTCGCGCCACTTTGGGGATGGATGGGGGACTTGGCTGTTGCCGCCTTTTCGGAGCCCTTCTTTATTCCTTATGCTGGATGAAAAGCCCCTTGTTTTTGCAGGGGTGCATACTCGACTTATAAGTGCATAGAATCTCGTATAGCGCGAGTAAGATATTGCGCTGTCCGTTTTGTGTTTAGCAGAGATGTAGTTTGCATAATCCGACATAATCCTCGCTGCATTTAAATATAGTTGCACGTAAATGGCGTAGATATGTCTGAGCTGGTGTTCTGTACGCTGAGCGGACAAAAACGACCGTTCACCGTTCCGCTATTTTCAAAATGAATAAAATGAGCGATAAAGAGAATAGAAACCTTAATAAACTCGCGCATCGCACGGACGCGGGTTATTAATGGGTTGTAGGCCTTTTACAGAAAGGATTCCAGCAATGTCTAAGCCTCTTGGCAAGCCCGATCGTATTGTCGTCGCCCTTGGCGGCAACGCCCTCGGCAACAACCCCGTCGAGCAGATTGAGGCCGTGAGCAACACCGCCCACGCTCTCCTCGGTCTCATCGAGCAGGGCAACGAGATCATCATCACCCACGGCAACGGCCCGCAGGTCGGCATGATCCAGAACGCCTTCGCCGCTGCCCACGATGCCATCGGCACCCCCGAGATGCCGCTGCCCGAGTGCGGCGCCATGTCCCAGGGCTACATTGGTTATCACCTGCAGCAGGGCATCGGCCGCGAGATGCACAAGCGCTATAAGCGTTGGCACGCCGCCACCGTCGTCACCCAGATCGAGTGCGACCCCGACGATCCCGCGTTCAAGAACCCGACCAAGCCGATCGGCCCCTTCTACACCGAGGAGCAGGCCAAGGAGTTCATGGCCGAGGATCCCTCCAAGGTCTTCGTCGAGGATTCCGGCCGCGGCTGGCGTCGCGTCGTCGCTTCCCCCGATCCCAAGAAGATCGTCGAGGCTGACTCCATCCTCAACCTGCTCGACAACGAGTTCATCGTCATCGCCTGCGGTGGCGGCGGCATCCCCGTCGTCCGCGACTACGAGAACAAGGGCTGCTACAAGGGCGTTCCCGCCGTCATCGACAAGGACCTGGGCGGCGAGCTGCTGGCCGAGGACTGCGACGCCGACGTTCTGTTCCTGCTGACCGCCGTTGAGCATGTCGCCATCAACTTTGGCAAGCCCAACCAGGAGGAGCTCGAGGACCTCACCGCCGACGAGGCCGAGCGCCTGGCCGACGAGGGCCAGTTCGGCAAGGGTTCCATGGAGCCCAAGGTCCGCGCTGCCATCAAGTTCGCCCGTTCCCGCAAGGGCCGTACCTGCATCATCGGCGCTCTGGACAAGGCCGCCGAGACCATGGCTGGCCTCTCCGGTACCCGCATCCACGAGTAGTCTCTACTCTGTTGCCTCTCTCGTGGGCGCTAGGCAAAGCGCCCACAAACTAGCCTCTCTTCATGAGCCCCGCAGTCCGCTCCGACTGCGGGGCTTTTGCTATTCACCTAGTCATTGGGGACGTTCTTAAATGACTAGTCAAACAAGAGCGTCCCCAATGACCACTCATTTAAGTCTGTCCCCAATGACTAGTAGTAGGCCCACATGGCTTCGACTTCGTTGAGGACCTCTACGACGCCCCAGCGGCGGGCGCTGCGGCTGGCCGAGTTGGGGTCGTAGACGCCAATCTGGTTGGCATCGTCGATGCCGTAGAGCACGATGTAGTGGCCTACGTTGGTAAACGTACCGGGGCGCACTGCGGCGATGACGGGCACACCCGAGCGAAGTGCTTGGGTAATCGATTCGCGATCGTTATAGAGCTGTGTTCCGTTGAGCCCCAGCTGCCACGCACCGCCTGTCATAAACGACCACTCGGTGGCACCGGTGGGGGCGTAGTTGCCGGCTTCGGCCAGTGCGCATATATCGACCGGCGTCTTATCGGTATGGCCGGTCTTAAAGATATAGACCATGGTGAGGCAGGTAGGACCGCAAGCGTTTTCGCGAATAGTGCCACCGGCATAGGGCAGCTCCGACCATGCGGGGTCAATTTGGTAGATGTGGGGCATGGTGCCGGCCTGCCATTGCGAGCGTGGGGTCGAGAACGCAAAGGAGTAACCGGGTGCGACGGGAGCTTTAAGCAGCTTGTCTTCGGCAGTGGGCTCAAGACCGGCTGATCCGTGGGAGATACAGGATCCCAAAAACACAAAGACGAGGCAGGCGGCGATGGAGCAAAGCGTAAGGCGTAGGCGGCGGGCCGGAAGCGCGTGGCTTGTGGCGTGTGACGCAGGGTGAGGGGCGGAATTGCCGCGATCGCGTTGAGGTCGCGAAAAGGAGCGCTTGACGTAGTAGTCGGTTTTACGGCGATCGTAGCGGCGTGGCTGCGATGTGTCGGTCTGGCGTTGGCGTGTGCTCGTACTCACGCGGTCTGACTGCTGCACGGTACGGCTTTGTTGCCGCGAAGAAGCCCCGAGCTGCTCTTGGGGGCGCTGCGGGTTGTCGTTGTCGGAGGTGATTCTGGGCGTTGGCGTGGCGCGGCCGGCAAGGCGCACGCTTTGTGGCCGTTGGTCGCCGTCATTGTATCCGTATGCCATTCGAATCACCTTGCCTCATGTGTAACTTGTTTATCCTACATAAAAAGATGCACGACACATGGGTATGTGCGCCAAAAGCCTGACAAATGGTATGAACGTTGCCGCGCCGCGCGCCTAGCGTCACGGCAACAGGTATTCAAAAGCAGACAAGATGAAAGCGTCCAAGACGAATGACGTCTCCCGCCGTTCGTCCCAAAAACGGTGCCGCTCGTTTTGCAGTTCTGCCTTCGGTCGAGCTGCGAGCGGCGCTGCTGCGCCAAGGCCGTATCTTAAAGCCATGGAATAAAAGCGCGCGGCAAAACGGACCGCGCAAGGGGTGACGCCAAGGGCGTCAAATAGGAAAGGAGGGGAACAATGGCGGACAAGAACGCAGAAGTTGCAGTCGAGGATAACGGCGGCATGAAGAAAACGCTCTCGCTCTGGAACTTCTTTACCATCGGCTTCGGTGCCATCATCGGTACCGGTTGGGTTCTGCAGGTCGGCGACTGGATGGTCGTGGGCGGCGGTCCCGTTCCCGCTATGATCGCATTCCTCTTGGGTGCAATCTTCCTCGTGCCCGTCGGAGCTGTTTTCGGTGAGCTCACGGCTGCTATCCCCATCTCGGGCGGCATCGTCGAGTATGTCGATCGTAGCTTTGGCCGTACGCTGAGCTACATCACCGGATGGCTTTTGGCCCTGGGCAACGGCATCCTGTGCCCGTGGGAGGCCATCGCCATTTCGACCCTCGTGTCCGAGATGTTCGGCAGCCTGCCCGGCCTTGAGTGGCTGCGCGCCGTCAAGCTCTACACCATACTGGGGGCCGACGTCTACCTGTTCCCGACGCTGATCGCGCTCGGCTTTGCAGTCTACGTCATCTTCCTCAACTTCCGCGGTGCCAGCTCGGCTGCCAAGCTCCAGGCCTTCCTGACCAAGGCCCTGCTCTGCGGCATGCTGCTCGCCATGGGCGTCTCGCTGTTCACCGGCTCGCCGGACAATGCCATGCCCGTGTTCTCCCAGGTCACCGGCGCTGGCGGCGGCAAGGCCGCTACCGAGAGCTCCAGCCTGTTTGCCGGCATCGTGTCGGTCCTGGTTCTGACCCCGTTCTTCTACGCTGGCTTCGACACCATTCCTCAGCAGGCCGAGGAAGCAGCCGAGGGCCTCAACTGGAACAAGTTCGGCAAGATCATCTCCCTGGCCCTGCTGGCCGCCGGCGGCTTCTACATGGTCTGCATCTACTCGTTCGGCACCATCCTCGACTGGCATGAGTTTGTTAAGAGCCCGGTTCCCGCGCTTGCCTGCCTCAAGGGCATCAACATGCTTCTGTACCTGGCTATGCTCGTCATCGCCACGCTTGGACCCATGGGCCCGATGAACTCCTTCTACGGCGCCACGAGCCGCATCATGCTCGCCATGGGCCGCAAGGGCCAGCTGCCCGAGCAGTTCGCCGAGGTCGACCCCAAGTCCGGCGCTCCCAAGCTTGCCTGCGTCGTTCTGGGCGTCATCACCGTCGTCGGTCCGTTCCTGGGCAAGAACATGCTCATCCCTCTGACCAACGTGTCGGCTCTCGCCTTCATCTTCTCCTGCGGCATGGTCGCCCTCGCTTGCCTGCGCATGCGCTTCACCGAGCCCGACCTGCCTCGTCCCTACGAGGTGCCCGGCGGCAAGTTTGGCATCGGCCTCGCTATCGCTGCCTGCGCCATCATCATCGGCCTGCTCGTGATTCCGTTCTCTCCCGCCTCCCTCAACATGGTGGAGTGGAGCATCGTGATCGGCTGGTTGGCTATTGGCCTGGCCCTCATGGCTTTCACCAATTCCCGCAAAAAGTAACGCCGAGCCGGGGCGGATCGGGTGCGCGGGACCCTCTCTTCCGTGCACCGAACCCGGCGCCACTTGGGTAGCTTTGTGAGGCCTTAACCCAACACGGCCTCGCCCACTATATGGATCCATAAGGAGGAACCATGTCCACTAAGTATGCAATCGTTGGCGGTAAGCTCATCGACGGTACCGGTGCCGAGCCGGTCGAGAACTCCCTCGTTCTCGTCGACGACAGCGGCAAGATCGAGTACGCCGGTGCTATGCAGGACCTTCCCGAGGGCGTTGAGGTTATCGACGCCGCCGGCAAGACCGTCCTTCCCGGCCTGATCGACACCCATCTGCACTTCTCGGGCAACCTGACCGACGATGACACCGATTGGGTCATGCAGCCGCTCCTCGAGAAGCAGGCCGTCGCCGTCAAGCAGGCCTACGACTGCCTCACCCACGGCCTCACCACCGTCTGCGAGATCGGCCGCTTTGGTATCCAGATCCGTGACTGCATCGACAAGGGCGTCTTTAAGGGCCCGCGCGTTCTGGCCACCGGTCTGGGCTTCTGCCGTGTTGCCGGTCACGGTGACTCCCACCACTGCACCCAGGAGCTCAACAAGGAATCCCACCCCTGGGGCGATCAGGTCGACGGTCCTTGGGAGCTGCGCAAGGCCGTCCGTCGTCGCCTGCGCGAGAACCCCGATGCCATCAAGATCTGGGCAACCGGTGGTGGCATCTGGCGCTGGGACTCCGGTCGCGACCAGCACTATTGCTCCGAGGAGATCCAGGCCGTGGTCGAAGAGGCAAAGATGGTCGGCATCCCCGTGTGGAGCCACTGCTACAACAACCACGCCGCTGCCTACGATTCCGTCCGCTTTGGCTGCGAGCAGCTGATTCACGGCTTCGATATCGATGAGCGCACCATGGACCTCATGGCCGAGCAGGGTACCTTCTTCACCCCGACGATCGCTTTCCTGCCCACCTGGTACGCCACCTATCCGCCCGTCTACGTCCCCGAGCTGCACGACAAGTACGAGGGCACCCTGGTCGAGAAGGAGCTGCAGCGCAACTACGACTGCCTGCGCGAGGCTAAGAAGCGCGGCGTCGTCATGACGATCGGCTCCGACTCCTTCTCCTTCGTCACCCCGTACGGCACCTGCTCCATCGAGGAGATGTACGAGTTCGTCGACAAGATCGGCTTCACCCCGGTCGAGACCATCACCTGTGCAACCCTCAACGGTGCCAAGATGTGCCACATCGAGGACGAGACCGGTTCCATCGAGGCCGGCAAGTGCGCCGACCTGCTGGTCGTCAACGGTGACGTCGCTGCCGACATCCACGTGCTCAACACTGACAACATGGACGTCATCATGAAGGACGGCTGGATTGTCGAGGCCGGCACCTTCGGCGAGGCAAACAAGTACAGCGCCTAAGCTACCGTTCATCGATGGCTTGATGTAAAACACAGTATTTGATTGCATAATGCAATGGAGAGGGTCGCTTGCGGCCCTCTTTATTGCTATGGGGTGCGTCAGTAAGAAGGAGATGACGGTGGATCTCAATAGGCTGATTCTAGGCAAGAGCTACAACTCTACCAAGGTCTTTCGTACCGCTCAGCATGTGGTTCAAGCCATCTTGCTCGGTATTGTCGTCCCGCTGCTTATCCTGCTGCTCATCTGGGATCTAACCGATAATCCCAATCCCGTTCCGGCCGTTGTCGTCATTGCCGGCTTGGTCATGCTGTGCTTCTTCTTCTCGTACGTCTTTGTCGTTCCCGACGACCTCACATCGAGCGCAACCGACCGCACGCTCGCCATCGCTTCAAAAATATTCGCCTATACGTCGCGCGGCCTTACGCCCGAAGCTGCCTTGGGCGCCTCTAAGATCATCCTGTCTGAAACTATCGCCTCTGCCATCTGCTTTACCGACGGCAAGCAGGTGTTGGCGAGCTGGGGCGAGGACTCGGCAAAATGCCCCGCGGGCACCCCGGTGGTACTGCGGACTACGCTCAACGTGATCAACAGCGGCGAGCAAAGCGTGTTCTCGCGCGACGCCTCGACCGAGACGGGTGGCTACTTTCCGCGCCTGCGCGCCGGTATTGTCGCACCGCTTACCGTGCGCGGGCATTGCGTGGGCACGCTCGAGCTGTATTATCCCCGTCTGAGCAGCATCGATATGCGCCAGACGGCGCTTGCCTCGGGCTTTGCCGACCTCATTTCCACGCAACTTGCGAGCTTTGAGCTCGAGCGCCAGGACGAGCTTACGGCCCGCGTGGAGCTGCGCGCCTTGCAATCGCAGGTCGATCCTCATTTTCTGTTTAACACCATCAGCACCATCGTGTCGCTCGTACGTACCGAGCCGGACAAGGCCAGGTCGCTGCTGATTGACTTTTCCAATTACTACCGTCAGACGCTTTCTGATTCCGATACCCTCACAACGCTCGAGCACGAGGTGGAACAGGGCACTCGCTATATCAATCTTATGCAGGCTCGTTATGGCGACGGTCGTCTGCGCGTCTCGGTCGATATCGACTTTGAGGTGCGCGATTGCATGGTACCGCCGTTTATCTTGCAGCCGTTGCTCGAAAACTGCATCAAGCACGCGCAGCGCGAGACCGAGCCGCTTTCTATTCATGTTAGGGCTTTCGAGACCGATGACGGTTTGGAGATCATCGTCGAGGACGATGGCATCGGTATGAGCGAAGAAGTCTGCGCGCATCTGTTTGAGCAGCATCGCCGAGAGGAGCCCGAGAGTATTACCGCCGACGGCTCCATCAAACGAGGCTGCGGCTTGGCGCTCTTCAACGTGCTTCAGCGCATCCATTTCTTTTACGGAGAAGATTCTGGCATGCGCGTGAAGTCCCAGGAGGGCGTTGGCACGCAGGTCATCGTCGAGCTGAACGGCGAGCCGCATGAGCCGGCGCCGTTGACGGCGTAGCACGCGGTTGGATTGAGAGAAAAAGAGGGGAAGCACATATGTCCGAAGGCTGGAACATCTTGGTGGTTGATGACGAGCCTCCCATTAGGGCTGAGCTACGCTATCTGTTGGAAAAGGATGCGCGTGTGGGTCAGATTGCCGAGGCGGGCAATGTCACCGAAGCCGTGGAGTCGATTCTGTCGAACAAGCCCGACGTGCTGTTTTTAGACATTACCATGCCCGGTCGCTCGGGAATTGAGCTTGCCGAGACGCTGCAGAACCTAAAGACGCCGCCGGTGGTTGTGTTTGTGACAGCGTTTGCCGAATTTGCCGCCGATGCGTATAACCTCGATGCGGTCGACTATGTCGTCAAGCCGGTCGAGGACGCACGCCTGTCAAAGGCACTCGACAAGATCGAGGCAGCCTTGGGTGCCCGTCGTGTTATCCATGCTCCGCGCCAACCTTTGCGTCTGACGGTGGACCGCGGGGGCAAAAAGGTGTTCATTCCCGCCGCAGACGTCTGCTACTTTGAGGCGCGCGCCGATTTTTGCAACGCCATCTGCGCCGAGGGAACGTACCTGATCAATGAGTCGATCTCTTCGCTCGAGCGTCGCTTGGACTCCGAGGGCTTTATTCGCGTTCATCGCAGCTACCTGGTCAATTTGGAAGACGTGCACAATGTTGAGATTGGCTCCACGGGGTTGATGGAGCTCAGGCTCGACCGCGTGAACTCGACGGTACCGGTGTCCCGTCGTCGTGCCGCCGAGGTCAAGTCGCACCTGGGGCTTGCGTAGACGGTCTGCATACCGTCGTTTACCATCGCAGGTTTGGCATGGGCGCGCGGTGGGCATAATGGGTGGCATCGAATGAAATCGAAAGGATCATTATGCCCGCGCTTATCACCCATCATCTGTTTGGCGAGGAAAGCATCGACCGTCTTCCGCAGGGCGTCATCACGTCCGATGAAGAGCGCATTGCCTTTATCTTGGGCAACCAAGGCCCCGACCCGTTTTTCTTTCACATTCTGACACCGCGTGTTTCCGACTGCACGCTGCTGGCGCAGGTCATGCATCGGTCGCGTATGTCTCGCCAGTTCGCGTGCCTGCGCGACGGCGTGTCGCATCTGCTGCCGCGCGACGCCAGCTTGGGTCGCGCCTTTGCGCTGGGCCTGCTGTCTCATTACGTGCTCGACCGCAACGCCCATCCCTTTGTCTATGAGCAGCAGTTTGGCATCGTGGAGTCCGATTCAGAGCTTGAGGATTCGAGCAGTCAGGTCCATGCCGTGATCGAGAGCGACCTGGATGTACTGATGCTGCAGCTTAAACGCGATGGCGCTACGGTCGACGATTACCCGCCGGCGGGCGAGATCGTCACTACCGATCGCATCAATCGCGTGGCCGGCGTGCTGATGAGCTATGTTGCCGGACGCGTGTACGGCATTGACATTCCGGCGGGGGAGTACGGTGCTGCCGTTGCCAATATGCAGCGACTTTACCGCGCGATTGAGCCGGCCGGCTCCGCAAAGACGCGCGCGATCTCGCTGGTTGAGGGCTTGGTGCACGACTACTCGCTGCTCGACGGCCTTGCCCATCGCGTGACGACGGAGCTGCCCGAGCGCACCGGTAACCTGGGCCATCTGACATGGAAGAATCCCTTTACCGACGAGGTCTCGAACGAGAGTTTCCCCGAGGTCTTTAATCGCGCGCTGGTCGATTACGAGTGCACGGTCGCACGTTTTATCGAGACTGGTGACATGGATGCCGTGACCAGTCACGTCAACTACAGCGGTCGCGTGCTCAATGCCGATGAGGAGTTCGACCGCGAGGAATAGGGCCCGTGCGTGCCCCTTTGCCGAATCCTTACCGGCGGTTCTGGACAATTGGGGTACGATGAGCTAACTGCATATCGGGCGAATACGAAGGGTCCCTGTCCATGAAATACACCAAGCTCGAGCGTAACTGGGTTATGTATGATGTGGGCAATTCGGCCCTCGTGCTGCTCAATACCTCGGTGGTGCCCATTTACTTTAACGCCATCAATACCGGCGCTTCCTCGGCCGACCTGGTGGTCGCCTGGGGCAATGCGCAGACGATTGCCTCGCTGGTCATCGCCATGCTCATGCCCATTCTGGGCGCGCTTGCCGACTACGCCGGCAACAAGATCAAGTTCTTCTTGGGCTTCTTCCTCACGGGCCTGGTGCTTTGCCTGGCGCAGGCTATCCCAATGTCCGCCATGGCATTTTTGACCGTGTACGTGCTGTGCACCATCGGCCTTAACTCTTCTATGACGTTCTACGACGCCATGCTGCCCGACATTACCACCGACGAGCGCATGGACGCCGTGTCCAGCTCGGGTTATGCCTGGGGCTACATCGGTTCCACCGTGCCGTTCGTCATCTGCCTGGCGCTCATCATGGGTGGCCCCGCTCTTGGTGTCCCCACCATGCTGGCAACGCGTCTGTCGTTTATCATCACCGGTGCCTGGTGGCTCATCTTTACCCTGCCGCTCATTCGCACCTATAAGCAAAAGTACGGTCGCGAGCGCGGTCCCGAGGACACCATCGGCCACATCGTGGGCGGTGTGTTCTCCGAGGTCGGACACACCATGCGCGAGATCGCCCACAACAAGACCGTGCTGGTCTACATGATCGCGTTCTTCTTCTATATCGACGGTGTGCACACGGTCATTTCCATGGCAACCAGCTACGGATCGGCCTTGGGCATCGATTCGACCCAGTTGGTCCTGGCGCTGCTCGTCACGCAGTTCGTGGCCTTTCCGTCCGCCATCATCTACGGCAAGCTTGCCGGACGCGTGGGCACGCTCAACATGATCTTGGTGGCAGTCGCCGCCTATATGGGCATTGTGCTGTTCGCCGCGTTCTTCCTAAAGACCGCCTTTGAATTCTGGGTGCTTGCCATTATGGTCGGCCTGTTCCAGGGCGGCGTGCAGGCGCTCAGCCGTAGCTACTTTGGCCGCATTATCCCCAAGGAAAAGTCCAACGAGTACTACGGCTTCTTTGACATCTTCGGTCGTTATGCAAGCGTTATGGGCACCTTCCTGGTGTCGGTCGTCACCTCGCTGACCGGCAACCCGTCGCTGGGCGTCCTTTCCATTGGTGTGCTGCTGGTCGTTGGCTTTATGCTGCTGGTCCGCCTGTCCCGCATGACTCGGGCGGCAGAGCATGCCGCATAGGAGCGAGCGGCTATTGTGCCTGTCCACGGTACTCTTTTGGGGTTATCCGCAATAAACATTGCGACTTGCGAGCAATGATTTGCCCAAGTGGGTATGATGGAATCAGCTAGGTCGCGGGGCGTCGCCTGTGTTTGGCGGCGTCCCGTTTTTGTGTTGCAGGGAGGGTAAGGCATGAACGCCACAGTCGTGATTCCAACGTATTGGGCGGGCGATGACGCTTGCGCAAACGCCCCTGGCACCTATGACCATTCGACGCGACTCAACGCCGACAATCCCGAACTCGACCGCTGCCTGGCCTCGCTTGAGCAGGTACGTGACATCCCGCGCATCATCCTTTTGGTGGTCTGTCCCGTTTCTGCCACAGCCGATGTGTCGCTGCGCGTGCACGAGATTGTCGACGCGCATCCCACGCTCAAGGTCACCGTTGTCACCAACACCCAGGCCTCGCGCATCGCAGACCGGGTTGCTCAGATCGCGCCCAAGGGTTCGGGCGAGTGCGTGAGCCTGCGAGGCTACGGTGCCATCCGCAATATGGGGCTAGCCTGTGCCGCTGTGCTGGGGCATGACGCGGTTATCTTTTTGGATGACGATGAGACTGTCATCGACGCCGACTTTATGAAGCGCGCGACCTATGCGTTGGGGCAGCAGACACGTCAGGGCTTGCCGATCTTGGTCAAGAGCGGCTATTTCTACGATCGCGACGGCTCGCCGCTGGCTCCCACGGACAAGGCGGGCATCTGCCATCGTTGGTGGACCAAGCGCATCGAGTTCAACCGTTGGATGAAAAAGGCGCTCTCGGGCACCCGCATCTCGCGCTCCAACTACGCGTGCGGCGGCCTGATGGCCCTGCACGCCCGCGCCTTTACGCGTGTGGCCTTTGACCCGTTTATCACCCGCGGCGAGGACTTGGATTACCTCTTTAACATGCGCATGTTTGGCTACGACGTGTGGTTCGATAACGAGTGGACCGTGCGCCATCTGCCTCCGGAGTCCGAAAAGCGCTCACCGCGCTTTATGCAGGATGTATACCGTTGGTACTACGAACGGGCCAAGTTGACATTCGCCGCGCATCAAAAGGAGCTCATTCCCGTTACGGCGGCATCGCTCATGCCCTACCCGGGCCCGTGGATTTCGCGCGAGCTCGACGACCGCGTGCGCAAGACCGCTATGGTCCGCAGCGTGTTTACCCGCGAGCATGAGGGCTACCTGCGCATCTGGCGCCATGGTATCGGCGAGGCAAAGGCCTATGCGCGCCAAAACGCTGCAAGCTATCTGCGTTTCCAGAGCTTTTGGCCCAAGATCATGGACGGGCTTTGGCGTGACGCACAACTGATCAGTATCCTAGAGGGGGCCGAATGATCGACCGCCGCGCCCAGCGCGATAGTTCAATATCAATCTTTCGCATCATTGCCGTTGCCTGCGCCATTTGCGTGCTGGTGTACTTTATTTTTGCCTTGGTGACCGGTATCGAGCCGATCGCCACGGTGATTGCCTGCGCGCTGCTGTGCATCTTTCTGTGCATCTTTATCTTTTTGACGCTCAATCCCGATTCGGTGCGCTCCCAGTACACCGAGGAGACGCTCTCGGTGGCCTCGGCCATGCTCGAGGACATTAAGGGCGGTCTGACGCAGGAGTCGGCGCGTTTGGTGTGCCGGCGCATTTTGCCCGAGACGCGCGCCATGACGGTGGCCATCACCGACGAGGGCAACGTGCTTGCCTGCGCGGGAGAGTTTGAGGAAAAACTACTGCCAGATTCTCCCATCCACACGCTTGCCACACGCTACGTTATCGAACATGGCATCGTGCAGTCGTTCAACCGTATGGTGGATGTCGTGGGCTCGGACGGCTCGCACAACCAAGTTCCCGCCGGCATTATCGCCCCCATCAAGGTGGGCGATCGTACCGTCGGCACGCTCAAGTTCTACTACAAGACCCCGCGCGCCGTCGACCGTACCCAGTACGCGCTTGCCTCGGGCTTTGCCGAGATCTTGTCCACGCAGCTCGCCATCCACGAGCTCGAGGTGCAAAAGGAACTCACAGCGCGCGCCGAGGTGCGTGCGCTGCAGGCGCAGATTAACCCGCACTTCCTGTTCAACACGCTGAACACCATTGCATCGTTTACGCGCACCGACCCGCTGCGGGCCCGCGAACTGCTTCGTGAGTTCTCATCGTTCTATCGTGCCACGCTCGACAACTCGGGATCGCTCATTCCGGTCTCGCGCGAGGTCGCACAGACCAAGCGCTATCTTACCTTTGAGAAGGCCCGCTTTGGCGAGGACCGCGTGCTTGCGACGTTCGATGTGTCCGAGGACGTGGAAGATACGCTGGTGCCGGCGTTCGTGATCCAGCCGATTGTCGAGAACGCCGTACGTCATGGTATGGGCGATGACGACGCCCTGAGGATCGACGTGACCGTTCACCAAGACGGCGAGGATGCAATCTTGATTGCCGTGGCCGATAATGGCGTGGGCATGGATGAGGGTACCGCCGCCAGACTGTTTGACGAGCGCTCTGCCCGTCCCGACGCCAGCTCTCCCCAGGGTGGCGGCGCCGGTGTGGCCATGCACAATATTTCGGAGCGCATCCATCGCTTTTATGGGCCGCACTCCTATACGCGTGTCGAATCGGCGCCGGGCAAGGGCACCAAAGTGCTCCTTCATCTTGATTTGTCAGAGAGCATCTTTGACATTCAAGAGTAAAATAAAAGGCTACGGGCTCAACGTCATGCGACGGATGCCCGGCGTAGTTAGTTGACGAAAGGTTTTATCCCTATGCTGCGTGCGATGATTGTGGATGATGAGGCGCCGGCTCGCTCGGAGCTTCGCTTCCTGCTCGAGCAAACGGGCAAGATCGGCACGATCACGGAGGCGTCGAGCGTCCGCTCCGCCATCGAGATGCTTATGGAAAGTCGCGTGGATGTCGCGTTTCTCGATATCTCGATGCCCGGTGCCTCGGGCCTGCAACTTGCCGAGGCGCTGCATAAGCTCAAAAATCCGCCGGCGATCGTGTTTGTGACTGCGTATAGTGACCATGCGGTCGAGGCATTCGACGTGGATGCCGTCGATTATCTGATGAAGCCGGTCGAGGAAGCTCGCTTGGATCGCGCGATCGAGAAGGTCATGCAACGCGCCAAGCCGGTTACGGACAGCAAGGTGACCATCGAGCGTATCCCGGTGGAAAAGGGCGGCCGCAAGGTCCTCATTCCCGTGGACGACATTCGCTTTATCATGGCCAAGGACGATTACTCCTGCATCTATACCGTCGATGATCGCTTTTTGTCGACAACCTCGCTGGCGCAGTTTGAGGCCAAGCTCTGCGACTTTGGCTTCTTCCGTGTTCACCGCCGCTATATCGTCAACTTGGCGTGCGTCACGGATGTCGAGACGGTGCCCTCGGGTGCCATCCAGCTGGGCATTACGGGCGTCGACGAACGCGTGCCGGTTTCGCGCCGCCGCGTCGTGCCGCTCAAGAAGGCCCTGAGTCTCTAGCACACTGGCCCCGCAGCCCTGTAGACCCATCGTCTGCGGAGCCGTGGGGCCTTTTTTGTATGTATCTGCCGAATCGTTTGTTTGCGGAAGGGATCCCATGAACAGTGCAAGCGCCAAGCGCATCGACATCATCTCGGACACCCACGGCTATCTTTCGCCTGCGCTCCTGGATGAGCTTGAGGGTGCAGACCTGATCATCCACGCCGGCGACCTCACGTCGGAGATGGACTACGAGCACCTATGCACCATCGCCCCCGTGCGGGCCGTACTGGGCAACAACGATTACTACCGCGACTACGGCCCCGATGTAGACCGTCTTGCACTCTTTACCTACGAAGGTCTCAAATTCGCCGTAGCCCACTACCGCGAAGACCTTCCGGTGGGATCCGTAGACGTAGCCATCAACGGCCACACCCACGTAACCAAAGAAGCCCAAGTGGGCCGCTGCTTAGTCCTCAACCCGGGCAGCGCCAGCTACCCCAGAGGCACCCGAGGCCCCACCATGGCCAGAATGCTCGTCAAAGACGGCAAGATACTGAGCACTAAGTTTATTGACTTGGACTAACCGCAACAAAAACGGGGGATGCAGATGCGTCCCTCGTTTTTCTTTAAGCCAAAGGCAGAGCTTCAACAAAAACAATCAGACCAACCCCGCCGAGGAGCACGCGGGCTAGCCGCGCAGCGGCGCACGCCCGCAAAACTGGTTGAATAATGTGACGGCAGGGAGGGCTTCCGGGGCTGAGGGCGGGGGTTAAGTTTGTCGCGAGTTCCGCACGCAAAGGAAAGCACTTAATGTGCTTTCCGTCTTGCGCAGGACTGTAGAGCAGCAAACTTAACCCCCGCCCTCAGCCCCGGAAGCCCTCCCGGATGGCCCCAAAAAATTTTTCAAAAAAGTTGTTGCGCGCCAGACAGACTTCTGTGTATACTAATCCCCGCAGCGCACGCGAGCGGAAACAAACGCGAACGTCTGCCTGGGGAGTTAGCTCAGTTTGGTTAGAGCGCCGGCCTGTCACGTCGGAGGTCGCGGGTTCGAGCCCCGTACTTCCCGCCAACGCAATTAAAGCCACGTCTTCGGACGTGGCTTTTTGCGTTTGATGCACTTTGTTTCGATAGAACGATCGCCCTGGTGCATCTTCGCCCAGAATCCCCGCGCCTTCGGGAACGCAAGTAAAATCTAATAAGTATATCTGTCTGAACAACAGCTTTGTTGCGCAACACCTGTTCAACGAGACAGGGGGTTAGGTTATACTAAATTGCACTGTGCGCCGCATTTGATGCATTTCGCTCCAAGCGCGGCACTCAGTGGATATCCGATTTACCATTTGGATGTCCTGGCGGTCATTTAGCGTCTCGACACAAGCTCGGCCCCGGAGCTCGTTCGAGCTGTTCGTATTCCTTGAAAGGGGAAAAATGGACATATCGAGGAAGACTGATTACGCCCTTCGTATGCTGGCGATGCTTGCCGAGGATCCGGAGCGTTTGCTTTCTGTTCGCACCGCTGCCGAAGAGGTCAATGTCCCGTATTCGTTTGCCCGCTCGATTCAGCACGGTTTGGTCCAGGCCGGTATTGTGGAGAGCCTGCGTGGCGTCCACGGTGGCATGCGTCTCAAGGTCAGTCCGGACGATGTTACTATCCGCCAGGTCGTCGAGGCCGTTCAGGGCCCTATGGTTATGAACGATTGCACCGCGCCCGATGGTGACTGTGCGCGCATGGGCACGTGCTGCTATCATCCCCTGTGGGCCGGAGCCCAGGCGTTGATGCGCGACTACCTCGATTCCGTTTCGCTCGGCGACATCGTCGCTCACCGCCAGTTCCCAGCCGTCGATCCCAAGTTCGCCGACCGCGAAGCGTTTCCCGAGTACGCCACCTGCGCGTGCGCTTACCGGGAGGAATAGCGCCGCATAAGGAGCATAGCCATGATTCAGGACCCCTTTCGTTCGATGATTCGTTCGGAAGGGGTCCTGCGTTATCGCGACCTTCCGTGGCGCCGTACACGCGATCCGTACATCATTTGGCTTTCTGAGGTTATGTTGCAGCAAACACAGGTGCCGCGCGTGGAGACGCGTATGCCGGCGTGGCTCGATCGCTTTCCGACTGTTCAGGCGCTCGCTCAGGCTGTCCCTTCCGATGTCTTGGATGCGTGGCAGGGGATGGGCTATAATCGCCGCGCCTTGGCGCTTCACAGGGCTGCACAGTGCGTTGTAGAGGACTGGGATGGGGAGTTTCCGCGCGAGACGCGTGACTTGGTCGCTCTGCCCGGCATTGGCCCGGCAACGGCGCAGGGCATCCGTTCGTTTGCGTTTGATCTTCCGGGCGTGTATTTGGAGACCAATGTGCGCACGGTCTTTTTGCATCATTTCTTTCCCGATGTGCCGGCCGTTCCCGATCGCGAACTGGTGCCGCTGATCCAAGCTGCCTGTCCGGCGGCCCCCGGTGCGGCGGCGGACGAGATCGCGCCCTTTGCCGCGCCTCAAGACGATGCCGACACGCCGCGCGCGTGGTATTACGCATTGCTGGATTACGGCGCGTATCTTAAAAAGACGCTGCCCAATCCGTCCAGGCGGTCGGCGGGCTATAGTCGTCAGTCCAAGTTTGAGGGCTCGCGCCGCCAAAAGCGCGCGCATATCGTGCGTATGTTGTTGGCAGCGCGCGATGGGCAGCCGGCGGGGATTGCGCTTGCTGATGCCGTGGTGGGCGTTAACGAGATGGAAGCGGCAGCCGGTCGCGGGCCGGTCGAGTGCGACTTGATCGCGGGCATTCTAGCTGACCTGGAGCGCGAGGGCTTTTGCCGAGCCGAGGACGATCGTTGGTTGAGTGTGTAGCCCGCTCAAATCTGAAGAACGGGATTGTAAGGTTTAAATTCGCGGCTTGAGGGCATCCTAAAGACAAGGTCGCTCAAAGCCTATGGGCGGCACGTGTTGAAGGGAAGTACACCTATGGATTTTGAGAATTCCCAAACCAAGAAGAACCTCGAGACCGCTTTTGCCGGTGAGTCCCAGGCACACACCAAGTATCGCTACTACGCATCTAAGGCCAAGAAGGATGGCTACGTTCAGATCTCGAATATCTTTGCCGAGACGGCGGGCAACGAGTCCGAGCACGCCAAGCTGTGGTTTAAGTATCTGCACGATGGCGCCGTCCCCGACACCCTGGACAATCTGCGCGATGCCGCCGCGGGCGAGAACTACGAGTGGACCACGATGTACGACGAGTTCGCCAAGACCGCCGAGGAGGAGGGCTTTGCCGAGATCGCCGAGAAGTTCCGTGGCGTCGCCGCCGTCGAGAAGGCCCACGAGGAGCGCTACAACAAACTCGTCGAGCGCATCGAGTCGGGCGAGGTGTTTGAGCGCGAGGGCGTAAAGGTGTGGAAGTGCCTGAACTGCGGGCACCTGCACGCTGGTGCCGAGGCGCCTGAGGTGTGCCCGGTGTGCAACCACCCCAAGGCGTACTTTGAGGAGCAGGTGGTGAACTACTAGCGCTTGGCGCTGGCTGCTGCGGGGCGCAGGGCGGGGAAACACCTTTCCCTCTCGCTCACGGCTTCGCAGAGTCGCACGAGGCAAAGGTTTCCCCGCCCTGCGCTCCGGCGTTGAGTCGTCGCATGCTCGTTACAGAAAAGCTGATAATAAGTTTGTGTGCCGCTCCTTTGGGGCGGCACTTTTTGTGTGGGGTCCCGGTCTCCACAATTTCCGTCAAGCTTTTGGTTAGATTTTGGTCAGTTGGCGTAAGGGTGGAAGGCCAAAAGATTGCTGGCGAAAAAAGCTCAGAGAAAGTGCTGGTAGGGGAGTTGTTGAGCTTTTCGACAGCTTTTGAGCAAAAGAAACTTTGTGGCTATTGCCGGCGATTGCGTTGTCGCGGTCATGGCGGTGCGGGATGCTGGGCGTAAGCGTCGAATGCTCCGATTTTGGAGGCCAGCATGGATTTGTTTCTTGAGACTCCGCAGCAACAAGCTGAGCGCATGTTGCGCCAGCAGCAACGACTTATGGAGATGCAAATGCAAGGGGTAGCCGCCCAGCCCCCTGCGCAAAACGTTACGCCCGCGGTTTCGCCTGCGGGCGGATTGGCGCCAGAGAACTATTCCGTACAACAAGATTCATATGCGCAGGAGCTTGCGTTCGACAAACGCCGCACGCGTCGCCGCCGCGTGGGCCAGCGCCTGCGCACATTGGCGATGATCGTGCTCATTCCGCTAGGACTTGCGGCGATTTTCTTGGTCTCGTATGCGCTCACCTGCATCCTCAACGGCGCTTCGCCCGGCGAAGTGCTCCAACATCTGTCAGCCCTCGGCCAGCGCCTAGGCGATGTCATAACAACCATTCGCGCCAGCTGGGAGAGCTAGCGCTTTAATGCCTGTGCGCCAAAATCCATTTGTCCGATTGCCGTGGGGCGCTCTGCGTGTATGGCGGGGTAAGATTGATCTCGGTATTGATTGGTGCTCGATTGGGTTTGTTGGGCGGAGTTTATGTCTGCTATTGATATTGTGCTTGTTGTGATCGCCTTGGTGGCGGTGGGGGTTGCTGTGGCTTGCGCCCTCCAACTCAAGAGCCTGCGTGCCGAGTTGCGGGAGCGTAGCGACAGTAGCGCGGAAACGCTGGCAGCACTCGAGCAGGCTAACAACGCGCTCGATGCCCTGAACGTCGCGCTGGCCGAAACCCGCCGCACGGCCAATGCCATCGCGCAGCAGCAGACGACCGATGCGGCCGTGGAGCAGCAACGCTACCTGACCATCGCACGCGAGTTCTCGCAAGCTGGTGACCGGATGGATGACCTGCGCCGCGAGACGGCCCAACAGCTCGGCGCCAACCGCGAAGGCATTGAGCATCGTCTGGACAAGGTGCGCGAGACGGTTGATGCTCAGCTGGGCGCCATCCGCAAAGACAACAACGTGCAGCTCGATCAGATGCGCGCGACGGTGGACGAGAAGCTCTCTCGCACGCTCAACGACCGACTGTCGGCATCGTTTAAGCAGGTGAGCGACCAGCTCGAGGCCGTGTACAAGGGCCTGGGCGATATGCAATCTATCGCCACCGGCGTTGGCGACCTTAAGCGCGTGCTGGGCAATGTAAAGGCGCGCGGCATTTTGGGCGAGGTGCAGCTGGGTGCGATCCTGGCGGACATCCTTACGCCCGACCAGTATCTGGAAAACGTCACCACCAAGCCCGGCGCCTCGGAGCGCGTTGAGTTTGCCGTCAAGCTGCCGGTAGACGAGGGCGATCCCGTGCTGCTGCCGATCGACTCCAAATTCCCGGGCGACGCGTACGAGCACCTGCTCGACGCGCAGGAGTCGGGTGATGCGGAGGCCGTGGCGGCTGCGCGCAAGACGCTCGACACCATGGTCAAGCGCGAGGCAAAGGACATTTGCGAGAAGTACCTGAGCGTGCCCGCGACCACCAACTTTGGCATTCTGTTCGTTCCGTTTGAGGGACTGTACGCCGAGGTCGTCAGCCGCCCCGGGCTTATCGAGACCCTGGGCCGCGACTATCACGTCAACGTTGCCGGTCCCAGCACCATGGCGGCCATCCTCAACAGTCTGCAGATGAGCTATCAGACGTTTAAGTTGCAAAAACGTACCGACGACGTGCTGCGCGTGCTCTCCGCCGTCAAGGCCGAGCTGCCGCGCTATCAAAAGGCGCTGCGCCGCGCCCAGCAGCAGATCGAGACCGCGGGCAAAACGGTCGAGGGCATCATCACCACGCGCACCAACGTCATGGAGCGCAAGCTCAAGGACATCGACGCACTGGAAGACGTCGACCAAGCCGATGAGATCTTGGGACTCACGTCCGCGGACCTTCTCACAGACCAAGAAGACGAAGGCTAATTGCAACAAGACGGTGGGGCGCCGGCGCAAACGCGGGCGCCCCACCGCTTTTCGTATCGCACTTGTCTGGAGTGTGCTCCAATGTGCAACAATGGCGTTTCGCCCTATCAGACGCGAAAGGAAGCCCATGTCTCAGAGAAGCACCAGCCCGCTCAGCCGCTCCACCGTGCGCCGCACGCTGCAGCGGTTTTGGGGTGTCACGCGCACGCAGCCGCTGATTGTCTTTCTCTCGGTGTTCTCGTCGGCGGGCTACATCTTTTTGCTGACGTTTGCCAATACCTATGTGATGGCCCTCATTGTCGACCGCGTTCAAGCCGGTCCAGTGGCGGGTGACCAGGTGTTTGAGGTCTTCGGCCCCTATATCCTGGCGCTCGTACTCGTTAACCTGGTGGGTCAGATCCTCTCCAAGCTACAGGACTACACCGTCTACAAGCTCGAGATCGCAGGCAACTATCACCTGGCGCGTCTATGCTTCGACACGCTCTCCAACCAATCCATGACATTCCATACCAGCCGCTTTGGCGGATCGCTCGTGAGCCAGACGAGCCGTTTTATGAGCGGCTACACGGGTCTGGTCGACGTGACGGTGTATTCGCTCATCCCCACCATCACCTCGGTCATCTGCACCGTGGCCGCACTCGCCCCGGTGGTGCCGACGTTTACCGTGATCCTGGTGTGCATCATGGTCGTCTACATCGCGTTTGTCTGGCTTATGTACAAGCGCATCATGCCGCTTTCGGCCGCGACGTCCGCCGCGCAGAACAAGCTCTCGGGTGTGCTCTCCGACGCGGTCACGAACATCTTGGCCGTCAAGACCTGCGGGCGCGAGGACTTTGAACGCGATCTGTTCGACGCCGCCGATCGTGCCGCGCGCGACGCCGAGACGGTCTCGATGCACGCCATGATGCAGCGCAACTTTACGACCTCGGGCCTTATCGTCATCACCATGGCCGTGGTGAGTGTGTTCGTGGCGGGCGGCAACGCGTGGTTTGGCATTTCGGCCGGCTCGCTCGTCATGATCTTTACCTACACCTATAACCTCACCATGCGCCTGAACTACGTAAGCTCCATGATGCAGCGCATTAACCGCGCGCTGGGCGATGCGGCCGAGATGACGCGCGTGCTGGACGAGCCACGTTTGGTGGCAGATGACCCGGACGCCCCTGAGCTCAAAGTGACCGAGGGCGCGATTGATTTTGAGCACCTGAGCTTTGCGTACCGTGACGCTGCGGCGGGCGAGAGCGTGTTCGATGACCTGACACTTCATGTAGCGGCTGGCCAGCGCGTGGGCCTGGTGGGCAAATCGGGCTCGGGTAAGACGACGCTCACCAAGCTGCTGCTGCGCCTGGACGATGTACAGGGCGGCCGCGTGCTCGTGGACGGCCAGGACGTCTCGCGCTGCACGCAGCAGAGCCTGCGCCGCCAGGTTGCCTACGTGCCACAGGAGGCGCTGCTGTTCCATCGCTCCATTCGCGAGAATATCGCCTACGGACGCCCCGACGCCACCGACGAGCAGATCCGCGAGGCGGCTCGCTTGGCTAATGCGACCGAGTTTATCGACCGCTTGCCCCGTGGCTTTGACACTATGGTGGGCGAGCGCGGCGTCAAGCTCTCGGGCGGCCAGCGTCAGCGCGTGGCTATCGCCCGCGCCATCCTAACCGACGCGCCGATTCTGGTGCTCGACGAGGCGACCTCTGCTCTCGACAGCGAGTTCGAGGCGCTGGTGCAGGAGGCGCTCGAAAACCTGATGCGTGGACGCACCTCCATTGTGGTGGCGCACCGCCTGTCCACCGTGGCGGCGCTCGACCGCATTGTGGTGCTGGCCGATGGCGAGATCGTCGAGGACGGCACGCATGCGCAGCTCGTCGAGGCGGGTGGTGAGTACGCGAGCCTGTGGAGCCGTCAGACCGGCGCATTCTTGGAGGCGTAAGCGTCTCGGACGTGGGACAATTGTGTCCATAAGTTTATTGTGCCGTTGAGCCGAGGAGTCGTTATGCCACGCGAGACCAATGCCGCCAAGCGCGAGCGCGCCATCGAGGTGTGTGAGCGCCTCAACCGTCGCTATGGCCCGGTCGAGTGCTTTTTGGACCACGAGAATCCCTTCCGCCTGCTGATCGCGGTGCTGCTCTCGGCGCAAACGACCGATGCGCAGGTCAACAAGGTGACGCCGCGGCTGTTTGCCCAGTGGCCCACGCCCGAGGCCATGGCCGGGGCGAGCGTGGCTGACGTGGCAGACACCATCAAGTCACTCGGCTTCTACAAGAGCAAAGCCAAGCATGCCGTCGAGGCTGCGCAGATGATTGTCGCCGACTATGGCGGCGAGGTACCGGCCGACATGAAGGAACTCGTGAAGCTGCCGGGCGTGGGACGCAAGACGGCGAACATCGTGCTCAACGTGGGGTATGGCATCGTGGAAGGCATTGCGGTGGACACGCACGTCAACCGGATTGCGCACCGCCTGATGCTGAGTCCCAAGACGCATGCAAAGGAGCCGCTCAAGACCGAGCAGGATTTGCTCAAGATTTTGCCGCACGAGTATTGGGAGTCGGTTAACCATCAGTGGATCACCTTCGGTCGCGAGATCTGCGACGCCCGCAAACCCAAATGTGACGAGTGTCCGCTGGCAGATTTGTGCCCCAGCGTGCGCGTAGCGGGGTAGGGCGGAACGCATCTTCGTCTGGCGTTTTTTGCGGGGCTGGGTTTGCCCTTGAGCCGGAGTCCTCTCCATGCGCTACCATGACAGACAATGTATTTGACGTACGACCCGCCGAGCTTGCCCCGGCGGGCTTTTGGCGTTGCGATGCCGGAGGAACAGCATGCTCATTCACCGTATAGCCGCGCAGCTCTACACTGCCGAGGCGCTGCAGACCGTCGAGGCCGGACTCGATGCCGGCGAGGACGTGACGCTGGCCGTGTCGCAGTCGGGCCGCACGCTTATGGCGGCCGCCCAGTTTGCGCGCCGTCCGCGCCCGACGGTCTACATTGTGAGTGGCGAGGATGCGGCCGATCGCGCCGCGCGCAGCCTTGCCGCCTACGTGGGCCTGGCGCACGTGTGCCGTTTTCCCGAGCGCAAGGACTATCCGTGGCGCGAGCAGGCGCCCGACGACGCCGTGGTAGCGCAGCGATGCGAGGCCCTGGGACGCATCGTGCGCGGGGACAACTGCATCATGGTTGCCTCGGCCCGCGCGCTGCTGCGCTGCGTGCCGCCGGTCGAGAGCCGCTATTGGGAGTCCACCACTTTTGCGGTGGGCGAGGAGATTCCTTTTGACGAGGTGCCGCAGCGCCTGGTGGGCATGGGCTACACCAATGCCGGTGCCGCTGATGCGCCCGGTCTGTTCCGCGTTCACGGCGACACCGTCGAGGTGTTTCCCGCGCAGGAGAAAGCACCCGTGCGCATTGAGTTCTTTGGCGACGAGATTGACCGCATCCGCCGCATGGTGAGCTCAACGGGGCAGACCATCGGCAATGAGGACAGTATCGAGATCTTCCCCTGCCGTGAGCTGGCGCTTACCGACGATGCCGTTCACAACATGCACGTGGCGCTCTACCGCGCAAGCCAGGACGACAGCAAGCTGGCGGCGCTGCTTGAGATGGTGGATGCACGCATTGTTACGCCCGAGCTCGACCGCTTTTTGCCGGTGATGTACGGCCAGACCGTGAGCCCGCTGGCACACGTGAGCGGCAAGGCGCTCGTGGTCCTGTCCGAGCCGCGCTCGCTGTTCGATGACTGTCTGCGCGCCTACGAGGATATCGAGGCGCGTGCCGGCGAGGCGGGGATTGACCGACTGGATGGCCTGTATGTACGCGCCCAGCAGCTCGATTTTGGTGCTCAGCAGCGCCTGAACTATGTGAGTCTGATTCGTGCCGGCGGCGCGGTGACGGCCGAGCTCAAGATTGAGCAGCCGGCCATCGCAGGCTCGGACAATCGCTTTATGACGCGCATCCAAGAGGTCGTGGGCAAGCGCTATGCCTGCGTGTTTGCCATCCCCGACCGCGGTGCGCGCGAGTCGATGGAGCTCACCTTTGGCGACGAGGGCATTACCTTTGAGGAATCGCTGACCGCGGCGCCCGAAAATGCCGGCGCTATCGGCGACCGCGTGCGCGTGGCAGCGGCGGATTCCGCCGACCGTGCTGCCCGCCAGGAGGCCCATGCTTCCATTCGCGAGCGTAAGGCCGATGCGCTCAACGCCCGCTCGCTCGAGGCGGGTGCCGCGCAGGCTGCCGCCGGCGCCGCCGTGCCCACCATCTCGCGCGGGCGCGTGACCTTTGTCGATGCCGCCTTGCCGCAGGGCGTGGTGGTGCCCGATGCCAACCTGGCCGTGTTCTCGATCGCCGACCTCAACGCCCGCATGGACGCCAACCGCGCGCGCAGCCGCCGCAAGGTTGACATTACGCAGATCACCTTCCCGTTTAAGCCGGGCGACTACGTGGTGCACGCTACCCACGGTATCGCACTCTTCAGCGAGATTGCGCGCCAGGAAGTGGGCGGCAAGGAGCGCGACTACTTTTTGCTGGAATACGCCGATGGCGACAAGCTCTACGTGCCGCTCGAGCAGGTCGACCGCATCACGCGCTACGTTGGTCCCGACGGCGATAAACCGCGCTTGACCAGGCTCAACACCGCCGACTGGACGCGTGCCACGAACAAGGCGCGCAAGAACGCCAAAAAGCTGGCGTTTGACCTGGTCGATCTGTATACGCGCCGCTCGTCGATTACCGGTATCGCCTGCCCGCCCGATACGCCCGAGCAGATCGAGATGGAGGAGAGCTTCCCCTACGACGAGACGCGCGACCAGCTGGAGGCTATCGCCGACATCAAGGCCGACATGGAGGCGCCCAAGCCCATGGACCGCCTGCTGTGCGGCGACGTGGGTTTCGGCAAGACCGAGGTCGCCCTGCGCGCGGCGTTTAAGTGCGTGGACTCCGGCCGCCAAGTCATGGTGCTCTGCCCCACGACCATTCTGGCCCAGCAGCACTACGAGACGTTCTTTGAGCGCTTTGCCCCGTTTGGCCTTGAGGTCGAGGTGCTCAGCCGCTTCCGCACCCCGGCGCAGCAGAAGCGCGCGCTCAAGGCGTTTGCCGAGGGCACGATCGACGTGCTCATCGGCACGCATCGTCTGCTTTCGGCCGATGTGAACCCCAAGAACCTGGGCCTGGTGATTATCGACGAGGAACAGCGCTTTGGCGTGCAGCACAAGGAGCAGCTCAAGAACCTGCGCGAGCAGATCGACGTGCTCACGCTTTCGGCAACGCCGATTCCGCGAACCATGCAGATGGCCACGAGCGGCGTGCGCGATATGAGCCTGATCACCACGCCGCCGACTGGGCGTCGTCCCGTGATCGTGCACGTGGGGGAGTACGACCCCGATGTGGTGAGCGCGGCGATTCGCCTGGAGGTGGGTCGCGGCGGCCAGGTGTACTACGTGTCCAACCGCGTCAAGACCATCGACGACGCCGTGGCGCGCGTGCACGAGGCCGCGCCCGAGGCACGCGTGGGCGTGGCGCACGGCAAGATGAGCCCGCGCGAGGTCGAGGACGTGATGATCGAGTTCGCGACCAAAAAGATCGACGTGCTCATCGCCACGACCATCGTGGAGAGCGGCATCGACAACGCGACCGCCAACACGCTGATCATCGAGGACTCGCAGCGCTTGGGCCTGGCGCAGCTCTACCAGCTCAAGGGCCGTGTGGGCCGTTCTGCCACGCAGGCCTACGCGTACTTTATGTTCCCGGGCGAGCTGCCGCTCACCGAGGAGGCAACGGCGCGCCTGACCGCACTTTCTGAGTTCCAGGACCTGGGCAGCGGCATGCGCATCGCCATGCGCGACCTGGAGATCCGCGGTGCCGGTTCGCTTATGGGCGCCGAGCAGCACGGTAACCTGTCGAGCGTGGGCTTTGACCTGTTTACGCAGATGCTGGGCCAGGCCGTGGCCGAGGCGCGCGGCGATGACGATGCCGGCGTGGAGGCGGCGAGCGTGGGCATCAACCTGCCGGCCGACTACTTCTTGTCCGAGGAGTATATGCCGGCGGTGGACCAGCGCGTGCTCGTGTACCGCAAGCTCGCGGCGGCCGAGGACCTGGAGAGCATCGATGAGGTGCAGGAAGAGACCGAGGCCGCGCATGGCGAGCTGCCGTTGGCGGGACTCAACCTGTTCAATCGCGCACGCATCCGCATTCGCGGCGAGCGCCTGGGGCTCGAGAGCGTTACGCTCAGCGGCGGACGCATCACGTTTTTGGGCGTCGACGTGCCCAAGAAGGTGGTCTATGAGCTTAAGACCCGCTATGGTGCGGTGAACTTCCCCAAGAGCCGCAAGCTGTCGGTGCCCTACAAGGCGGGCGCCGGTGCGGGCAGCGGCCTGGGTCGCGGTCTCGACGCCAACGACGGCACCGGCCCGGTGGCCGCGGCGCTCATGCTGCTGCAACAGCTGGGTGCTAGCGACGACGACTAGCGGGTCGACGCTGCAAACGCTCCATTTGGGCAATCTGACCCTCACTCGTCGGTCGCGTACGCAAGTACGCTTCCCTCCTCCTTCGGGCCACCTTGCCACAAATGGAACGTTTTCGCTCACTTATGCTCAACCTGTAAGGGTATTTATGGGACAAAGCTATCTTTGCCCCACCATGTTGCGGGTCGACCCTTCGCCCGACCGAAAGGAAAGCATGTTCGGGTACATCTATAAGAAAGACGCTGCTGCTATCGCGGTCATCCTTGCCCTCTGCCTGGGCGTGGGCACCTTTTTCGATTACCAAATCTCGAGCATGCTGTTCAACTCGTCCAGCATGTACGGCCGCTTTATCGAGGCCGCCGGCGAGCTGCCGTTCGAGCTGACGACGAGCGTCGCAGGCGTTATGCTCGTGCGCTCGGCGCGCTCCGATTCCAAGGCGAGCAAATGGCTCGCCGTGCTCGGCATCCTCGTCAACGTTGGCCTGACCGGCTACGAGATCGTTTCGTCCCTGAGGGTTGGCGGCAAACTCATCGCGGCTCAGTTGGTGCTGACGTTTGTGCTGGCCATCGTCGCCAACCTTATCGTCTATTGTCTCACGCGCACGACCGAGCCCGATGAGCTCACGCGCTGGTCGTTGATGGTGCTTGCCGTGTGGGTCGTTCAGGCCATTATCCTCAACGTGATCGTCAAACCGCTGTGGTCGCGTCCGCGCATGCGCGTGATCGAGGTGACGCAGGGGCTCGAGTTTCAGCCGTGGTGGGTGATCGGCAACCCCGACAAGTGGACTTATATCGCCGCCGGTGTAATCAAGGACGGCTTTAAGTCGTTTGCGAGTGGGCACACGGCGCACGCGGCGATCGGCCTTATGCTCGCCGGGCTTCCCGCGGCGGCCTTTAAGGAAAAACCGTCGCGCCGCCGCGTGGTCTTTTGGACGGCGGCTGTGGTCGCGGCACTCGTCGCGTTTGGCCGCATCGTGATCGGAGCGCACTTTTTGAGTGACGTGAGCTGCGGTTTTGCCCTGGTACTGGCACTTGAGTGCCTTGCCGCGCGCATTGCCTATCCCAGCGGCGTACAATGGCTCCGTTTGAATCATCTGACCGATACCCGGTAAGAGAGGATTGCCATGCTCGCGTTTAACAACGACTATTCCCACGGTGCACATCCGGCAGTGCTGCAGGCGCTCGTCGATACCAACATGGAGCCGCAGCCCGGCTACGGTACCGATGCGCACACCGAGCGTGCCAAGCAACTTATTCGCGAGGCCTGTCAGGCGCCTGACGCCGACGTGTTTTTCCTGGTGGGCGGCACGCAGGCTAACGCCACGGTGATCGACATGCTGCTCGCGCCGTACGAGGGCGTCGTTGCTGCCGAGACCGGCCACGTCGCCTGCCACGAGGCGGGCGCCATTGAGTTTGGCGGCCACAAGGTGCTCACCATCCCCGGCTACGAGGGCAAGATGCACGCCGAGGACCTCGAGAACTATATCCAGGTGTTCTACGAAAACGAGAGCTACGAGCACACGGTGTTTCCGGGCGCCGTGTACGTGAGCCTATCGACTGAGTACGGCACGCTGTACTCCAAGGCCGAGCTCGCGGCGATTTACGCGGTGTGCCAGAAGCGCGAGATTCCGCTGTTTGTGGATGGCGCCCGCCTGGCCTATGCACTGGCGGCCGATGAGTGCGACATTACCCTGCCCGAGCTGGCGCAGCTGTGTGACGTGTTCTACATCGGCGGCACCAAGTGCGGCGCGCTCTGCGGCGAGGCTGCGGTGTTCTGCGGCATGCACGCTCCGGCACATCCCATTCCGCGCATTAAGCAGCACGGCGCGCTGTTGGCCAAGGGCCGCCTGACGGGCGTGCAGTTTGAGGCACTCTTTACCGATGGCTTGTATTTTGAGATTGGTCGACAGGCGATCGAGACGGCTCAGGCGCTGCGTCGTGTACTGCACGAGCGCGGCTACCAGTTCTTTTTGGAGACGCCCACAAACCAGCAGTTTGTGATTCTGCCCAACGAGGACATGGCGCGCATTCGCGAGCACGCCTCGATCGAGTACTGGGAAAAGTACGACGAGACCCACACGGTGGTGCGCTTTTGCACTAGCTGGGCCACGACGCAGGAGGATATCGACGCGTTGGCGGCTGTCCTGTAGCCTGATGTAATGACGAGGGGCCGCCTTGCGCTTGGGTTTGGCGCAAGGCGGCCTTTGTTTTTGAGGGAGAAGGGTTGTATGACCGAGATGTTCGAGCCGACGATTCGTCTGGCGACGCCCGATGATGCGCCGGCGTTGCTTGCCATCTATGAGCCGTATGTGCGCCAGACGGCGATTACCTGCGAATACGAGGTGCCGAGCGTTGAGGAGTTCGCCGGGCGCATCGAGCGTACGCTCAAGCGCTATCCGTATCTGGTGATGGAGCTGGACGGGCGTCCGGTAGGTTATGCCTATGTGAGTCCGCTCAACAGCCGCGAGGCATACGACTGGTCGGTCGAGACATCGATCTACCTGGCGCGCGATGTGCGCCACGGCGGGCTGGGCCGCAAGCTGCACGACGCGCTCAAGCAATGCCTGATTGCGATGGGCATCACCAACATGTGCGCGCTCATCGCCGTGCCGCACGACAAGGACGACGAGTATCTGACGCATAACAGTCAGGATTTCCATGCCCATATGGGGTATCGCCTGGTGGGTGCCTTCGACCGCTGCGCCCAAAAGTTCGGCCGCTGGTACGACATGTGCTGGATGGAGCTGGTCCTTGCCGAGCGCACACCCAACCAACCAAAACCAATCTGGTTCCCCGACCTCCCCAAACCTACCATTTAGGGGCAGGTTTATTTTGGCAGGTTAGCCGATGGGCTCGGTGTATTTGGCACGGTCGGTGCGCTGGATGCGCTTGGAGACATGGAGCGGTCGGCCGTCGGTGTCGTAGACGTAGTCGGTGATCAGGATCAGCGCCTGCCCGCGCTCGACGTTGAGCAAAAACGCCTCGTTTTGCGAGGCATAGCACACCTCAAAGGTCTTGTGCCCCTGTGCCGGCGCGCGATGGAATTCCTGGCGCAGCGTGGCGTAGAGCGAACCGTTGATATCGCGATCGATGAGTGCTTCAAAGCTCGGTGGTAGATAGGTGGTCTCCAGGCACAGCGGCGCATCGTCCAGATAACGCAGTCGGACAAGTTTGACGAGCTTGCTGCCCACGGCGACATCGAAGAACTTGGCCGCATTGCCCGCGGCCTTGGCAAAGCCCGAGTCCACCGTGCGCGTGGTGGGCTTCATACCCTGGCCCTGGACCTGTGTCGTGTAGCTCGAAAACACCAGGTTGTTCTCGTGGAGCGCCGGCGTGTCGGCCACAAAGGCGCCACGCCCGCGCTCGGTGCGCACCAGGCCCTCATCAACGAGCACCTTAAGGGCGTGGCGTACGGTGCTGCGCGACAGCCCCGATTCGTCCATGAGTTCCATCTCGGACGGCAGCTTGTCTCCGCGTGCGTAGGTGCCGGAGGCGATGCGGTCGCGCAGCATGCCCGCCAAGCGCTCGTATTGGGTCAGTCTCTTTTTAGATGAAGCGTTCATGCGATCAACCTGTATCTAACCTGTATGCGTATCTAATCAAGCATGTATTCAATACAACAACAAAACCGCTGGTAGCAAGTTATCGAAAACCGTATTAGCAAATTTTCTAAGACAAATATAGCATACAACTAGTCGACATAACCAAAATATGTATGTAACTTGTATGTCATCGAGAGCATCAAACGAGAAGAAAGGCTGATGCACGATGACTACTCAGGAACAGGTTAAGGACGTCGTCTCCCAGGTTTTGGCCGACAAGGCAGACAAGGGCGGCATCAAGCGCGTCGTGTGGATTGGCGCCGGCGGATCCAACGGCGGCAACTATCCTGCCCAGTACTTTATGGAGCACGAGGCCACGCAGGTCGTGAGCTCCAGCTACACCAGCAATGAGTTCGTGCACGCAACTCCTGCCTACGTTAACGAGAACACCCTGGCCGTCGTCGTGTCCATGCGCGGCACCAAGGAGACCATCGTCGCCGCCCAGGTCGCCAAGGACCACGGCGCCAGCACCATCGCCATCTATGTCGACGAGTCCGGCCTCACCGAGGTCTGCGACTACAAGATTCAGTATGACAGCCTGGCCGTCGACGAGTCTTGCATGGGCCGTACCAACTCCGCCGTCGTGACCATGATCGCCATGGAGCTTACGCAGCAGACCGAGGGCTATGCCGAGTATGAGACCGCTATGGCCGCCTTCGACCTGGTTGACCCCATCTATCGCAAGGCCGTCGAGTACACCCGTCCGCTCGCCGCCAAGTGGGCCGAGCAAAACGCCGACAAGCCCTGCATCAACGTGATGGCTCAGGGTCCGCTCTTTGGTGCCGCCTACGTCTTTAGCATCTGCAACGTGCAGGAGATGCTGCAGATCGACTCCTGCACCATCAACACCTGTGACTTCTTCCACGGCCCCTTCGAGATCCTGGACAAGCGCACCTCGCTGTTCCAGCTCATCAGCGTCGGCCGCAGCCGCTGCAACGACGAGCGCGGTATCCGCTTCGTCAACCAGTACGGTGGCGAGCGCGTCTATCAGCTCGACGCCAAGGAGCTCGGCCTCAACGACATCAAGGACAGCGTGAGCGAGTACTTCAACCACCTGATCTTTGCCCCGATCCTCAACAACGTGTACATGCGTGCGCTCTCTGCCGTCACCCACAAGGACTACATGACGCGCCGCTACATGTGGAAGCTGGACTACTAGGGGATAGAGCGGCCTAACAGCTCGATGTCCTCATAAGTTGCGGTGGAATAGTTCCTGTTTGAGGGCTTGAAGCCTCTATTTAGGAACTATTTCACCGCAACCGCCCAGTAATCCGCTGGGGGCGGAGGAAAACGGATCACTTATCCGCTCGCCGATTTGTGTCTTGAAAAATGTATATAACGACTATAACGTAGTACGAAACATATTGGAAACAATACCGAGGAGGCTGCGTTGAAGAAGAGCAATCTGGGCTATGTGCTGGTGCTGATCGCCGCGCTTATGTGGGGCAGCATCGGAATCTTTGTAAACGGCATCTCGGCCATGGGCGTTTCGTCCCAGAGCATGGCTGCCTTTCGCTTGTTGGTCGGAGCGCTTATCTTGGCGCCGGTCCTGATGTTTATGGGCTGCCGTCCGGGTGAGGGGTCTACCGTGGCTCAGGGTCCGCTGGCCCTGTTCAAGGCAAGCCCTAAAGAGCTTGTTCCCTGTGCGCTTGTCGGCATCGTCGGTTTGGCCGCCGCCAACACCTGTTATTACGAGTGCATGGGCGAGGTGGGCATGTCCACGGCCTCGGTGCTGCTCTACACCTCGCCGGTGTTTGGCGTCATGCTCGGCCGCGTGCTTTATCGCGAGGACGTGACCCCCAACAAGCTCGTTGCCATTGTCTTTAACATCGTAGGCTGCGTGCTTGCAGTGACCAATGGCGACCTTTCCGGTTTTCATTTTTCGGTTTGGGGCGTCACGTCGGGCGTGATTGCAGGCCTTTGTGGTGCGTCGCTCGCGGTGTTTAGCCGAATAGCAACCAAGACGGTCCACCCGCTGGCTGTCACGTTTTGGGGCTTTGTTTTTGGCGGTGCGGTTATGGCAGCTATCGCGGCTCCGTGGCCGGATGTCGCCGCGGCAATGTCGCCACAGCTGCTGCTGCTGTTCCTTGGCTTTGGACTCATCCCCACAGCCGTTGCTTACATCTTATATATGCAGGGTCTGTCCATGGGGCTCGAGACATCGAAAGTTCCCGTCGTAATGTCTTTCGAGACGGTCGTCACCGTACTGGTGGGCATTGGTGTCTACGCCGAGCCCGCCGGCGCGATTAAAGTCCTGGGCATCGTGTTGGTGCTCGCGTCCATCCTGATTATGAACACCGACTTCTCCAAGCTGCGCAACAGTGTGTTTGTCGGTCATGTCATTGAGAGCATGACCTTTAAGCCCAACGCGTGGTGGACCGAAAAATCTCAGGACATGGATCTGTTTAAAGAACGCACCGGCATTGCGCTGGAACCCACCGTACAGGAAAGCCCCTGGTACTTCGTGCGATAGGGGATTGCGCGCAGGGTCTGACCTGGGGTTATCCAGCTAGCGCCGGCCTACCCAGCCCAACGTTTCGAGTACGTTAAACCCGTCAACGGTCGATTTTCACCCGCGAACGGTCTTTATACTAATTAGCAATATAAGCAACGTATAAGACGTTATAATGACCATAACGAAAAGGAGGAGGCAAGATGAATCAGATCATTCTCGCATCTCATGGCGGCCTGGCCGCAGGCGCCAAAGACACGCTCGAGATGGTTCTCGGCGACGTGTCGAACGTCCACGTCGTGTCGCTTGCTCGTGACGACAAGGAGCCCATCACCAATAAGGTTGAGGCTATGATCGCCACGTTCAACGCGGACGACACCGTCTATGTTCTGACCGATATGCTCGGCAGCTCGGTCAACAACAACATGGTCGAGCTTTCCAAGAACGGCACGAAGTTCACGGTTGTCAGCGGTTTCAACATCCCGCTGGCGCTCACGCTCGCTATGAGCCCCGTCCCCGTCAAGGGTGCCGAGCTCGCAGCCCTCATCAACGAGGCCCGCACCGGTCTGACCAACCCCAACGCACCGGTCGAGGCTGCCGCGGCTCCCGCCAAGAAGGCCAAGGCGTCCCGTCACAGCTCCGGTCCCGCCAAGATCGTCCTCGCACGTCTTGACTACCGTCTGCTGCACGGCCAGGTCGTCTTTACCTGGACCACCAAGGTTCAGGCCGAGCGCATCATCGTCGTCGACAACGCCGCCGCCAACGATGACATCAAGAAGGGCGCTCTTAAGCTGGCCAAGCCCCAGGGCGTGCGCCTGAACGTCTTCACCGTCGAGCGTGCCCTCGCCAAGATGGACAAGCTCAACACCCTCGGCGAGCGCGTCATGTTCGTCTTTGGCAACACTGCCGAGATGCTGCAGTTCTGCCAGGGCTACAAGCTCGACGCCATCAACCTGGGCGCCACCGCCAACCACGACGGTGCCGATCAGGTCGGCGGCAAGGACAGCTCCGTCTTCCTCGACGCCAACCAGAAGGCCGACGTCAACCAACTGCTCGACATGGGCATCAAGCTCTACGTCCAGCAGACCCCTACGTATCAGAGCGTCGACATCGACGCCAAGCTGTAATCAACCAGGCTTTTGCCTGACTGAAAGGAGAAGGGTATGAATACGTTCATCAGTGCGGTGCTCGTCGGCCTCGTCGGCGTGTTCTGCATGTGGGACTCCCGCCTGCTCGGTCGTCTTAACTTCGAGCAGCCCCTCGTTGGCGCTACGCTCGTCGGTCTGCTGCTGGGCGATGTGCCCACCGGCCTTGCCGTCGGTGCCGCCGTCGAGCTCGTGTCCATGGGCCTGGTGCAGGTCGGCGCCGCCGTTCCGCCCGATATGGTCCTGGGCGGCATCGTGGCCGCTGCCTTTGCGTGCCTGACCGATGCTTCCGCCGAGACCGCCATGACGATCGCCATCCCGGTCGCCGTCCTGGGTCAGCTCCTCGGCATCGTGTTCCGTTCCATCATCGCCGCCCTCACCCATGTGGCAGATAGCGCGATCGATAACGGAAAGTTCAAGACCGCCTACCGCATGCACATCTGCGCCGGCTCCGGTCTGTACGCCGTCATGTACTTCCTGCCGATCTTCCTCGCCGTCTTTGTTGGCACCGACCTGGTTCAGGCCATCGTCAACATGGTTCCCGAGTGGCTGTCCACTGGTCTTAACGTTTCGACCAAGATCATGACCGCCTACGGCTTGGCCCTGCTGCTCACCATGATGATCAAGAAGGGTATGACTCCGTTCCTGTTCATCGGTTTCCTGCTCGCCGCTTACCTCAACCTGTCCGTCATCGCGGTCGCTCTGATCGGTGTGTGCCTGGCTGTCGTCTTCATGGGCTTCAAGTTCAACGGTTCCCATGCAGCCGCCGGTGTCGATTCCGACTACGATCCGCTCGAAGACGACGAAGACTAAGGAGGAACACACTATGGCAACCGCAACCAAGGACGTGTCCCTGAACAAGAAGGTCAGCCAGTTCTTCTGGCGCTCCTGGGCCATCCAGGCCTCTTGGAACTACGAGCGTCAGATGAACATGGGCTTCCTCTACGGCATGGTTCCCACGCTCGATCGCCTCTATCCGGATGAGTCCGACCCCAAGCAGCTCGCTGCTAAGAAAGAGGCTTACCACCGTCACATGGCGTTCTACAACTGCACCCCGCAGACGAGCGCTTTCATTCTGGGCCTCTCCGCCTCCATGGAGGAGGAGTACGCCAAGGATCCCGAGAACTTCGATCCCGATTCGATCAACGCGGTTAAGACCTCCCTCATGGGTCCGCTTTCCGGTATCGGTGACTCCTTCTTCCAGGGCACCATCCGCGTTATCGCCTTTGGCCTGGGCGTTCAGCTGGCTCAGCAGGGCTCCATCATGGGCCCGATCCTGGCCATGCTCATCTCCATCGTCCCCTCTGTGCTGATCACTTGGTTCGCAGCCAAGATGGGCTATCAGGGCGGCCACGAGTACCTGAGCAAGCTTCAGGGCGGCGACCTCATGGAGAAGCTCATGTATGTCTGCGGCATCGTGGGTCTTATGTCCGTGGGCGGCATGATCGCTACGCTGATCGGCGCTACCACCCCGCTGCAGTTCGCTGAGGGTACCGTCGTTATCCAGGACATCCTAGACGGCATGATGCCCCAGATGATCTCCCTTGGCCTCACCGGCCTTATGTACTGGCTCATCAAGAAGAACGTCAACACCGGTTGGCTTCTCGTGATCGCCATCGTGGGCGGCATTGCCCTCTCCGCGGCCGGCATCCTGGCCTAGTCGCGACTAAGCGCCTAACCGCTTTCCCCGGGGGCCTGCCTGGCATCCCATACCCCAGGCAGGCTTCCATCCCTATACGTGACAAAGGGCAGTCCCTTTGTCACATCCTCAACGGGCCGGCGACTCGGTCCAAACCACGGTAACCCTGCGAGCGCCCGGCAATGTGGCGTCGCAAAAATCGAAAGGAATGTGTCAGATGTACGAGATCGACCTTAACCTCCCTAAGCAGATCGTCGCTGACGTCCTGTCCAACCACGAGATTCACAGCGTCGCCTTCGTCGGCTGCGGTGCTTCCATGTCCGACCTTTACCCCGCCAAGTACTTCCTGGCTAACAACACGGACAAGCTGAACGTTCAGATCTTCACCGCTAACGAGTTCAACTACGACACGCCCTCCTGGGTCAACGAGCACACCTTCGTGATCACCTGCTCCCTCGGTGGCTCCACGCCCGAGACCGTCGAGGCCAACAAGACCGCCAAGAAGCACAACTGCCCGGTCGTCTCCCTCACCAACAAGGCTGGCTCCGCTCTGACCGTCGACGCTGACTACGTCATCGTTCACGGCTTCCACGCCAACTTCGCTGCCAAGTGCGAGAAGCCCGGCTACGCCATCGCTCTTGCTGTCGAGATCCTTCAGCAGACCGAGGGCTATGACCACTACGAGGACATGATCACCGGCCTTACCAACGTCTTCGAGCTCTGCGAGAACGCCGCTCAGCACTGCAAGAAGCTCGCCAAGAAGTTCGCTGAGGACTTCAAGGACGACAAGATGATTTACTTCATGGCCTCTGGTGCCTCCGAGAAGATGGCTTACTCTCACGCCGCCTTCCTGTTCACCGAGATGCAGTGGATCGACGCCGCCGCCTACAACACCGGCGAGTACTTCCACGGCCCGTTCGAGGTTTCCACCGAGGGTAAGCCCTACGTCTTCTTCATGTCCGATGGCGCTACCCGTCCGATGGACGCCCGCGCCCTCACCTTCCTTGAGCGCATGGGCGCCAAGGTCGCTCTGATCGACTCCAAGGATTACGGCCTGGCTGACGCCGTGCCCGCGAGCGTCGTCACCTACTTCAACCCGCTGCTGCACCTCGCCGTTATGCGCGAGTACGGCAACCAGATCGCCGAGGCCCGTCAGCACCCGCTGACCATGCGTCGCTACATGTGGAAGCTTTCCTACTAATCACAAGTAAGTAGACCTTACGGGTTGATTGAGAGGGGATGGGGTTTGCGCCCCGTCCCCTTTTTGCTTTGGGGGCGTGTCTGTCGCGTCATAAAGCCCCAGATAAAACCTACCAAAATAAACCTGTCCCTTTTTGGCAGGTGGGAGGAGATGCATATGATCAAGGCAGTGCTGTTTGACATGGACGGAGTGCTGGTCGATACCGAGTGGTTCTACAACCGTCGTCGCGTGGCGTTTATGGAGGAGAAGGGGTTCCACTTTGACGAGATCCCCGATCTTTCGGGGTCTAACGAGCCGGCCATTTGGGAGGTGCTGGTGCCCGACGATGTTGAGCTGCGCGAGCGCCTTCGCGTGGAGTACAAGCAGGTCTACAGCCCGGACCACCCCGTTCCGTATGCCGAGCTGCTCAACGAGCAGACGGAGCCGGTGATGCGCGCACTGCACGAGCGCGGCGTGAAGTGTGCCATCGCGAGCTCGTCTTATCGTGAGCTCATTGACGAGCTGGTAGAGATTGCCGGTATCGCCGATGTGCTGGACTACACCATCAGCGGTCACGAGTGCAGTGCGTTTAAGCCCGACCCCGAGATCTACCTGCGTGCCATGGAGGCGCTGGGGGTGGAGCCTGCCGAGTGCCTGGTTATCGAGGATTCGCCTTTGGGGATCGAGGCTGGCAAACGTTCCGGCGCCCGCGTCCTGGCACTGCGTCCGCACGAGGGCGTCAACCTCGATCAATCGCGAGCCGATGCCGTTATTGATAATCTGACCGACATTTTGGCCGCTTTGTAGTGTCAATCCGCCGCGAGAAGCACGGGTTCAAACGTTTTTTGCGGTGGACTGGCTCAATTTGGTTTCGATTTTGATCCGTTTGGCTTCGATTCGGACTAAGTGAGTAGACTTTTTGGTGCAAGACGAGCACAAAGCGCATCTGCTCTAGTAAAACCGCAGGTCACAGGGGTGGCGGTTTTGGGTGTGCTCTGCAGGTCGCGTAAAGTCTACTCACTTGTTATTTGGGCCTTTGGTCGTGGGGTTGCTGGTCCCGCTTTGGTTGTCGAGGGAGGGTGAATTGAAGCGCCCCCGCATGTTCCGTGCTACAATCGCCGACATGCCTCACAACCAGATTTGCCTTCGAAAGGAGCCCGCGTGGCGAACGCCATCGATCAGCTCACGGACCGCGTGCTCGTGCTCGGCCGCCTTACCATCGTCCGCCGCGCCATTACTGCCGTGGCGGTCACGATTTCCGCCGTTCTCCAGACATTCCTGATCCAGGCGTTCATTCAGCCCGCCGACCTGCTTCCGAGCGGTCTTACCGGCGTTGCGGTCCTGCTCGATCGCGTTACCTCGCTGGGTGGCGTTCACATCGATATTTCGCTCGGTATGCTCGCGCTCAACATCCCCGTGGCGCTCCTATGCTGGAGCGGCATTAGCAAGCGCTTCGTCATCTTCTCGATGATGCAGGTCGTGCTCTCGTCGCTGTTCCTCAACGTCTTTCACTTCGCTCCATTTTTGGGCGACAAGATCATGCTCATCATTTTTGGCGGCGTGGTCTCGGGTCTGGGCGCTGCCATCGCACTTAAATCCGGCGCATCCACCGGCGGCACCGACTTTATCGCGCTGTGGGTTTCCAACCACACGGGCAAGACCATCTGGGGCGTCATCTTTGGTTTCAACTGCTTTATCCTGGCGATCTTTGGCTTTATGTTTGGCTGGGAAAAGGCGGCGTATTCCATCGTGTTCCAGTTTATTTCGACCAAGACCATCGACAGTTTCTATCGTCGCTACGATCGCGTGACGCTGCAGATCACGACGCGTAAGGCAGACGAGGTCATGACTGCCTACGTAAACCATTTTCAGCACGGCATTAGCTGCGCCGAGGTCGTCGGCGGATATAGCCGCGAAAAGATGTACCTGCTGAACACCGTTGTCTCGACCTACGAGAGTCAGGACATTATCAAGCTGGTGTGCGACGTTGATCCCGGCGCCGTGATCAATGTGTTCCACACGCTCAACTTTGTGGGCGGCTGGTGGGGTGGTCATGTCGACGAGCCCATGCCCACGGCCGTTCCCGATCCCGACAAGCCCGCACGCATGGCCAGCAGGCAGGCGCGCCTCAGCGAACAGGACAGCCTGCAGCAGGACGACGGCAAGTAGGGTATTGGCATTTTGCCGGTCCTGCGCAACCCATCCGAACGAGCCCCCCGAAAGCCCCGTTGCTTTCGAGAGGCTCTCGTTTGCCCAGATAAAACCTACCAAAATGAAGCTGTCGCTTTTTGGTAGGGAGGGTGTATCGTTTTATCATTATGAGGTAATATGAAACTAGACGTTATATACGTATTAGTTATTTCGATATTTCGATAAGAGTGATTAGATATGCCTGCGCCCAAAAATGCACCGCTTTACCAGCAGATTTACGACGAAATCAAGGATGCGATCGAGAAAGGTGTTTATGCACCCAAGGAACGTATTCCGTCCGAGCTTGAGCTAGCCGAGCAGTACGACGTGAGCCGCATTACGGTGCGCCGCGCTGTCGAGGAGCTGTGCTCCGATGGCTACCTGGTTAAGCAGCAGGGCCGTGGCACCTTTGTCTCCACGCCGCACATCAACCGTCAGTTTCACGCCTCGACGCTGCAGACGTTTACCGCGCTGTGTGCCGGCAACGGCATGAAGGCCGGTGCGCACGTGATCGATCGCCAGATCGTTCCGGCGCGCCAAAACGAGATGGAGTTCTTTGGCCTGCAGAAGGATGCGCTGCTGCTGCATATCAAGCGCGTGCGTACGGCCGACGGCGAGCCCATCTTTGAGGAGAACATCTTTGTGCCGTTTGATGCCTACCGCGAGCTGTTGACGGCCGATCTTGAGGACAAGTCGATTTTTGCCGAGGTCGAGCGTGTTGGCGGAACGCCGATTGTCTCGGTTGGCTACCGCACGGTCGAGGCCGTTCGTGCCAATACCGAGCAGGCGGCCGAGCTGGGCATTGCTCCGCACGATCCGCTGCTCAACCTGCGTGCCGGCTTCACGGGCCCCAATGGCGAGCCGGTCCTGATGGGTAAGCAGTACTACGTGGGATCGCGCTACGTTATGGTCATGTAAGTTACGCGGGTTTACCAACCCGCGTAACCAGTTGACGCTGCAAGCCCGCCAGAGCGGCAATCTGCCTTTCAACTTCGGCGGCATGACCAGAAGGTCAATGCCGCCTCGTTTCAAGGCACCTTGCTCGCTCTGGCGGGCTTTCGCTGTCCGCGCCAAAACATCGGCGTTGCCGGGCCGGCACTTGGGGACGTTCCTTTTCTGCCGGCACCTGGGGACACTCCTTAGCCGTTGGGGGCGTTCTTAAACGACTAGTCTGGGCGGCGGCCGTGTGCTGCTGTCCGCGTGGCGGCGTATAATCGGCGGCAGATGACTTGAACGTTAGGAAACCATGACCGATAGCATGCAGCAGATGGCGCTCGACACGCTCGGCGCCTATTTTGGCTACACCTCGTTTCGCCCGGGACAGGACCGCATGGTCGATGCGATCCTTGCCGGTCGTGATGCGCTGGGTGTTATGCCCACGGGCGCCGGCAAGTCCATTTGCTACCAGGTGCCCGCGCTCATGCTGCCCGGCATCACCTTTGTGGTGAGTCCGCTGCTGTCGCTTATGGAGGACCAGGCCCGTGCGTTGCTCGCGGCGGGTGCGCGACCCAGCTATCTCAACTCCAGCCTTACTCCGGCCCAGCAAAACACCGTGCTCAAGCGGGCGCGCGAGGGCCGCTACCAGCTTATGTACGTGGCGCCCGAGCGCTTGCTCGAGCCGCGTTTTTTGGCCTTTGCGCAGGAAGCCGCGGCGGACGGCGGCATTGGCGTGCCGCTCGTGGCCATTGACGAGGCCCACTGCGTGAGCCAATGGGGCCAGGATTTCCGCCCCGCCTATCTGCAGATTCGTGAGTTCATCGATTCCCTGCCGCAGCGCCCCATCGTGGCGGCGTTTACCGCTACGGCGACCGAGCGCGTGCGCGCGGATATCCAGCAGATGCTCGGCCTGCAAAACCCCGCGACGGTGGTGACGGGCTTCGATCGCAAGAACCTCTACTTTGGCTGCGAGGAGATGGGCGACAAGGCCAAGGCCGTGTGGGTGCGTGACTACGTGATCGCGCATTCGAGCGAGAGCGGCATCGTGTATTGCTCGACCCGCAAGACGGTCGACGCGCTGGCCGCGGAGCTTGCCGAGGCACTGGGCCCCAGCGGCATTCGCGTTGGCCGCTACCATGCCGGCATGGGCAACGACGCCCGCCGCCAAAGCCAGCGCGCCTTTATCGACGACGACATTCAGGTGATGGTTGCCACCAACGCCTTTGGTATGGGCATCGACAAGCCCAACGTGCGCTACGTGATCCACAACAACGTGCCCGAGAGCATCGAGGCCTACTACCAGGAGGCGGGTCGAGCCGGCCGCGATGGCGACCCGGCCAGCTGCCATCTGCTGTGGAACGGTAACGATTTTCGCATGCGTCGCTTTTTGATCGACCGCGGCGATGCTGCCGATGAGGCGCTCGACGACGAGCAGCGCGCGTGGGCGCTCCAGAATCGATATCGTCTGCTCAGCCAGATGGAGGGCTACTGCAATACCACCGGCTGCCTGCGCGAATACATGCTGCGCTACTTTGGCGACGAGGCCGCGGCCGAGCATGCCGCGGCCAGTACGGGCGGCACCGCCACGGACGACGTCGAGAGCTGCGGCAACTGCAGCAACTGCCTCACGCAGTTCGAGGTCGAGGACGTCACCGATATGGCCCGCGCCGCTGTGCGCTATGTGGCCACGCGTCCTATGCGCTTTGGCAAGTCGCTCATCGCCGATGTGCTCCACGGCGGCAACACCGAGCGCATTCGCCAGATGCATCTGGACGAGGACCGCGGCTACGGTGAGCTGTCGAGCGAATCGGTCGGGCGCATCAAGGACATCATCGGTCAGCTGTGCGGCCGCGGTTATCTGGCCACCTCGCAGGGGCAGTACCCGGTCGTGGGGCTGGGTTCGCGTGCCGTCGAGGTCGAGGATGAGGCGTTCGCCTTTACCGTTAAGCGTCGCGCGTCCAAGCGCAAGGCCTCGGCCCGCGCCCGCCGCGCCGTCGATCTGCTGCGCGAGGAGGCCGAGCTGGATCAGCGCCCGCGTGTTGGCGACGATGCCGAGCTGTTCGAGCGCCTGCGTGCCCTGCGCAAGGAGATCTCGACCGAGCTGGAGATGGCGCCGTACATGGTCTTTTCCGACAAGGCCCTGCGCGGCCTGTGCCGCCTACGCCCACAGACGCGCGACGAGCTTATCCAGGTCAACGGCATCGGCGAGAAAAAGGCCGACGCCTTTGGCGAGCAGTTTATGGCGGCGATTGAAGAGTTTGAGTCCGAGCATGCACGGAATGGAGCATAACGATGGCATCCGATGATAAAACCGAGCGCACTGAGGTGTCCGCTGTGCCACTGTACCAGCAGGTTATGGACGACCTAAAGGGCGAGATCGCGCGCGGCGTGTACGCAGCCGGCTCGCGCATTCCTTCCGAGATGGAGCTCGCGAAGTCCTACGGCGTGGGTCGCGTCACCGTGCGCCGTGCCATCGAGGAACTATCGCGCGCGGGCTACCTCAACCGCCAGCAGGGGAGAGGCACGTTTGTGTGTGCACCCAAGCTCAAGCGCAAGATTGTCCAGAAGGGCGATGTTCAGAGCTTTACCGAGGGTTGCGCTGCCAACGACATGGTGTCGGGTGCACGTCTGGTGTCGCGCACGGTGGTAGCGGCGACGCGCGAGGATGCGGCGTTCTTTGGCGTGGAGCCCGGCTGCGAGCTTATCGTGGTCGAGCGCGTACGCACGGCCGACGGCGTGCCCGTCATGCTCGAGAACAACGCCTTTGTGCTGGCTGACCATCCTTATCTGCAGACGCTTGCCGATAAGGACCTCGCCGATAACTCGATCTTTGCGCTCGTTGCCGAGCATTCAGGCCGCGCACCGCTCAAGTCCGACCCTTGCACCGTGGAGATCGCGCTCGCCGATGCTCAGGCGGCCCCGCTGTTGGAGGTGCCGGTCGGCGAGCCGCTCTTCTATATGGAGGCGTACTTTACCGATGCGGACGATCGGCCCTTGCTGCTCGGACGCCAAAAGATCGTGGGCTCGCGCTACGTTTTCGACATCTAACGTCCATAGATAGAACAACATAGAACAAGTTTGGTGAAATGACTTCACGAGCGTCGTCGTGCGTGCTATAAATAGGACAACATAGAACGACCGCAGGTACAAGCTGTCGTCGTTCAAAACCGCCACACAAGGAGGAACATCAGGATGAATGCACATGATCTGGTTCAGGAAATCATCGAGCGCAAGGGTAAGATTGAGAATGTCTTTTGGATTGCTTGTGGCGGTTCGATGATTGACCTGATGCCGGCCAACGAGCTGCTCAAGCGCGAGGCCACCACGTTTACCTCGACGGTCTACACGGCACGCGAGTTTTGCCTGATGGCCCCCAAGAGCCTTGGCGAGAAGTCGCTCGTTATTGCCTGCAGCCACAGCGGCAACACGCAAGAGGTCGTCGACGGCTGCGAGATGGCGCTGGCTGCCGGCGCCGAGGTCGTTGCCCTCACCGACTGCGAGGGCTCCAAGATCGACAACGGCAAGTGGACCACCTGGGTCTACCCCTGGGGCGAGGGCGTGCCGCAGGCCGAGGTGCCTCAGGGTATCGGCGCTCTGATCGCCGCCGAGCTGCTCGACCAGCAGGAAGGCTACGAGGCACTCGCCGACATGTACGAGGGTCTTAAGCAGATGGACGCGCTGCTGCCCGCCGCGCGCGAGAAGGTCAACGCCGAGCTGGGTGCCCGTTTTGCCGAGCTCTGCCAGCAGCACGAGTTCTTCTATATTCTGGGGTCCGGCCCCAACTTTAGCCAGACCTACGCCATGGCCATCTGCTCGCTCATGGAGATGCAGTGGCAGCACTGCTGCTACATCCACTCCGGCGAGTACTTCCACGGCCCGTTCGAGGCTACCGAGCCCGGCGTGTTCTACTTTGTACAGCTCGGATCGGGCGAGTGCCGCCCCATGGAGGAGCGCGCGCTGGCGTTCCTCAACACGCACACCGATACGGTCATGGTGCTCGATGCACTCGAGTACGGCGTGGGCGAGGTACCCGCCAGCGTGCGTTCGTACCTGGAGCCGATCTTCTTCTACAACATGAGCTGCGAGCTGCGCGCCGCCCGCGGAAAGGTGTTCGACCACAGCCCCGAGGTTCGTCGCTACATGGGCATCGAGCAGTACTAGGTAACGGGAAAAGCATTCACCTTCGATTCGCAAGCGAACAGCGTGCGTAAAAAGCGGGCCGCGCCGGTGGGTTTCCGGCGCGGCCCGCTTAGTATCGCGCATAGATTCGCAAGGTTGCGGCAGCCAGCGGCTTACTTGGCGTCGTAGGCCTCGGCATCCCACCAGTCGAGCTGGGCGATGTTGTCGCGGATGTGCTGGCAGCTCTTGTGGAAGCCCTCGAGCTCGTGCTCGGACAGGTCGAGCGTGTAGACCTCCTCGACGCCCTCGGCGCCGATCACGCACGGCAGGGAGGTAAAGATGCCCTCCTCGCCATACTGGCCGGTCATAAGCGTAGAGGCCGAAAGCACGGCGTGCTCGTTGTGCAGCACGGCGGCGCAGACGCGCGCGGCGGAGTTGGCAACGGCGTACTCGGTGCACTGCTTGCCCTGGTAGGTCACATAGCCGCCCTTGCGTGCAAGCTCCTCGACCTCCATGTGGTCGAAGGCGTACTTGTCGGGGTTCTCGGCCTGAAGCTCGTTGAGGTTTTTGCCGGCGATGGTTGCGGCCTTAAAGGCAGCAAGCTGGCTAAAGCCGTGCTCGCCGATCATGTAGGCGTCGATGGACTTGGGGCTCACGCCGACCTTCTTGGAGATCTCGGTGCGCAGGCGGGCGGAGTCCAGGCCGCAGCCCGAGCCGATGATCTTCTTGGGATCGTAGCCGGTCAGGTGCCACAGCTCGGTGCACACGACGTCGCAGGGGTTGGAGATGCTCACGAAGATGCCGTCAAAGCCGGCGTCGACGATGCGCTTGGCAAAGGTGCGGGCGGCGTCGGTGGTAAAGAACAGTTCGCCGTCGCGGTTGCCGGCGGCCAGCGCGACCTTGCCGGCGGCGTTGACGATGACGTCGCAGCAGGCCAGCTCCTCGTAGTGGTCGTAGCAGTTGACGATCTTGGTGTTGTACGGGACAAATGAAAGGGAGTCGCGCAGGTCCTGGACCTCGGACGTCACCTTGGCCTCGTTGATATCGCACAGGTACAGCTCATCGGCAATGCCCTGCATGAGCAGGCTGTTGGCGACATGTGCTCCTACGTGGCCCTGGCCGACCACACCGATCTTACGCGTCTGGTACATATACGTATCCTTTCGGCCGAGTTTTTCGCGCCGAACCATTGTAGCGTCCTGCTACTACTTTGCTAGGCTAAAGCGCCGTAGATTTTTGGGACATGCCTTAATCTCTACTTTTGGAGTGATTTGGGCTGCTGACGGCATCGCTGGGCGATGTGCTCGCGCGGATGGCGCCGGTCGTTGTACCATAGTTGCAACTGACTCGTAAGGAGCATCCATGCCCATTCGCATCCCCGACGCCCTCCCTGCCGCCGCGCAGCTCGAGAGCGAGAACATCTTTGTCATGACCGAGTACCGCGCGCTGCACCAGGACATTCGTCCGCTGCGCGTGCTCATCCTCAACCTCATGCCCACCAAGATCGCCACCGAGACGCAGATCATGCGCAAGCTCTCCAACACGCCGCTGCAGGTGGAGGTGGATCTGCTGCGTACCAAAACGCACGAGGCCACGCACGTGAGCGCCGGCCACCTGGAGACGTTCTACCGCACGTTCGACGACATCCGCGACATCCACTACGACGGCCTGATCATCACGGGCGCGCCGGTGGAGCAGATGCCGTTCGAAGAGGTCGACTACTGGCCCGAGCTCTGCCAGATCATGGATTGGTCCACCACGCACGTGCACTCTACGCTGCACATTTGTTGGGGCGCGCAGGCGGGGCTCTACCATCATTACGGTATCCAGAAGTACGACCTGCCGGCAAAGGCGAGTGGCGTGTTCGAGCATTATCTGGTGAAGCCGCAAAGCCCGCTGGTCCGCGGCTTTGACGACCGTTTCTATGCCGTGCATTCGCGCAACACCGATGTGCGCCGCGAGGACGTGGAGGCCGAGCCGCAGCTTGAGGTCGTGGCCGTGTCCGACGAGGTGGGCCTGTACATCGTCAAGTCGACCGACAGCCGTCGCTTCTTTGTATTTGGTCACCCCGAGTACGATACCGACACGTTGCGTCTGGAGTACGAGCGCGACGTTAAGCGCGGGCTCAACCCTCGGGTGCCGGCGCATTACTTCCCGGGCGACGATCCCACCGCCGAGCCGCGCAACGTCTGGCGCAGCCAGGCTCAGTTGCTCTACACCAACTGGCTCAACTACTACGTCTACCAGACCACGCCCTACGACCTGGCCCGCGCCGGCGAGGAGCACTAGGCCGTCGGGAGGTGCGCCAGCCGTTAGGCGCTGACGATGTGGGGCAGCGGCAGGTCGTGGGCGTCGGTGGGAACGTGGCCGACGCGCTGTTCGTCAAAGGCGATGCCGATGATCTGACATGTGGCCGAAAGCGTGGGCAGGTAGCGGTCGTAGCAACCGCCGCCGTAGCCCAGGCGCGCGCCGGTTTGGTCGAAGGCCACGAGCGGCACGATAATCATGTCGAGAACATCGGCAGGCACGATAGGGAAGCGGTCGCTGTCGATGTCCATGGCTGTGAAGGCCCGCGTGGGGTGGGCGATAAACGGAGCCGCGGACGCATCGTCGACAGCAACTGCCCGCATGCACATGCGCTGGCCACAAGCTGTGGCTTCGGCTGCCGAGAGCATGCACGGATAGGCCACGCGCCAGTCGCGTTTGGCGGCCGCCGCGGCAAACGCGGCGGGATTGACTTCGGAACCCATCGCGGCATAGACGGCAACGGTGTGCGGTGCCGCGGGATCCGAGCGACCCAGTCGCTCAACAAGCCGCGCACAGATAACGGCAGACTTCGCCGCCCGCACATCCAAATCAATCGCATCGCGCCGGGCAATCACCGCTCGCCGCAATTTAGCCTTGTCCATCCCAACCTCCTTTAGCAAACCTGCCAAAAAGGGACAGGTTTATTTTGGCAGGTTTTATCTGGGCAAACAGCAAAACAACCACGAAGGGGATACATGCACCTTCGTGGTGGTCTGTGCTGTGATGGGTGTCTGCGGCGGTTTGTCTCGATCTGTAACAGTAACTCGGCAAAATTGGACTTAGATGTTACAGATTGAGACAAAGAGCTGGTGCCGTTCGGGAACGTCTCGATCTGTAACATCTGGAGCCGATATTGCCGTCTAGATGTTACAGATCGAGACAAACCGCCGCGGTGGGCTGCGCCGCCTCGCCCAAGCCGCAGAAAAAGGTAGATTTCCGGGCATGTCCCAAAAATCTACCTTTGTGCGTTAGCCCAGCAGGTCGATGACGTTGAAGCCGGCGTTGCTCTTGGCGATGACGTCGCGGCCGCCAAAGACGCAGGTGGGTGACTCGGCTGCGATGCGCGTTACGTTGGCGCCGAGCGAGCGAAGCTCACCGGGCGTGGCGGCGAGCATCTGGGCGCGGCGCTCCTCGCGCGCATGCGGATCGAGCCCGGCCAGGTAGGTCGTGTTGCGGCGCTTGGTGAGCGCGTACGGCTTCACCGGCGCGTCCATGCCGCTCACGCAGCTCACGATAAAGCCCTCAAAGGCGGCCTCGTCGGGCTCAAAGCTGCCGAGCCATTCGCCTGCGCGCGCCACGCGCTCAATCGAAGGATCGATCGCCGGGTCGCGGTAGGTGTAGAACGCCGCCTGACGCTCGCCTGCCGCGCGGAATCCGCAGCCGTACGCGCCGCCCTTCACGCGGATCTCGTTCCACAGGTAATCGTAGGAGAGCGCGTTGGCAGCCACGGCCCAAGCGCCTGTCACGTCAATGCCCAGGCGACGCGGATCGCATGCGCTCGCCGCAAAGCAGATGTCGCTGGGGATGACAAAAGCCTCGTGGCGGTCGCGCGGCGTCGGCACCACGAGCGCGTCGCGGCCGGCATCAGCGCCACCGCCAGCGTCCAGCCCCAGGTCGCCCGCGGCATCCCAGTACGCGTCAAAGTCCTCGTCGCTGCCGGTAAAGCTCGCCATGCAGCCATCGGCCACAAAGATGCGCTCCGCCAGCTCGGCAAGCTTGGTACGCAGCCCGTCCACGCGCTCGTCAAAGTGCTCGAGCAGATCGCGCAGGAACAGGTAGAAATCCACGCCCGAAAGCTGCTCGCGCACCACGGCCGAAGGCGAGCTGTAGCTCATCGCGCGACCGAGCGCCGCCGAGTGGCCGTTGTTGATAAAGCCCTGCTCAAGCCCAATGCGAATCTGCGTGAGCACGTCGCGCACGCGGTCGGCGTCGGCATCTGCCAAAAGCGTGTTCGACCATACCTCGCGCGGCAGGCTCGCCAGCGCATCGATCTTCTCGGACAGGGCGCCGGCGCTCACCAGCAGGTAGGGGCGCACGCCGTCCACTTCGGGCTGCGTCATGACTTCGGTCGTAAAGCTTAAAAAGCCGAGCTTGCCAGCGAGCAAGTTGTCGAGTTCCTCGGCCGAGTGTTCGCGCGTGGGCAGCTGCTTAAGCAGGCGGCAGAGCAGCGTCACATAGGGCAGGTCCTCAAACGCGATGCAGCTCAGGTCGAAATACTGCATGGCGTAGGCCAAACGGTTGGTGGGGATGCCGTGGCGCAGGCAGGGGATGGGCGCGGTCGTGTCTACGACCAGCGGCGGCTCGGGGCGCGCCTCGCCAATGTCGGACACGCGCAGGCGCGGCAGCGTGGCCTTGGCCTCGGGCGTGTCTTCTGCCTCCTGCACGCCACGCAGCGCGGCCGTGCGCTCGACCACGTCGGCCAGCTCGGCATCGGTCATGGCATCGCGCTTGGCTGCCAGCTCGGCGGCCTCGGCACCCTCCGAACCCTCGGCGGCGTCCACCGGCACCAGCTCGACCAACGCCATGTGATCGTTCTGCAGCACCAGCTCGCGCAGCAGGTCCTCAAAGTAGCTGCCGTCCAGGTCGCCGCGCAGCTCCTCGTACACCGGGCCGTACTTGAGCGCCAGCGTCGCGGCGTCGTCATCGTAGAGCCACGTGCTCAGCGCGTCGCACGCAATGGCCACGCCGTCGGCGATGCCGTAGTCGCGCTGGCGCAGGTCGTACTCGTTGCTGCTGATGATAGCCTCCAGGCGCTCGCGCGGAACGCCGTGCTCGCACAGGTCGCGGCAGGCGTCCTGGAACACGCGACGCAGCTCGCGCGCTATGCCGGGCTGCGCGTTTTGCAGCATGATGAGCTCGTAGGGCTGCAGGCTCTCGGCCGCGGTGTAGCTCACCACGTTGCCGCCCAGGCCGGCGGCCAGAATGGCCTTCTTAACTGGTGCCTCGTTGGAACCCAGCAGTGCCTCGAACAGGATATCCGCCGCGATCGTGCGCTTGCGGTCGAGCGCGCTGCCCAGCACCAGGCCCAGGCCTACCAGGGCGTTCTCGGGCGTGGTGGCCATCTCGATGCGCTTGTACTCGCAGGTCACGGGCGCCTGCACGTCCAGCGGATTGGGCGCCAGCGTGGACGGGTCCTCGCCGGCGGCAACGGCAGCGTCCATGCGGCGGCTCGCGGCACTCGGCTGCGACAGATAACGTTCGTCCAAAAAGGCCAGTGCACGGTCCACGTCCAGGTCGCCGTAGAGCGTGATGTAGGAGTTGGAAGAATTGTAGTGGCGCGCGTGCGTGTCCAGGAACTGCTCGTAGGTGAGCGCGGGAATCGCGCGCGGGTCGCCGCCGCTCTCGTGCGCATAGGCGGTGTCGGGATAGAGCGCGGCGTTGACGGCATCGTCCAGCACACTCATGGGGTCGGACAGCGCGCCCTTCATCTCGTTGAACACCACGCCGTTATAGCGCAGCGTGCCCTCGCGCAGGCTCGCGAAGCTGTCACCGCCCTCGCCCTCGACGCCCTCCGGCAGGTCCAGCTCGTAGTGCCAGCCCTCCTGCTCAAAAATGGTGGGTTTGGTATAGATGGCCGGGTTGAACACCGCGTCCAGATACACGTCCATCAGGTTGTACAGATCCTGCTCGTTGGTGGTGGCAACGGGGTAGATGGTCTTGTCGGGGTAGGTCATGGCGTTGAGGAACGTCTGCATGGAACTCTTGATCAGGTCGACAAACGGCTCCTTGACGGGAAACTTGGCCGATCCGCACAGCACCGAGTGCTCAAGAATATGGAACACGCCGGTGGAATCGGCCGGAGGCGTCTTAAAGCCAATGGCAAAGGCCTTGTTTTCGTCGTCGCACGCCAGGTACAGCAGGCGAGCGCCCGAGGCAGTGTGGCGCAGCACGTAAGCGTCCGAGTCGAGCTCGGGCACGGTCTCGCAGCGCTCGACGGTAAAGCCATGGCAGGTGGCGTCGGGCACCAGCAGCGCGGCGGCTGCGGCGCGCGGGTCGGTTGAGGTGGTGGACATATGCAGTCTCCTTTGACGCCCCAGCGGGGGCGAATCGAGTCGAATCCTCGAGAGTATACCCATATGGGGCCGCGACTCTGCGGCGAACTGACGACGATGCCAGCGGATTGGGCATAGGTCCCGCGTGCCCGCCGCACGAGCGTGGAAAATTGGACACTCTCGATATCCGACCGTCCGAAAATCCTCGCTCGTCCATCACTCGCGTATCTCTCGTCTCTCATTCGTCTCTAATATGAGAGATGACAGGAAGATGAGAGAAAAATATGAGAGATAACTGAGCAGCAAAGAGACAGGCAATCATGGTATTGTCTCAATACCAATTGTTCTACCAGCAAAAATATGTATAAATGAAGCAAATGGTAGACATTCCATCTCTATCTATCCCTTATCTCTAAGCCGAGAGATAGAGAGATAAATGAGAGATAATTACGAGAGATAACTGAGAGACGAGGGAAATCTATCCGTGGCATTCTCCGCGGGACCGAGCGAAAGGACGTGCAGATGAACGAAAACGAGCTGACCGGTCTGCTTGAGTCTTTAAGGCGTATGGGCTCGGATGATCTTAACGTCGAAGTGAAGGAGAGCGCCACGACGCTTTCCCGCGACGTGTGGGAAACGGTGAGCGCATTCGCGAACACTGCCGGCGGAACCATCGTGCTCGGAGTGAGTGAGCGCGCAGGTTTTGTCCCGGTTGAGAACTTCGAGACCGAGAAAGTGCTCAACCAATTTGTGTCAGGCATGGGTGATGCGGGCGGTCGAGGAAAGCTGGCCAATCCGCCTAAATACACGATCGAGCGAGTGGAGCTTCAGGGCGTCATCGTTCTCGTCATTACGATTGAGGAGCTCGATCCGTCGAGCAAGCCCTGCTATGTCATAGAGCGGGGCGCCCAGGGCGGCAGCTACAAGCGCATCGATGACAAAGATGTGCCGCTTTCATCGACCGAGGTGCTCGCATTGGCGTCATACGGTCGAGCGACTCCGAGCGATCGCGACGCGGTGGCGGGTGCGGGCGCGGACAATCTCGACGAGACGCTGGTCGACCGTACGATAGATCGGGCTTTCTCGTTGACGCCCCGGGCAATGCGAGGCGCGCCGGACAAACAAACGAAGCTGGAGCGCCTAAATATCCTTGATTCCCAGGGCAATGTCACCAAGGCTGGACTCCTAGTTGTGGGCACCTACCCTCAGCAGTTCTATCCCAAGCTCTTCATTGACGTGGCTGTCCATGCGGGAACTCAGAAGGGCATGGCGGGGTCGCTGAGGTTCATGGACCGCACAATCTGTGAGGGAACGTTGGGCGAGATGATCTCGGATGCCGTCGCAGCCGTCGCCAAGAATTTGCGGCGAACCTCGACCGTCCAAGGCGTCTCGCGTGTCGACTCGCTTGAGATTCCCGAGGAGGTTCTGCGCGAGGCAATCGCCAACGCCGTAATCCATCGAGAATACGGGGATCGGTTCTGTGGACAATCGATTGCCGTCGACGTCTTTGACGATCGTGTCGAGGTGACGAATCCTGGCGGCCTTTACGGGGGAAAGACTCGCGAGAACTTGTTTGACGGCAGCTCCCGATGCCGTAACGCGACGCTTGTGAAGCTCATGTCGATTGTCCCGCTGCCGGATGGCGCAGGTTCGCCGGCTGAGGGCAATGGCTCGGGCATCCCGATGATGATCGATGCCATGCGCGCGCATGGTCTGGCCGAGCCCCTGTTCTGCCCGGGATTCGATCGGTTCAAGGTCGTACTTTACCGTTCAAAGATCGAGCCGGTCGATCATGGCGGGGGCTTAATTGTGACGGCACTCAAACACTACGGCGAGCTGGGGACGCGCGAGCTGGCAGAGCACACAGGGCTCACAATTTCCCAGGTTAGGTCGCGCGTCAACGCGCTCATTGCTCAAGGCGAGCTTGAGCCCACGGCGCCGGCGACGAGCCGCAACCGCAAGTATCGACTGTCGGAGCGCGTGGGATAGATGCGTTAGTGGACGAGGCGACCCAATAATCGACTCTCGATTGGCGTCCATTAAGGTAAAGCGGTTGTTGCCCAGTCGACGGTGATGCTAAAGACTCGGCTTACGCCGGCATGGCCCCGAACCCGTCCATCAAGAACAGCCTAAGAACCAGCTTGATGACATTTCCCGGTTTGACTTCTGCCGCGTCAAAGACGTGGCGCTCGGCGAGCTCGCTGCAGTATGCATAGATGTCGCGGATAAGGTCCGCGCCCGAGAGCGTAAACATGTAGCCTGCGTCCGAAAGCGTATTGGGCGCGGCGGGCAATTTGGTCATGCGACAAAAGGTCAACAGGTCGGGCGCCATAGCGTCCTGGTAGCCAAGATGGCTGCCGTCTTCTTGTGCGACGAGTTCCAGCTGGCGTACTCGATTCAGCGCCGCTGCCAGCACAAAGCTCGGTGTGGGAGCATTGACGTCCTCCGTGCTCGCCACGAGTCTGCCTGCTGCCTGCGTGACAAGCCAGGCGACCTCGCGCTGGCAGCGCACGGCCTTGCGTGTAACCGGCTTGATGGACGAAGAAGAAACGCTTCCCTTAGGCGGATTCGAAACAGCCACAAGAACCTCCCATGAACGACCCGGCCCAACAAGCCCGGATGAAACACGTGCTACATCAGTATACAGGGAAGTGGGGTGGAAAAACGGAGTCGACAGCGTGAACTGCCGGCTCCGGATTGCTTGCCTTAGAGGCCGTACACTTCGACCATAGCTTCGCCAATGCGATGGGGCACGCCGGTGACGAGTGCGTTGCCCATGCAGAAGGCCCGATGGCCATCGGTCATGCCCGTATCGGTCCAACCTTTCGGGAATCCCTGAAGCTGATCGAGCTCGTCGGGAACAAGACGGCGGAAACGGCCATCGGGACATTCGATGACGTGCTTGAAGCGGCTCGCTCCCGTGCCGCCTTCTCCCGTGAGGATGGTGCGGCTCGGCTTGTCGGTGGCATCCGGGAAGCTCATGGCTCCCTCGGAATACGTGTACGTAAAGCCTGTCTTTTTGTTAGTGCGCTCTTCGCGCTTGCTGCCCTTAAGGTAGCGCCAGTCGGGAAGCTTTTCGTCGGAGATGTAGAACTGCTCCGGGACATCAGCCTCGTCGACAAGCACGTCGCCAAGCACGTGGCGCTCACCGTGATAGTCCTCGGCAAAGTCGCAGGTCAGAACATGACAGCCCTGCATGACGCCAGCATTCTTGAATTGAGAGGTCTTTTGGCCGACGCCAAAACGAGTTGAGTTCTCGTAGGGGTCGGGCAAAACGTCGAGCTCGGACATCTCGTCGGGATAGATGGCGGGGAAGGCTTTAGCCATGACGCCGTTGTGCATGCGATTAACGAGATCAACCTTGCCAGCGTCCTTTTCGCAGAAGATATAAACACGCTTGCGACGCTGGGGGAAACCGTATTCGGCAGAGTTGACCACGCGCCATTCGACCGTGTAGTCGAGGTCGGCAAGACAGCTTAGGATGATGGCGAAGTCGCGACCGCGTTGAGACGCGGGCGACTTGAGCAGGCGGTCGACGTTCTCAAAGAGACCGAACTTGGGCTTCTTCATTTCGAGGAAGTGATAGATGTCCCACCAAAGGACGCCCTTCTTGCCCTCGATGCCGTGTGCCTGATTGAGCGGACGCGCGACAGAGTAGTCTTGGCAGGGGAAACCGCCAACAACCATTTGGACATCGGGGATTTCGATTTCTTTCGCCTCGGCCTGCTCCAGGACCTTATTGATGTCTTCGTTGACGACGGAATCATTGCCGAAGCGATCCATGTAGCAACGGGCCGCGAACTGACGCGCCTTGGTTCCGGGCGGCTCCCACTGATTGGCCCAAATGGTGCGGAAGGGGCCGGCGGGCTTCATATAAAATTCGGGATGGCGAGGGTCGGCATAGCCTTCGAGACCCAAACGAAATCCACCGACGCCCGCAAAAAGCTCGGCAATATTAATCTCAGACACGTTTCTCCAATCGCTGCTGTGTCCGGTTATGGTGGTCACAACAATAACCGATCGAGGGGACAATCAAGACCTCAATTTTCTGGGCGTTAGTAGTTGCTCTGAACTACCATGAGGTTAGTTGCGAGTTTCGGAGGTATCCCGTGTCTAAGAAGTGCCTCGATTTCAAGCGCATGCTTGACGATACTGATTTTTCTGACCCCTCAAGTATTGAGCGCTATGCTGCCAATCTCGATGGCATGACGTTCCGCGATATTCTCGAGCTCGGTATTGCTCCGGAGGGGGAGAGTGCGCCCAAGGACTTTGGCTCCAAGAAGTATAAAGGCGGTATGGGCACTCTTATCGAAGAACGTTACTTTGGCTACAAGGCCAATAGTGACGATCGCCCCGACTTTCCCGAGGCGGGCGTTGAGCTCAAGGCAACGTGTTTTGATGTGCTCAAGAACGGCCGGAAGTCTGCTGGCGAGCGCCTTGTCCTGACCATGATTCCTTATGACCGACCTGTTTCGCTCGACTACGACAGTTCTCACCTCAAGACCAAGCTCAGCAATATCCTGTTGATTTACTACGGCCGAGATCGTTCCATCGATAAATACGACCAACGCATTGAGCGTGCGGTCATGGTTCGTCTGCCCGAAGAGGACATGAAAATCATTCGCGCCGACTACGAGAAGATCATTTCCTATATTCAGGATGGCCGTGCGGACGAGCTTTCAGAAGGCATGACGACTTATCTGGGTGCTTGCACGAAGGGCGCAACTGAGGCCACAATGTGGGCGGACCAGTATTATGAATACTTCAATACCGATACGGGCGAGATTGAGCGCCATCGCGCAAAGCGTCGCGCCTTTTCCCTCAAGCGCTCGTATATGGACTATGTGCTCCATACTTATGTCCTCGGTGCTCCGCGAGTCGGGGAGAGCATTGTTCAGGACGATGGCAAGTCTATCGATTTCGAAAGTTACGTAACTGGACTTATCGAGCGCCATTACGGTGAGACTGATCGTCAAATTGCCGAACAGTATGGACTGGAGTACACGGGCAATAAGGCGCAGTGGACAACGCTCGTTTATCGTATGCTCGGAATCAAAAACAATGCTGCCGAGGAATTCGTCAAGGCAGGCATTTCCGTCCGAACTGTTCGAGTTAACAACAGGGGGCACATCGAACAGGCTATGTCGTTCCCACCGTTTGAGTTCAAGCGTTTGATTGAAGAAGACTGGGAGACGTCGCCTCTTCATGCGTGCCTTGAGACCAATCGCTTTTTCTTCGTTGTGTTCCGTGAGGACCACGATGGCGTGCTGCGTCTCGATCGTTGTTTGTTCTGGGCAATGGGAGAAAACGAAATCGAAGGCCCAGCGAAAGCTTGTTGGGATGAGACACGAAAGGTAATACGTGAGGGCGTTGAGCTCAATCCGTATCGGGATGCGAGCGGAAAGCTCAAAGTGACTAACAATCTGCCCGGTATGGCGGACAATCCAATTGTTCACGTTCGCCCGCATACGTCAAAAGCGGCTTACAAGTTTGCCGATGGAACAGAGATCGGTGACATCGCAAGGAATGCTTACGAACTGCCCGACGGGCGCTGGATGACGAAGCAATCGTTCTGGTTCAACAAGGGCTACCTGGAGCATATTCTGGGGCTGTAGCGTTTCGAGATTATTTAACAATCAACCCCCGCTCCTCGATACCTCGATGTTGCCCCTACAAATAAATCCCCTCACCGAGCTGCTTGTGGAACTCGGCGTGATGGTCGCGTGCCCAGGTAAAGAGCGCCTGGTCAAAGTCGGTACGCGTGGCCGGGACGCCAAAGACGCCGGCAACTTCGACGCGTATAAACTCCAGTGCCGGCAGCTTGTTGATGGCAGTGAGGGCAAACGGGGACGAGGGCTCTTCGAACAGATAGCGGCTGCCTTGCAGCGCGTCGCAACTGGTGCACGTGTTGCCGAGCGACGGGGCTTTGGAGGCTCGCGCGCCTACGGGCTTGTAGCCGCAGCGCTTATGAAGGTAGTCGCGGATCTCGCCCGGCACGCAGCCAAGAGCGGGCACGATGGCGAGTGCGTTGGCGTTGGCCGTGTCGATGGCAATGTGCCCGGATTCGTTGGGCGCGCGCGCGATGGCGACGCTCTCGTCGTTATCGGTTCGATAGGGAATGCCGAAGGCCGCGACCGAGGTCTCTTTGTGACACTTCCAGCACTCGCGCTTGCCCAGTACTAGATATATATACGGCGCTGAGGGGTCGGATCGGTCAACACCGGGCAGCCACTCGGCAAAGGGCTCGGGGTTGACGCCGCTGGGTACATACCAGATCTTCTTGGTCCGGTCCCATTTGGCGCCCAGCGCCTTGGCTTCTTCTTTGTGCGAAAAGGGGACATCGAGCTCGGTGCGCATGGCGGCTCCTTGGTGCTGCAGGTGCAAGTGGCTCAAGGATACCGCAGGACGCAGACATCGCGGCGTTTTGCCGAGAAGTTGCGGTGCGGACTGATTGGTTATGCCGATGGATAGATCGGCAAGTAGATGGTCGGCTTTTGGCTGGTTGGACGGTTGGAACTGCCGGCGGATTTGGCGACATAAAACAAAACAGCCCAGAGAGCATAGCCTCTGAGCTGCGAACATTTGGTGGGCGTTAGAAGATTTGAACTTCTGACCTCTTCCGTGTCAGGGAAGCGCTCTCCCCCTGAGCTAAACGCCCGATCAAGGGTGCGCAAGCGCGCAAGGGATAATATAACGGAGCCTGAACTCGGTGGCAAGAACATTTTTAAAAATCGCTTACATTGTGGAATTCGGGGGCTTTGTCGCATCCATTTCAAAAGAGCCTGCTGCCGCGATTTGGCTGTCGCATAATGCAAGGCCATTGCGGTATCGAGCTATGGAAAGACGCCTGCGGAATTGTCCTACCGATAAGCGGACAAGCCTCCAGCTGGTGACTTCGCCGTGGTAAGGTAAGCCGAATTGTTTCCAGGCTGTTTCGGGGGAGTGGAATGAGCAAAGAGTGTGTCGAGCAGGTCGAAGGCGCAGGGGCTTCGGTGCCGATGACCGATATATCGAACATTGATGTGCCCGAGGGCACCGACGAGCTCAGCCGCAACACCCGTCGCGCATGGCGCGACCGCCTGAACAGCGCTTCGACGCGCAAGATGATCACGGGCGTCTTGGCTACGCTGGTGGGCGGTTCGTTTTGGGGCTTCTCGGGCACCAGCGCGAGTTTTTTGTTCGATACCTACCATGTCGATACGCTGTGGCTTATGAGCGTGCGTCAGATTCTCGCCGGGCTACTCTTTATGGCCGTGGTTGTTACGCGCGACCGCGAGCGCCTGATTAAGCTCTGGATCACACCCGCCGATCGCAAGCAGCTGCTGCTCTTTACCGCTTTTGGCCTGCTGTTCAACCAGTTTTGCTATCTTTCGGCCGTGCGCCTGACGAACGCCGGAACCGCGACGGTGCTCCAGTGCCTGCAGCTCGTTATCATCATGGGCTACGCCTGCGTGACCGATCGCCGTATGCCGCGTACTCGCGAAGTCATCGGCATTGGCCTGGCTCTGGGTGGAACCTTTTTAATCGCCACCGGCGGCGACCCCACCAGCCTGAATATCTCGCCGCTTGGCCTGGCAGCAGGTCTTATGTGCGCGGTCAGCGCCGCGTGTATGGCGGTGATTCCCGCCAAGATCCTGCCCGAATACGGCAGCCCCATCGTCACGGGCTCGGCAATGCTCACGGCGGGCGTGGTCTCATGTGTCTTCGTGCAGCCCTGGGCGCATATGCCGGCGCTCGACGCTGCCGGCGTCGAGGCGCTCGCGGTGTTCGTGGTTATCGGCTCGTTTTTTGCTTACATGCTCTATATGCAGGGCGTTAAGGACATCGGCTCGGTGCGCGCGAGCCTCATCGGAACTGTGGAGCCGGTTTCGGCGACCATCACCAGCGCCGTTATGCTGGGCACGGTGTTTTTGCCGACCGACCTTATCGGCTTTGCCATGATCATCGTGATGATGTTCCTCACGGTGTAGCTGGCGCCGCCGCCAAGGCAGAAAAGGTGTTGTGCCGCATTTTCGCCAATTGATGTCCGTGTCTGGAGTTTAGCTGTCGATGCTCAAAATGCCATAAACTAATAACGTTATGGACTTTTTCATTGCGACTCAATTGCGAGGATTTCTTTATGGCTGGTAATCACTTTAAGGGCGGCGATAGCGGCCGTCCTGCAGTTCCGCCGCGTCCGAACGGGGCTGGTAAGGCCGGCACGCCGGGCGGCGCTGGACAGGGCGGTTCCGGTAAGCGCGTGTCCCCGGGCGAGACGGCGATGTTTACCGCTCTGTACGAGCAGTCTCAAAAGGCAAAAAAGACCGGCCGTGCAAGAGGGAATGTCTTTGCGGGCGGTGCAACCTCCACGTCGCAGCCGAGCGGGGCTCCTTCGGTACCTGCGAACAACGCAGGTGCTGCCAACGCCGCGAATACCGCCGGCAACGTTAATGCCGGCAACAATACTCCCTCTTCCGGTGGCGCGGGGCTTACAGGTAACCTTGGCACGATTTACACCGGCGCCTCCGAGACTGGCACGTTCGCCCGCCTGGATGATAGCGGTGCCGAGTTTGCGGGCTCGGGTTCCAAGGAAGATTATTACGATTTTGGCTTGAACTACGGTAGCGACGCTTCGTCGAGTTCGACCTCTGACGGTCTGGTCCGTCATCGCCATCGCAAGGGCGAGCGCAAAAAGCGTCACACTGGCGCCATTATTGCCGCTGTGGTCGTGGTGCTTCTCGTTGCGCTTGGCGCAAGCGGCTTTATGCTGCTTAACTCGGCAAAGACCGTAAAGAGCGAAGCGAAGGAGGCTGTCGAGATTGTCGGTGGCCTTAAGGACAAGGTCACGTCGGGCGATTTTTCGACGCTGCCTGACGACGCGAAGAAGATCGATGAGCTCTGCGACAGCATGAAGGCGGAGACTTCGAGCCCGCTGTGGACGGCGGCTTCGTTTATCCCGGTGTATGGCAGTGACATCAACGCAGCCCGCACCATGATTGATGCCCTGTCCGATGTCTCGAGCAACGCGCTGGTTCCCATGGCCGATAACCTTTCGCAGGCCACGCCCGGCAAGCTGTTCCAGGACGGTATGATTAACGTATCCGCGCTGCAGGCGGTCGCCGATTCGCTTTCCAGCAGCTCGAAGGTGTTCAAGAGCGCCAACGAGAAGATCCAGGGCATTGGCGATACTCATATTTCCCAGGTGACTGAGCTGGTCGATAAGGCCAAGGACGGCTTTGCCACCCTCAACGGCGCGGTTGACGCGGCGGAGAAGGTCGCCCCCGTCCTTCCCCAGATGCTCGGCGCCAACGGCCAGACGCGCAACTACCTTGTGTACGCCATGAACAACGTCGAGATTCGTGCCTGCGGCGGCTTTGGCGGTTCGCAGGGCCTGATTTCGGTCACCGACGGCCAGATGTCGATTGGCGAGTTTGTTCCCCGCATTGGACTCAGCGAGGATGAGGCAGTCGAGAGCGTCGACGAAGAGGATGAGGCGCTGTTCGGCAACCACAGCAACCTGTACAACTCGGGCAATACCTATTCGCCTGATTGGCCCCGCAACTCGCAGCGTGTCGCCGCGCTGTGGAAGTCCCAGTATGGGCAGGACGTTGATGGCGTCGTCGGCATCGATCCGGTGTTCTTGCAGTACCTGCTGGGCCTTGTCGGTAATGTCTCGCTGCCTGATGGTACGGTCGTCGACGGTACCAACGCGGCGAAGGTTCTCATGCACGATGTGTATTGGAACTATCCGGTCGAGGAATCGGACGGCATCTTTGCGGCTGTTGCCAGCGCCGCCTTCGACAAGATTCTCGGTGGCATCGGTGACGTCGACGTTACAAAGCTTGTCGGTGCATTCGAGCGCGGTGCCGAAGAGGGCCGTCTGATTGCTTGGATGAGAAACGATGATGAGCAGAATGCCATCAAAGAGACGGGCATTGACGCTTCGCTGCCCGATCCGGATGATCCGAGTGCCGATCCCGTTGCCGGCGTTTACTTTAACAACCTGAGCTTCTCCAAGCTCGACTGGTATCTGAACGCCGACACGCAGATCGGCCAGGGCATCAAGAACGGCGACGGCACGTGCTCGTATCGCATCACCGTTACTCTGACGAACATCATGACGCAGGAGGAGGCAGGCAAGCTGCCCGACTACGTTGCGGCGAGCGCACCCGATGCCGCGCGTGACGACGAACGCCTGAATGTCTCGTTGTTTGCCCCGACGGGCGGCAACATCAGTGACCTTACGGTTGAGGGCACACAGTTTGGTCTTGGCGCCGCTACGTGGCATGGAATCCCCTTCTATTCGGGCACCGTTGACCTGCATGCTGGCGAGACGACGACGATCACGTATACGCTGACCACGTCGGCCGAGGCGGGGGACAAGCCGCTTACGCTGCGTCAGACTCCTACATGCCAGGCGGCTCGCGACAGCGCGTCGGCGTAGGGTTTTTCTGGTAGCGCAGATAATCGAGTACCATTTTGGGGCGGACAGGCAATCTGTTCGCCCCTATTTTGTAAGGAGAGCGCATGAAGTACTTTGGCACCGACGGCTTTCGCGGTGAGGCCAACGTTGGGCTGACGGTAGAGCACGCTTATAAGATTGGCCGTTTTGTGGGCTGGTATTACGGCGCCAACCGCGAGCGCAAGGCACGCGTGATCGTGGGCAAGGACACGCGTCGCTCGAGTTATATGTTTGAGGCGGCGCTGGTGAGCGGCCTGGTCGCGAGCGGTGCGGACGCCTATATGCTGCACGTGATCCCCACGCCGGGCGTAGCGCATCAGACTGTGGAAGGCTGCTTCGATTGCGGCATCATGATCAGCGCGAGCCACAACCCGTTTTGCGATAACGGCATTAAGCTCGTCAACAGCGACGGCTTTAAGATGGACGAGGACGTGCTGGAGCTCATTGAGGACTACATCGATGGCAAGAGCGAAGTTCCGCTGGCCACGGGCAACCACATCGGTGCCACGGTGGACTACATGCAGGGCCGCAACCGCTACATTGCTTCGCTCATTGCAAGTGCGAACTTTTCGCTGCAGGGCGTCAAGATCGGTATCGACTGCGCCAACGGCTCGGCTTCCTCGGTGGCCAAGCCGGTGTTTGACGCGCTCGGTGCCGACGTGCGCGTGATCAATGCCGCGCCCGATGGTTTTAACATCAACGTCGATTGCGGCTCCACGCATATGGAGCGCCTGCAGCGCCATGTGGTGGAGCAGGGCCTGGACGTGGGTTTTGCCTACGATGGCGATGCCGACCGCTGCCTGGCCGTGGATGAGCGCGGTCGCGTGGTAGACGGCGACCAGATCCTGTACGTGTGCGGCGTGTATCTGAACAAACACGGTCGCCTTTCGGGCGGTACCGTGGTGCCGACGATCGCCAGCAACTTTGGCCTGATCAAGTCGTTGGAGCTTGCCGGTCTGAGCGCCGTGACCAGCGGCGTGGGCGACCGTCACGTGTATGCCAAGATGCGCGAGGGCGGTTACAGCTTGGGCGGCGAGCAGACGGGCCATACGATCTTTGGCGATATCGAGCGCACGGGCGACGGCATTATGACTTCGCTGCGCGTTATGGAAGTGATTCGTGCCGAGCGTGAGACGCTCTCGCAGCTCACGGCTCCGTGCAAGCTGCTGCCGCAGGCGCAGGTGGCCGTGCGCGTGGCGGACAAGGACGCCGCACTCGAGAACATGGGCGTGCAGAACGCCATCGCCGAGGCCGAGGCGTCGCTGGCAGGCGAGGGCCGCGTGCTCGTGCGCAAGAGCGGAACCGAGTCGGTTATCCGCGTGCTGGCCGAGGCGCCCGACCAAGCATCCGCCGATGCCGCCATGAAGCGCATCGCCGCCGCGCTGGAAGCTCTGTAAGGTAGTCGTTGGGGACGTTCTTAAACAACTAGGTGGAAAGGGGGCGCCGCGGATTGGTTCCGCGGCGTCCCCTTTGCGTTGGCGTGTCGGTTATGCCTTACAGCTCGTAGAGCGTGGTGAACTTGTCCTGCAGGTAGCTGCAGTAGTAGCGGGCATCGAACGCCATGCCGCACGCGCCCTTGATGAGCTCCGGCGCGTCCTTGGCACGGCCCCACTGCCAAATGTGCTCGCCCAGCCAGGCGCGGACGGGTGTCAGGTCGCCGCTCGCACAGGCGCCGTTGAGGTCGACACCGTCGCGGCACATGGCCGGCACAAACATGGCGTCGTAGGCGCTGCCCAGCGCATAGGTGGGGAAGTAGCCAAACGAGCCGCCGCTCCAGTGCGTATCCTGTAGGCAGCCGTGCGTGTCGTCGGGAACGGGAATGCCCAGGTACTCATCCATGAAGCGGTTCCAAAGCGCGGGGATGTCCTTGGCCGTGGCCTCGCCGGCAAACAGCATACGCTCGATCTCGTAGCGCACCATAACGTGCAGCGGATAGGTGAGCTCGTCGGCCTCGGTGCGGATCAGCGAAGGCTGCGCGATGTTCACGGCGTGGTAGAGCGTGTCCTCGTCGACGTCGCCGTAGACCTCGGGTGCGTGGCGGCGCAGCACCTCGAGCAGCGGTCCCATAAAGGCGCGGCTGCGACCCACGGTGTTCTCGAAAAAGCGGCTCTGGCTCTCGTGGATGCCCATGGAGGTGCCGCCCTCAAGACAGGTGCGCGCATAGGCGGGATTGACGCCCAGCTCGTACATGGCGTGTCCCGCCTCGTGGATGATGCTGTAGACGTTGGAGATGCAATCGTCCTCGTAGATGTGTGTCGCGATGCGCGCGTCACCCACGGCAAAGCCCTCGCTAAACGGGTGCTCGGTAAAGGCAAGCGTGGTGTCGTTCAGGTTCAGGCCGACGAGCTTCATAAGGTCGAAGCTCATGGCGCGCTGGGCGGCCTCGGGCACGCGGGCGTGCAAAAAGTCGGCAGCGGGCTGCTGGCCGCGCTCGCCGATGGCGTGCACGAGCGGCACAACCGTCGCCTTGACCTCATCGCAAAACGCATCGAAGCTCTCGGCAGAAAGGCCGCGCTCGTACTGGTCGAGCCAAACGTCGTATGGGTCGCGCTGGGGGTCCATGAGCTCGGCCTGATGCTTAAGTTGGGCGACGATTCTATCCACATAGGGCTCAAAGCTCGCCCAGTCATTGGCCGTCTTGGCCTTGTGCCACACGGCATCGGCCTCGCAGGTGAGCCTGGTCCAGGCCTCGGCCTCCTCGGTGGGGATGACGCTTGCCTCGCGCTGGTCGCGGCCGAGCACACGGATCTCGTCGAGCAGCTGCGGGTCGTCTACGTGTCCGCCTGCAACCGTCTCGCGCGCTAACGAGCGTACGAGCTCAACGGACTTCTCGCTGGTCAGCAGCTTGTGATGCTCGCCGGCAAGCGTGCCCATGGCGTCGGCACGGGCGGTAGCGCCGTTGACAGGAGCGATCGTCGCTCCATCGAACTCGGCAATCCTGAGCAGGTACTCGCGAGTCCACAGCTTGCCCTCGAGTTTGCGGAACTTTTTAACGGCCTTGTCGACTTTAGCGGCCTTGACGCTCTTGGCAGCCTTTGCCACGGCGGTCTTGGCCTTCTTATCGAGTTTCTTTCCCATACCGTATCCTTAATCTCGCAGGCCGAGCGCCGCAGGCGGGTGCACGGCCAGTTTGCACAGCTACCTGCCTTGTACCCAGCGCGAACAAAACGGAACGCGGCGATACGACCACACAATGTGGTATCCTATAGCCCGATGCGTTGACGGAGAGGGTTTTGCCCGCCGCGTCGCCGGCAAGAGAGGGAAGGTCATGGGCTGCAAGCCTTCCTGCGGTGGCAAGGGCCAAGCGTTCACTCCCGAGCAGCGACCTCAACGGGCACGCAGCCGGCGGCAGCGAGGCCCCAGTAGGGAAGCCGTGAGCCTCGCGATAAGGGGCGCAGAGTGGGCGCGGCGGGCCAGACATCCGCCGGGTCAAACAAGGTGGTACCGCGGAATTCAACCGTCCTTGGGCAATGCACATGCCCGAGGGCGGTTTTTTTTTACCGAACCGGGCCGCGTTTTCGCAATGTCAGACGGCGGCAGCCGCCTCGGCAAGCGGGGAACGCGAGAGACGAAAGGGAAGACATGAGTCTGATTGATGATCTGGTCAAACTCGAGGAAGAGGCCAAGGAGCTCGTCACTAGCGCCGACGACGCCGCCAAGCTCGAGGCTGCGCGCGTTGAGCTGCTCGGTCGCAAGGGCCGTATCACCGGCCTGATGCGCATGATGGGCAAGCTCGCCCCCGAGGATCGTCCCATGATGGGCAAACGCGCCAACGAGATGCGCCAGCTGATCGAGGGCATGCTCGACGAGCGCACCACCGAGATGAAGGCCGCCGCCCTCAAGCACGCACTCGAGCACGAGGCCGTCGACATCACGCTGCCGGGCATCCGTCCGCAGATCGGTCACCAGCACCTGATCAAGCAGATCATCGAGGAGGCCGAGGACATCTTCTGCGGCATCGGCTACACCGTCGAGTCCGGCCCCATGGTCGATACCTCCTACTACAACTTCACCGCGCTCAACGCGCCCATGGATCACCCGAGCCGCTCGGCTCGCGACACGTTCTATGTGGTCGACAACAACCCCGGTAGCGTCGCGCACCCCGAGGCTCACGCCCACGGCGAGTCCGACGTGCTGCTGCGCACCCAGACCTCGGGCGTGCAGATCCACACCATGGAGTCGCAAAAGCCGCCCATCTACATGATCTGCCCGGGCACCGTCTATCGTCCCGACACGGCCGACGCCTGCCACCTGCCGCAGTTCAACCAGATTGAGGGCCTGGTCGTCGACGAGGGTATCACCTTTGGCGATCTTAAGGGCACGCTCGACTACTTTGTTAAGTGCATGTTTGGTGAGGATCGCAAGACGCGCTATCGCCCGCACTTCTTCCCCTTCACCGAGCCTTCCTGCGAGGTGGACGTGAGCTGCCACGTGTGCGGCGGCAAGGGCTGCAACTTCTGCAAGCACAGCGGCTGGATCGAGATTCTGGGCTGCGGCATGGTCGACCCCAACGTCCTGATCAACTGTGGCATCGACCCCGAGAAGTACACCGGCTTCGCCTTTGGTATTGGCGCCGAGCGCGTCGCGGCACTGCGCTACGACCTGCCCGACCTCAGAACTCTCATGACGGGTGATATGCGCTTCTTGAATCAGTTCTAGGCTGCGGCTTGCCCAAGCACGGCACCTCGGCGCTCATTCGTCGCTTGCGTACCAAAGTACGCGGCGCTCCTCTTTCGGGCCGATCTGCCGCACTTGGACAACCCTCGCTTTGTAAGGAATGTTCACAAAGTTGAAGTTTCCACCTGCATCTCTTCGCAGGCTTTCAGTATGAAAGGAGAGCTAGATGCGTGTTTCTTACGACTGGCTCAAGACCATGATCGATATTCCGGAGGATCCCAAGACCCTTTCGGACGAATATATCCGTACCGGCACCGAGGTCGAGGCGATCGACACCGTGGGCGAGTCCTTCGACCACGTGGTGACCGCCAAGGTGCTCACCAAGACCCCGCACCCCGATAGCGACCACATGTATGTGTGCTCGGTCGACGTGGGTGACAAGAACCTCGACGCCGACGGCAACCCCGCTCCGCTGCAGATCGTCTGCGGCGCGCAGAACTTCGAGGCCGGCGACCACATCGTCACGGCCATGATTGGCGCCGTGCTTCCCGGCGACGTCAAGATCAAGAAGAGCAAGCTTCGCGGCGTCGTGTCCATGGGCATGAACTGCTCCGCGCGCGAGCTCGGCCTGGGTGGCGACCACTCCGGCATCATGACCCTGCCCGAGGATACGCCCTGCGGCATGCCGTTTGCCGAGTACGTGGGCTCGAGTGATACCGTGCTCGACTGCGAGATCACGCCCAACCGCCCCGACTGCCTGTCTATGATCGGTATGGCCCGCGAGACCGGCGCCATCTTCGATCGCGATTTCCACGTTGAGCTGCCCGCCATCAAAGCCGAGACCGGCCGCGCGACCGACGACGAGCTTTCCGTCGAGATTGCCGACGAGGGCCTGTGCGACCGCTACGTTGCCCGCATCGTGCGCAACGTCAAGGTCGGCTCGTCGCCCGACTGGATGGTCAAGCGCCTTAACGCCTTGGGTGTGCGCCCGCACAACAACATCGTCGACATCACCAACTATGTGATGATGCTCACCGGTCAGCCGCTGCACGCCTTTGACCTGGACACCTTTGCCGAGCGCGATGGCCACCGTCGTGTGGTGGTTCGCGCCGCCCAGCAGGACGAGAAGTTCACGACGCTCGACGGCGAGGAGCGCGTGCTCGACGCCGGTATGGGCCTCATCACCGACGGCGAGCGTCCCGTGGCGCTGGCCGGTGTCATGGGTGGCATGGATTCCGAGATTGAGGACGACACCGTCGACGTGATGGTCGAGAGCGCCTGCTTCAACGCCGGCCGCACCTCGCACACCAGCCGCGACCTTTCGCTGATCTCCGACGCCTCCATTCGCTTTGAGCGCCAGGTCGACGAGACCGGCTGCGTGGATGTTGCCAACATTGCCTGCGCGCTGATTGAGGAGATCGCCGGCGGCGAGGTCGCCCCCGGCTATGTGGACGTGTTCCCCGCGCCCAAGACCATCGACAGCATCAAGCTGCGCCTGGCCCGCGTGCACGCCATCTGCGGTGCCGACATCGAGTCCGACTTTATCGAGCGCTCGCTCACCCGCCTGGGCTGCACCGTCGAGCGCGACGGCGAAGACTTTATGGTTACCCCGCCGAGCTTCCGCCCCGACCTGCCGCGCGAGATTGACCTGATCGAGGAGGTCCTGCGCCTGTGGGGCATGGGCCGCGTGACGGCGACCATTCCGGCTGCCAAGAACCACATTGGCGGCCTGACCCGCGAGCAGAAGCTCACCCGTAAGGTCGGCGAGATCCTGCGCGCCTGCGGCCTCAACGAGACCACGACTTTCGGCTTTGCCGCCCCGGGTGACCTGGAGAAGATCGGTATGTCCACCGAGGGCCGCGGTTGCCCCGTGGTGCTCATGAACCCGCTGGTGGCCGAGCAGACCGAGATGCGTCGTTCGCTGCTGCCGGGCCTGTTGCAGTCCGTGGCCTACAACGAGGCGCACGGTACGCCCAACGTGCACCTGTACGAGGTCGGCAGCCTGTTCCACGGTCGCGAGAACGCCAGCCTGCCCAAGGAGACCAAGTCCGTGGCGGGTGTGCTCTCGGGCCAGTGGAGCGAGCAGTCCTGGAACATGAAGTACCGCAAGCTGCGCTTCTTCTCTGGCAAGGGCATTGTCGAGGAGCTGCTTGCCCAGCTGCGCATCGAGAAGGTTCGCTTCCGTCCCGTCGAGGGCGAGGGCTATGCCTTCCTGCAGCCGGGTCGTGCTGCCGAGGTTCTGTCCGGCGGCACTGTGCTGGGCTGGGTCGGCGAGATTCACCCCGAGGCGCGCGAGGCGATGGGCATCGACGAGGTCGTCGTTGCCTTTGAGCTCGATCTGGACAAGCTGATTAAGGGCGCCCGCAATCAGGAGAACTACCGCGAGTTCTCGCAGTACCCGGCTGTTGAGCACGACCTTGCTATCGTGGTCGACAACACTGTGACCTGCGAGGATCTTGAGCGTCGTATTACGAGTGCCGGCGGCAAGCTGCTCGAGGGCGTGCGTCTGTTCGATGTCTACCGCGATCCGGTCCGCATCGGCAAGGGCAAGAAATCCATGGCCTTTGCGCTTACGTATCGCTCCGACGACCACACGCTCACCAGCGAAGAGGTCGAAAAGGCGCACCAGAAGATCGTCACCAAGGTGTGCAAGGGCGTAAACGGCGAGGTCCGCGGCTAGGTCTTGCGCTGGGAGCGTAGGGCCTGATGGCGGTTGCTGTGGGCTCTGCGTGACCGCGGTGTTCGGTATAAGGCACCGTTGATCCTGCATATATGACACGCGCATTACATAACGGCGTGCTGCTTTGTCGGCAGCGCGCCGTTTTGCTATGATAGCCCGCGGCGTGTTACGAATCTGACAATACGTAACACTGGCAAGGTGATTTAAGCGGCGTTGCAATTCCGTGCGCCGATAACCGGGGGGCGTACATGCACATTCCAGACAACTACCTGTCCCCGCAGACCGATGCCGTCATGGCGGTGGCGATGGTGCCCGTATGGGTTCACTGCATCAAGAAGGTACGCGCCACGTTCGATCGCGAGCACATGGCTTTCCTGGGCATCTGCGCCGCATTCTCCTTCTTGCTCATGATGTTCAACGTGCCGCTGCCCGGCGGTACCACGGGTCACGCCGTTGGCGGCGCGCTCATTGCGCTGTTGCTGGGCCCGGAGGCCGCGGCCATTGCGGTTTCGGTTGCTCTGGCGCTGCAGGCGCTACTGTTTGGCGACGGCGGCGTCCTGTCCTTTGGGGCCAACTGCTTTAACATGGCCTTTGTCCTGCCGTTTGTTGCTGCTATTGTGTTCCGTGCGCTCAACAGCCGTCTGCACGACAAGAGCTGGGGCACCTCGGTTTCTGCCATCGTGAGCGGCTGGGTCGGCCTGTGCCTGGCGGCCCTGTGCGCGGCAATCGAGTTTGGTATTCAGCCGATGCTCTTCACGAATGCCTCGGGCGCTCCGCTGTACTGCCCCTTCCCGCTGTCCATTGCCATTCCGGCCATGATGATTCCGCATATGTTGGTTGCCGGTGTGGTCGAGGGCGTGGCGACTGCCGCGATCTACGGCTTTATCAAGAAGACGGCGCCGGGCGTTATCGTCGGCCCCGAAGCCGCCGATGGACAGCTTACTGCCGAGGGCGCAGCCGCCAAGAAGACCTCGCTGGTCCCCACGCTCATCCTGGTCGCCGTGCTTGTCGTGGCCACGCCGCTGGGCCTGCTGGCCACGGGTGACGCATGGGGCGAGTGGGACGCCGAGGGCGCCGCGACCGCCGTTCAGGAGGCTGGTGACGACAGTCTGCAGACTTCGGTTGGCCTCGATACTCCGACCTTTGCCGATGCCCTGCCCACGGGCGATTATCTGCAGGCCTATTCCGAGGAGCAGGGCCTTGGCTTTGCCGGTCAGGCTGCCATGTATATCCTGTCCGGCGTGATTGGCGTGGCGGTGCTCACCATCGCATTCCGCCTGATCTCGCTGACGGTTAAGGAAAGCGGTGCTCATGGCAATAGCCGAGCTGCCTAGCTGGCTTGCGGCCGAGGAGCGATATGAGCCCGTGGGGGCTCGGCATCGTGTGATGCAAAAGAATGTCCTGCACCTGGCGAGCCTGCTTGAGCGGGTTCGCCTGGGTGGAGGCGCGCACGAGGGCGGGTCGATGGTCGACCGCGCCCTTTCTTGCGTTTCGGCTCCGGTGCGCCTGGTGGGGATGTTCGTTTGCGTCCTGTGCGTGTGTCTGATGCAGAGCCCGCTGTACCTGATGCTGATGGCGGCTATCGCGTTGGTGCTCGTTGCCGTGCGCCCTGTACGCGGGCTGCGCGCGACCTTTGTGCCGGCGTTGGCTGCCGCGGGGTTTGCCGTGGTTCTGGCGCTGCCTGCCCTGCTGTTGGGCGCTTCCGCTACGGGTGCCATGCTCAAAATTGCGCTCAAGACGTTCATTAACGTGTCGCTCGTGCTGGGTGTTTCGTGGACGCTCACCTGGAACCGCATGTCGGCGGCGCTCAAGACGCTACATCTGCCCGACGAGGTCATCTTTACGTTTGATATGGCGCTCAAGCACATCGAGGTGCTGGGCCGAACGGCGCACGATCTGACCGAATCTGTCATGCTGCGCAGTGTGGGTCGCGCGCCTGAGGGGTTTTCGCGCGCCGACTCGGTCGCGGGTATCATGGGCATGACGTTTATCAAGGCGATGGAATGCAGCCGCGCGATGGACGAGGCCATGCTCTGCCGCGGCTTTGCCGGTGCGTATCCGGCTCCTGCGCGGGGCGGCTTTGGCTGGCGCGATGCGGTTTACGCGGTCGTTGTGGTTCTGCTCGCCGTGTTGTGCGCGGTGCTGTAGCGCGGGCGGTCTAGCCGTCGATGTGAGTAGGGAAGGGCGACGTTTTGACGATCGATATGAATAGTGCGGCGGGCACGAACGGTGCGGGCGGCGCCGAGGTCGCGCCGCTCATCGAGCTGCGCGACGTGGTGTTCTCCTATGCGGGGCATACGGTTGTCGATGGCGTGTCGCTGCAGGTCGATCGTGGTGAACTCGTTGCCCTGCTCGGTCCCAACGGCTGCGGTAAGACGACGATTATGCGCCTTATTAACGGCCTTGAGCTCGCGGACGCAGGGGCATACCTGTTCGACGGGCACGTGGTCGATGCGGCGTTTCTAAAGGATTCCGCGGCCGCTCAGCGTTTTCATCAGCGCGTGGGCTTTGTGTTCCAGAATGCCGACGCCCAGCTGTTCTGCGCTACGGTGGGCGAGGAAGTTGCTTTTGGTCCCGCGCAGATGGGACTGCCGGCAGACGAGCTCGACCGTCGCGTGCACGATGCCATGGAACTGTTTCAAGTTGCCGACCTGGTCGATGCCTCGCCCTATCAGCTTTCGGGTGGGCAAAAGAAGCGTGTGGCGCTGGCGGCAGTCGTATCGATGAACCCGGATATCTTGGTCCTCGACGAGCCTACCAATGGGCTCGACGAGGATTCATGCGACATCGTGGTCAACTTCTTGCTGGCCTACGTCGCGGCGGGTAAGACGGTCTTGATGAGCACACATCACCAGGATTTGGTGCGACGCCTGGGTGCCCGCGCCATCTATATCGATCGATATCATCACGTGGTCGAGGCACCTTCGCCGTCGTATGGAACTGAAAGCGGTGCGACGGACTAGTTGCTGCGTAGAGCGTGCGTAGCCGCCCGCGTGGCTTTGGCGTGATGGTATAGTTATCCAGGTTTTTATGGGGGTGGCTATGCCAAGCTGGAACATTCATATCGCTCAAACGGAGCGTTTGCTGGAGCGCACCGGTGCGCTTGCCAAGAGCGTGCGCGACCGCAATGCCTTTTTGTTTGGCTGTGTGGTTCCGGATATCTTCGTGGGCTATATGGTCCCTGGCATCGCCGATCCCATCCCGTACCGCATTACGCACTTTGCAAAGCCCGAGCCTATCCCTAAGCCGCGCGAGCATGAGTTTTGGGACACCTATGTGGCGCCGCTGCTCAAAGGGGCGCCTGTTGGTACGCCGGCTGACGCGACCTCGATTGTCGAGGAGCGCGAGCGACTCAATCGGGTGCATTATCCCCAACGCTACAAGGATGCCGAGCCGGTTGCCGGTCCCGGTGCTAGCGAGCTTTCGCTCGCGCCCGATGACGTGGCGCAGTCGCTGCTCGATCTGACGCTGGGCGTTTGGTCTCACCTCGTGGCCGATACCGTGTGGAATACGCGCGTGAATCAGTACCTGGAGGCGCACGGCGGCAAACCGTGCGAGGAATTCCGCATTAAAAAGCAAGGCGACTTTGACTGGTTTGGCAAGACACTCGGCATCGTTTCGATTCCGCGCGCGACCGATCGCCTGTATACTGCGGCGACCCGTTTTGGTCAGTATCCCATCCATAAGGAGTATGTGCTCAAGACCATTGGCGTTATGCACGAGATTGTACGCGAAAACCCCGGCGAGCCCGATCATCCGCCGTATCGCTTGCTAACCGAGGAGTTTTTCGATGCAACGTTTACCGAGGTCATCGAGCTGACCGAGGCGGGTTTTGCCGCCCGTGTCGAATCGCCCGATGTGCCTGCGCTGCCCCTGATTGCTAGCTGCTAGCTGGCCGGCCCGGCAGTGAATAGCTCAACCCAATCGACAAGTAGCTCTTGCCGTAAGGTATCTTCGGCAATGCGCTCCTGTTTGGTCTTTGGGATGTAGGGGAGCCCCGCCTTTTTATGGATGAGCTCAGCTATGTGGTCGAAGCTCTTCTTCTCCTTGATCTGGTCATAGGTAATTTGGATGACGTCGTAGCCCATGCTTGTGAGTGCGGTGGCGCGCTCGGCATCGGAGAGGCTTGCGGCTTCGCTGTCATGGGCGGAGCGGCCTTGGCATTCCAAGATGACGCCCATGCTGTCGGTGGCGCTTTCGATGAGGATATCGGCGTAGCAGCAGGTTTTGTCATACAGCGAACGTGCGGCTTCACTGAGCGGGATGCGCGCGTTGTTGGCGATCTCGATGCCCTGGCCGCCCTCGTCGCGGGGGAGCGAGATAAGCATGGAGGTCTGTACTTCGAAGGGCGAGGCGGCCTGCCCCGTCATGTGCTCGGCCGCCCAGCGCAGTTGTTTGACGCCGCGCAGGCCTGCGGCTTGCTTGGCGAACGCGGCGATATCCGTTGCGGTAAGAAGCGGCGTGCGCTTCCACGAGTTGGTGTCATTGCCCTTGGTGTCGTTAACTCGCTCCCAGCCGCAGTTGGGTGGAATGAACTTAAGCGAAATAGCTTCATCGAGTTGTTGTTGCGTTCGCTCGCAGGGCTTAAACACTGCAAAGGAGCCGCACATCTCGTAGCACGCCATGAGTAACTGGTTGCGTGAGACCTGCGTGGCAAGGCTGAGCAGCGTGAACTCCGGTGAAGTGACATCAAATCCATGTTCAGTCTGTCTAAACGACCCAGGAGGCGGCTCTTGGGTTAGCAGACGGCTATGAAATAGCTTTCCGTTCGCGCGCTGTTTCCTTTCACTCACGGATCTCCAAACTGGTGTGCCGAGCAAGTCTTTAAATACCGGTTGTTTTGAGTAATGCACCAAGCGATGGTCATGGTCGGGCGGCAGGATTGCTGGATAGAGTCCCAGTATTTGGGGCGGGATGCGATAGTACTGAAAAGCCGTGGGTCCGCAGGCAAGAAATGACATAGCGATCCGATCGTTTGAGCGTTATTTGGGCTAGAAAAGCTATCCGTTTCGGAAGTGCGGTGAAAAAGACAAATAGGTCAGGCACAAGCGGTATTTAAGCCAACTTTATCAGGGGTTTTGTTGAAATAAAAGGACTTATGCTCGGGGGTAAGCAATTTTTCCCCGCACTTCTGAAAACGCGGTTGATCTGGTTCTTGCTAAAACGATTTATCAGCCCTGTGTGAGGTGTGGGTTTGCCACCGGGCGAACACTTTTAGCGCTTGGGGCTTTATTTTTGGCTCTGTTAGACCAGGATTGACATTCCGCCCCGTCATCTTCTTGCGATTGCACAATGGTCGCCCCTTGTCGAATCTGAATCCGGCAAGGGGCGATGCGCCCGAGACCGGACGAGTTGCTCGCCTGG
>NZ_JAWHPN010000009.1:0-76594 GCF_032584215.1 Collinsella aerofaciens | reverse complement strand
CGGCGAAGGTCAGCCAGGTGAGGGCGGCGTCCATACTGGGCACCAGCGAGAAGTACATCTCGATGCTGGAGAGGGGCCAAAGGGAGCTCAAGCCCATAAGGAGGGCCTACGAGGCATGGGTCGAGGCCGGACTTCCGCTCGATTGGGACGGGCAGGCCTTCGAGGCCGAGCGCAAAATGGATTCTAAAAAACACCTTGCCAAATAGGAGCGTCAGGACGAAAGAACCCCCGCCGCACGTAATGCGCAGCGGGGGTTCTTTCATGTCCGAGGACGTCCGCGAAGGCTAGCCCTCAGATCCTGCGGTGGGAGACCTAGGCCTCGTTGTACACCGTCTTGAGCTTCAGCAGATGCTGATAGCGGTCCATGGCGGCCTGCTCGTTCTCCTTGAAGAGCTCCTCGGCGCGCTCGGGGAAGGAACGCGTCAGCGAAGCGTAACGGGCCTCGTTCATCAGGAACTCCTGATAACCGCCCGCGGGCTCCTTGGAATCGAGCGAGAACTTCTTGCCGGCAGCAGCCTCGGGGTTGAAGCGGAAGAGGTTCCAGTAACCGCACTCGACAGCCTTCTTCATCTCGGCCTGGCAGTTCTGCATGCCACCCTTCTTGATGGAGTGCATCTCGCAGGGGCTGTAGCCGATGATGAGGGACGGGCCGTCGTAGGCCTCGGCCTCGTGGATGGCCTTGAGGGTCTGAGCCGGGTTGGCGCCCATGGCGACCTGCGCCACGTAGACGTAGCCGTAGCTCATGGCGATCTCGGCCAAGGACTTCTTCTTGGTCACCTTACCGGCAGCGGCGAACTGAGCGACCTGGCCCAGGTTCGAGGCCTTGGAGGCCTGACCGCCGGTGTTGGAGTAGACCTCGGTGTCGAAGACGAAGACGTTGACGTTGTGGCCGGAAGCCAGGACGTGGTCCAGGCCACCGAAGCCGATGTCGTAGGCCCAGCCGTCGCCGCCGAAGATCCAGAAGGACTTCTTGGTGAGGTAAGCCTTGTCGGCGAGGATCGCCTTGGAAGCGTCGCAGCCGCACTTCTCGAGCTCGGCAACGTAGGCAGCAGCAGCGGTCTTGGAGGCCTCGGCGTCGTTGACGGAGTCGATCCAAGCCTGGCCGGCGGCCTTGAGCTCATCGGACGGACCATCGGCAGCGATGATGTCCTGGGTAGCGGCGATCAGCTTCTTCTGGACGGCCTCGTAACCGACGGCCATGCCCAGACCGTGCTCGGCATTGTCCTCGAACAGGGAGTTGTTCCACGCCGGGCCGTGACCGTCCTTGTCCTTGCAGTAAGGAGCGGTGGCAGCGGGGTTGCCCCAAATGGAGGAGCAGCCGGTGGCGTTGGAAATGAACATGCGGTCGCCGGCGACCTGGGTCACCAGACGTGCATAGGCGGTCTCGGCACAGCCGGCGCAGGAGCCCGAGAACTCCAGGTAGGGCTGCTTAAACTGGCTGCCCTTGACGTTGGCCGCGATGAGCTCCTTCTTCTCGGAGACGTTCTCGACCATGTAGTCCCAAACGGGCTGCTGGTCCATCTCCTGCTCGGTGGGAACCATCTCGAGGGCGCCCTTGGGGCAGACCTTGACGCAGTTGGTGCAACCCATGCAGTCGAGCGGGGACACAGCCATAGTGAACTTCATGCCCTTGGCCTTGGGGCCCATGGCGTCGAGCGTGCGGGTAGCCTCGGGCGCGGCGGCAGCCTCGTCCTCGGTCATCGCGAACGGACGGATGGTGGCATGCGGGCACACGTAGGCGCACTGGTTGCACTGGATGCACTTGGTCTCGTCCCAGTGGGGAACGACCACGGCGACGCCGCGCTTCTCGTATGCGGAGGCGCCCAGCTCAAACTGGCCGTCGGCGCAATCGACGAAGGCGGAAACAGGCAGGCTGTCGCCGTCCATGCGATCGATGGGCTCGAGCAGGTTCTTGACCTGCTGGGCGATAGCGGACTTGGTCTCCTCGGAGAGCTCGACGGGAGCGGCATCCTCGGCGGTAGCCCAGTCGGCCGGAACCTCGAACTTACGGAAAGCGGTAGCGCCGGCATCGATGGCCTTGTGGTTGGCGTCGACGATGGCCTGGCCCTTCTTCATGTAGGACTTGGTAGCCGCGTCCTTCATGTACTGCAGGGCGTCCTCGGCGGGCAGGACCTTGGCCAGCGCGAAGAAGGCGGACTGGAGCACCGTGTTGGTGCGCTTGCCCATGCCGACCTTGGCCGCCAGGTCGATAGCGTCGATCAGGTAGACGTTGACGTTGTTGTTCGCGATATAGCGCTTGGCCACGGCGGGCATGTGCTCGGCGAACTCCTCGTCGCTCCACTGGCAGTTGACCAGGAAGGTGCCGCCCGGCTTGACGTCGCGGACCATCTTGAAGCCCTTAACGATGTAGCTGGGGTTATGGCAGGCGACAAAGTCGGCCTTGGTCACGTAGTACGGCGAACGGATCGGGGAATCACCAAAGCGCAGGTGCGAGACGGTGACGCCGCCGGTCTTCTTGGAGTCGTACTGGAAGTAGGCCTGGACGTACTTGTCGGTGTGGTCGCCGATGATCTTGATCGAGTTCTTGTTGGCGCCGACGGTACCGTCGCCACCCAGACCCCAGAACTTGCACTCGATGGTGCCGGGGGCTGCGGTGTTGGGCGCATCCTCGGCCTCGGGCAGGCTCAGGTTGGTCACGTCATCGACAATGCCGATGGTGAACTCGCGCTTGGGCTCGTCCTTCTTAAGCTCCTCGAAGACAGCGAACGCGGACGCGGGAGGCGTGTCCTTGCTGCCCAGGCCGTAACGGCCGCCGACGACCTTGATGCCCGTCTTGCCGGCCTCGTAGAGAGCGGAGACGACGTCCTGGTAGAGCGGCTCGCCGATGGAACCCGGCTCCTTGGTGCGGTCCATGACGGCGATCTTTTTGACGGTCTCGGGGAGAACGTCGACGAAGTGCTTGATGGAGAACGGACGGAACAGACGGACCTTGACCAGGCCGACCTTCTCGCCGTGAGCGTTGAGGTAGTCGATGACTTCCTCGAGCACGTCGCAGAAGGAGCCCATGCACACGACGACGCGATCGGCATCGGGAGCGCCGTAGTAGTTGAACAGGCCGTAATCGGTGCCGAGCTTCTCGTTGATCTTCTTCATGTAGCCCTCGACGACGGCGGGAAGCTCGTCGTAGACCTTGTTGCAGGCCTCACGGTTCTGGAAGAAGATGTCGCCGTTCTCGTGGCTGCCGCGGGTGTGCGGGTGCTCAGGGTTGAGCGCGTGGTCGCGGAAAGCCTGGACGGCGTCCATGTCGCACATCTCGGCCAGATCCTTGTAGTCCCACATGGCGACCTTCTGGATCTCGTGGCTGGTGCGGAAGCCGTCGAAGAAGTTAAGGAACGGGGTCTTACCCTCGATGGCGGCAAGGTGAGCCACCGGCGAGAGGTCCATGACCTCCTGGACGTTGCCCTCGGCGAGCATGGCGAAGCCGGTCTGGCGACAGGCCATGACGTCGGAGTGATCGCCAAAAATGTTCAGGGCGTGGGAAGCGACGCAACGCGCGGAGACGTGGAAGACGCCCGGGAGCTGCTCGCCCGCGATCTTGTACATGTTCGGGATCATCAGGAGCAGACCCTGAGAAGCCGTGTAGGTGGTGGTCAGAGCACCGGCGCCCAGCGAACCGTGAACGGTACCGGCTGCACCTGCCTCGGACTCCATCTCGACGACCTTGACCGGGGTGCCGAAGATGTTCTTGCGACCCTGGGCCGCCCACTGGTCGACATGGTCGGCCATCGGGCTGGACGGCGTAATGGGATAGATTCCCGCTACCTCGGTGTACGCATACGAAACATATGCGGCCGCCTCGTTGCCGTCCATAGACTTAAACTTACGCGCCATATACCCCTCTCCTCTCATATAGGTATACAGGCCCCGGCGATCGCCGGGATGTTGGCGTGATGGGATTTTCGCTGTTGCTTCCAATCATCTGGCAGGCAGGCTCAGCAGCAGGTACATGGCGTGGAGAGAAGGCATGCCGAGGCGAGGAGGGCTGCACGCGCTCCACAAGCCCAGCTACCCGTCTTGCACATGACCGAGCGCCGCAAAGGCCGCATGCCGGATGCTCCCGGGCACGCCCCGGCGATGGGAAGCGCCCGCAACGGAAATCCGCATGCGGGTTTATTGTACCCCGCCGTCAAGTGTAATTTCGGCAAATATAGGCGGGCGGTAAAGGTTTACCCCGACTGACCGCCAAGGGGCGAAATGGCCCCTCGTCCCGAGCGGCCGGCCCTGGCGCGCCAAGGAGTGTCCCCAAGTACCGGCAGAAAAGGAACGTCCCTAACTGCCGGCTAGAGGGCACCGAAGAGGATGGCGTAGGTAGTGGATTCGCCGAGCTTGAGCTCGTCGCCGGGATTGAGTTGGGCGGAACGGCCGGGCTCGACCTGAATGCAGACGCGCGTGGCCCCGTTTACCACCACGGTTCCGTTGGTGGACGACAAGTCCTCGACGTGCCAGATATTTTGAGCATCGCACCAGATATGGGCATGGCGGGCCGAGACATCGTCGCCGACGTCGGTAATATCGCCCTCACCAGCGTCCAGCGCGCCAATCTCAACACCCTGCTCACTCGGCTGAATCCAGCGCGGGGCACTCACGACAAAACTGTTTTGCACGCGTAGTAAGCCCAAGGGGTGCGCCGGGGCGGGTTCGCGCTCGCCTGCGGTCATCGACATGCCAAGCGAATGCGGCGTGGAGGTGCCTCCGCCACAGGTCGCGTGCGCGTAGTCGATGGCATAGTTCACCGAGGACCGCACATCCGCCGAACAACCGACGGCGACAAACAGCACCAGCACGGCCTCGGCGCGCTCGGCGGGCATGAGTTCCGCCGCCTGGGACAGGCGATCGAGCGCGTTGCGATAGAGATTCGTGTCCTGGTGGCACTCTTCGAGCGCGCGTACCATCGGTTCACCTGCAGGACCGCACACCATATTGATCACAGCCGTGGAGTCCATGGAATTGCGCTGGCGCAGGGCCAGTTGCGACATAATACGCGCAGCCGAGGTACCGTATTCGGCAAAGTAGCGCTGCTGAAGCGTGCCGACCGGCGCGCGAACGATAAAGCGGGAAACCCAAGAGCGATCGGCGGCTCGGCTCTGCGGGCTGCGGCCGTCGGCGAGCGGACGGGACGAAAGCACCAAGCCGCACAGCTCGATATGGCTCAGATGCGCCGCGCGCTTAAAGATGTCAAACATGGCCCCGCATGGGGTGAGCTCAACTTGAGATGCCATGACCTAGGCCTCCTTGGTCGTAGAAATAGAATCGGACGATACTTCGACAGGTCCGCCAAAAGTACGGGCAGCTGCGGCTCCACCGGCAAGCGGAGTCGCCATCTGGGCTTTTGTGCGTCGCGGTGCCGAAACGGGAAGTTCAAAGGCAAAGCCCATCGCAAGCAAAAACCATGTAAGCGTATAGGTTGCAACCAGAGCGGCAACAAGGCCGCCCATCACGGCGCGTTGGGAAAATACGCTACATGCAGCCACAACCAGCACCGGAACCTCGCAGGCAGAAAGCGCAAGCACGCCCTGCAGGAACCCCGAGCGCCGATTGCGCGCAAGTGCCCCCGTGGCAACGCCGGCTATGCCTGGCAGCGCCAACGCCAGTGCGGCAATAATACCCGGTAGCGACCCAGACCACACGAGCGATCCCAAAGTCGCCGTCACGCGAGCGCCCGACGCCAGCAGCGCGGCCGAAACCACGACCACAGCCCAAACCACGCCACAGACAACCGCCGCGCCGACCATCAGCGCGCGACGAACCGCGCGGCCGGACGCATCCATGGGACACGGCGTGAGCGGCTCGCCGCGGAGCGAACGACCGACATTTTGCGCATAGTGGTCACAAAACGCCGAGAGCGCCGCCTCGACCGCCGCCGGCTCGGGACGATCTTTTTGATGGCTGGACAGGCAGGCCATCACCACGTCGAACAGCTGGGCATCGACAAACGCCAGCGCATCGCGTAGCTCTTCGGAATCCGGCTCAAGCCCCAGCTGCTGGGCCTGCTCGGCCGCGGCGAGCGCCACATCGGGCTCACGACGAAGCAGCTGAGTCAAATCGCAACCGGGCGCATGGGCACCAATGGGATAGTCGGGCCGCGTGTCCATCTTGAGACGGTAGGGGCTGGCGATGTCACGCGTCTTTTTGCGCGAACCCGAGATGCCCGAAGTGCCCGGCGCGGCTTCGTATGGCGCGACGCCGGCAATGAGCTCGTAAACCGTGCTTGCCGCGGCGTAGACGTCGATCGCCGGCGACATACGCAAAGCGCGCAGGTCGGGAATATCGCCGGCGAGCATCTCGGGCGGGGCATAGGCAACCGTCGCGCGACGCAGCGTGGCATAACGCTCCGTAAACGACGCCTTGCCGCCGGTACCGGCCACGGCCGACGCAGGCTCGAGCGCCAGCGACGAGCCAAAGTCGATCAGGCACAGGTCAAAGGTGCCCTCGGCAAGCTGCCGGTCAAGCGGCAGGCGCGCCGTACGCACCATAATATTAGCGGGCGAGATATCGCGATGGACAAAGCCCTCACCCACCAGGCTCATACGGTAGAGCAGATCGAACAGGTCGCGCCCCAAGCGCGCCGCCACAAGCGGCGACAGGCGTCCGGCATCGTCCACGGCGAGTCGCGAACGCAAGCGGGCGAGCGTCTCGCCCTCGACCCATTCCATGACAATTGCAGGCACACCGTCGACCTCGCCCCAGCCATAGAGGCGGGGAAAGCCCTTAAGGCCCGAAAGGACGCGATGGCATTCATATTCCTCGCGAAACGCCGCTTTGAACTTGGCGACCAGCGCCTCATGGGCGGCGGCATCGTCAAACTCATCGCGCGTCGGCAAGATGAGCTGCTTGAGTGCCACGGCCTCGCCTTGGGCGTTGACGGCACGCGTCACGCGGCCGATACCGCCACGGCGCATGGTGGCATCGTCGGCAAACAGCATCGTAAAACGACGCAGATAGGCAGGCAGTTCGTCCTGACCGAGCGCAATGGCCGGCTCAAACCCGTCGACACGCGCCAGGCGCAGGCCGACCATGGAATCGCGACCGAGCGATTGTGGTGTGGTGGATGCAAGATCGGTCATCATAGGGCAAGCGCCGCCACGTTATTGTTGAAGTTACCGAGCGCGACGTCATCATCGCCGTAATGGCCGACCCATTGACATAGGTTGGTGTAACAGCCCCACAGATTGGCATACTGCTGATACCACTTTGACCGGGGCGAGAATGTCTGACGACCGAACTCGGCTCGAATGACAAACATCTCCCCGACCAGGCTGTCGCACGGCCTGGGATCTCCCGTAGAGTTATAGGTCGAGACCACGTCATTGGCACGAGAAACATAGCCGTCGAGCATGTTGTACTTGGTCAGAAGCCAACTGTGAATGCTCTCTTCCTCAGCAGCGGAAAGGCCACCGGAGTTTGTATCGTTGTCAGCGTTGCCGCCCGTCGAGCCGCCGTTTCCAGACCCTCCGGTAGAGGAACCCGGCCCAGAGCCGCCGCCCAAACTCGATGAATCCGAGCCGGAGCCAGAAGTATCCGAGCTACCGGGCTTTCCGGACTGCTGGGCGTCCTGCTCCTTCTGCTGCTCGACCTTATTCACCGTTGCCGCCACGCTATTGTTGGACAACCGATCGATGATCTTGGTGTTGGTGAGCACGATGGTTTTGCCATTGGCAAGCGTGACTTCGTTGTCCGGGGCCTCGGCGCCGTCCGCATCGTCGGTGCCAAACACAATATGCGCGACCACACTTGCCCAAGCATATCCAGTCGTGGTACCCAGATCACTTTTGACCTCATGCCCCACACGCGGTTCGCGTGCGGCATGCGCCTGCATCATGGACGGCACGGTCATGCCATAGGCAGAAACGCCAGCTATGACCAGCACCAGCGAGCACGATAGCAGTGCGTACGCCCGCGGCGCCAAGCCCAGTCGGCGTCGCATGCGCACCGCGGCGCCGCGCTTTGTCTGAGTGCCACCGGGCCGCATGCGTTCTCCTCCAAGAAAAACACGCCGCTCAGAAGCGGCGCATTCATTCAAATCCATATTTGAGTGTATCAGCGAACCCAAAAGGTTGCGCAACGAATGGGCAAATTAAGGATGCGAGCGGAAGCATCCATGCGATAAGCGGATACGAAGCATCTTTGTTGCACAACAAACTCACAGTCGCACGGGGAAATTATGACCAACCCGTGAGTCGCGAGGAAAACAAACAGCAGGAGCAGGCTCGCCACCTAAATCGCGCGACGGGCCTCTATGGCGCGGCCAAGCGTAAGCTCGTCGGCATACTCCAAGTCGCCGCCCACGGGAAGGCCGCTTGCCAGACGCGACACCTCGACGCCCAACGGCTTGATGGTACGGGCCAGATAGCTCGCCGTGGTCTCGCCCTCAATATTGGGGTTGGTGGCGATGATGACCTCGTGGATGTCCTCGTGGCCCAGACGCGCCAGCAGCTCGCGGATGTGCAGCTGCTCAGGGCCAATCTTGTCCATGGGGCTGATCACGCCGCCCAGCACATGGTACAGGCCGTGGTAGCTGCCCGTGCGCTCGATCGCCTGGACGTCGCGCGGCTCGCCCACCACGCAAATACGAGTGGTATCGCGCATCGGGTCCTGGCAGATGGAACACTCGTCGGCCGTGGCGTAGTTAAAGCAACGGCTGCAAAAGTGGACCTCTTGCTTGACCTCCAGGATGGCCTCGGCCAGGCGGCGGGCCTCCTCGGCATCGGCCTCGAGCAGGTAATAGGCGATGCGCTGAGCCGACTTGGGACCAATGCCCGGCAGACGGCCCAGCTCATCGAGCAGTTTTTGCAGACTGTGATTCGCACTCATATATATGCGTGTCTTAGAACGGCATGCCCGGGATGTTGAGGCCGCCGGTGATGGCGCCCATCTGCTTGTTGGCGAGCTCGTTGACGCCGCGGACGGCCTCGTTGACTGCAGCCATGATCATGTCCTGCAGCATATCGACGTCCTCGGGATCGAGGGCATCGGGATCGATGGTGAGGTTGACGAGCTCCATCTCGCCGTTAACGGTCACCTTGACCATGCCGCCGCCGGCAGAGGCGTCGACGGTCTGGGACTTGAGATTCTCCTGCGCGGCGGCAAGCTGCTCCTGCATCTTGCGAGCCTGCTTCATCATCTGCTGCATGTTCATACCGGCCATGATGGCTCCTTTACGTGCGGCCGCGCGACAAGCTGCAAGGGCAGCCGGAGCACGGCGGGACTTTCAAACTCAAAAATCGTACCACGGCGCGGGGCAAGCAAGCGGGGCGGACGTGTTCCCTCAGTCGATATACATGTCCTGGAGTGCAAGCCGCGCCCAAAGATTATGCAAAGTTGAATAATTCGCATCTGCATAATATTGAAAGCTAAATCTTGTAGAGCCGGAATCCGGCATTTTCTGCATCCAGCTAGATAACAAAATGCCGAACCGCTGCTCGAGGCGGCGCTCATGATGGCAGGGTATAATTTGATTGTCACAGACAGCAATTTGGAGGTGCCCCCATGAATGCCCCCGACGCGCTCCAAAACATCCGCTCAAAACACCCCGTTGCATATGTGATTCTCTATCTCTTTGTCGGCTGGGCATTGCTGGTTGTCATCACCCATGCTATAGCCTTTGGAGCAGAACTGCTGATAGCCAGCTCGGACCAGCCCATCGTCAAATGGGAAGCGACCGATAAGTGCACCGACGGAACTCGAACCATTTACTACAACAGCCCGTCCCTCTACCAAGAGTTCAAGGTCAAGATAAAGGACTCCAAGATTGTCGATGCCGAACTAGGCTCTTTATCGACAATCGGAGCAACCGTCAACGCCGAGCAAGTCGAGCACACGGACAGCCATGCGACGTATCGTATCGACCTCAGCATCCTAGGCCGACCGTCACGTACCTGTCTGCTCGAATGCGAGATACGCGGCACCGCGTTGCACATGTCCGAAATACAGATGCGCCCGGGCAAAGAGATCTCTTCTTGAGCAGCATACCCGCCCGCACGGTTACTCCACCGGTTTGAAGATGGTGGCCTGACCGAAGACGCTGCGGATGAGGGCTTTGGCCTCGTCCTCGGTCTGCGGGATGCTTGGGGCTGCGCCTTGATGGCCGAAGGGACTGCCCGCGCCGGGGCTGGACTCCCAGGGAGCTACAGGAGCGTCCTCCTCTTTGGGGGCAGTTGCAGCGGGCTTGGGCGCGGGCGTCGCACCCGGCACGTCGAACGGAGGCAGATCATCCCCGCTCGCATCGCCGGCAAAGCCGCCGACCATAGCGTCGTCGTAGGGCACCTGCTCGGATTCCCACGGCGCGACAGGCTGAGCCTTGGGGGCAGCCGAGCGCTCGGACGCACGGGGTGCGGGCTCGGTCGGGAGCTTACCCGTAGCAGGAGCGCCGGCGGGGTTGTCGGAGCGTAGCCAGGGGGCTTTGCCCAGGTCAGACGACTTGGGCGCGGGCGAGACGGGCTTGGGCGCGGGTGTCGGAGCAGCCGGTTTGGGCGCCGCAGGCTTAGGCGCCGACGGGGTCGATGCCACTACCGGCGCCGCTTGCTGCTGCGGCGCGCTGGCGCTCGAGGATGCAGGGGCCGCCGAGGACACGGGTTGCGGGTCCGCAGATGCCGCAGCCCGTGCAGATGGAGAATGCTCCTCATGTTGAGGAGCCGGCGTGCCACCCCCATCCAGGACATAGTCGACGGTACGACGACCGAAGACCGCGCAGACCGTCGGCAGGACCACCGACTGCGTATCGGCGCGACCGAGCATCTTAATGGCAAAAGTCGAACCCGCGGGGAACGAGACCGTGAGCTTGGAGCCGTCGTCGGCCGTGGCGCGGGCGTTGAGCAAAAGCCCTGCGTAGGAAGCCTGACGCGCCTTGACACGCTCGACAACCTCGGCCCATTTGCGCTGCAGCTCTCCGGCATCCTCGACCGCGGGCGTCTCGGCAGCACCGGCGGCGGCAACCTGGGCGGCATTGTTGGACTGGGGCTTAGGTGCCGGAGTGGTGGCAGGCGCGGGGGCCGCAACGGGCTGAGGCGCGGGGGCCGGCGCAGGCTGAGGTGCAGGCGCTGCAGGCTTGGAAGCTGACACGGACGCAGGACGGGGCGCAGGCTGGGCAGCCGGAACGGCAGCGCCGCGGTCCCAAGGCATGCCACCCTGATGCGCGGACGTAGCAGCGGGGGCAGCGGATGCCACCGAAGTGGCAGCACGGGCGCCCGAAATGAGCGTCGGCTGTTGGGCAGCAGCGGGTGCGGATGCAGCAGGCGCACCCGCTTGAGCAGCAGTCACGCTCGCCGGAACGGCGGCATTGGCAACCATGGCCTCCAGGCGTGCCACGCGCTCGGCCAATGCCTCAATCGTTAAATCGGCCTCGGGACGTGCCAGACGCGTGCAGGCAATCTCGAGCACCAGGCGCACGTCGCTCGCGCCCCTCATCTCCAGTGCGGCATCGTCAAGCACTGTCAGCACACGGGCCAGGCGGTCGGCAGGATGCTCGCCAAAGGCAGCGGCCTCGGCAGCAAGCGCCTCGGCCTGCTCGGAGCCACCCTCAAACAGCTCGGCACGGGCACCGGCAACGCAGGCAACGTACACGTCACGCACATGCGCCACCAGGTCGCGCGTCAGCTCCAGCAGGTCGTTTCCTTCCTCGACCTGCGCACGGATCAGTCCATAGAGCTCGGCAACATCGCGATCGGCAATGGCGCGGGAAAACTCGCCCAGAATCTGGTCCGAAACCTCGCCTAAAAGCGAGCGGGCGTCGTCCGCATGCACAGAACCGTTGCCAAAGACGCTCAGCTGCTCCAGCGTGGACAACGCGTCGCGCATGCCGCCCTTTGCATGGCGCGCCACGATAGCCAGCGCCTCGTCGTCGTAATCGAAGCCCTCCTGCTCGCACACGTATGCCAGGCGATGCTCGATATCCTCGTTGCCGATGCGATGGAAATCGAAACGCTGGCAGCGTGAGAGGATGGTCTCCAAAATCTTTTGCGGGTCGGTGGTGCACAGCACAAAGATCACGTGTGCCGGCGGCTCCTCAAGCGTCTTGAGCAGCGCGTTGAACGCCGCCGTCGTGAGCATGTGGACCTCGTCGATGATATAGATCTTGTACTTGCCGCGCACCGGGGCAAAGTTGACGGAGTTGATGATCTCCTCGCGCACGTTGTCCACGCCGGTACGGCTTGCGGCATCGAGCTCGTAGACATCGGGGTGGTTGCCCTCGGCGATGAGCTCGCACTCCTCGCAAGTACCGTCGGGCATGCAGCCGCTTGCACCCTCGGCGCGCGCCGCCTCGGCATTGCGGCACAGCAGCGCCTTGGCCAGAATGCGCGCCATAGTGGTCTTGCCCGTGCCGCGCGGTCCACAGAACAGGTAGGCGTGGGACAGGCGCCCCTCGGTGATAGCGTGTTCGAGCGTCGAGACGATATGCTGCTGGCCCACCACGGAGTCGAAGGTGAGCGGGCGATACTTTCGGTACAACGATTCCATGGGTGCTCCCCCGGGTATACTGAGACTTGTTGCCGCGACGACCATGCGGTCGCACGGCATACTGCATTCATAATAACCCGTACGGCGAGCCCGCCGCGATAGGAGTCCAAAGAGCATGGCAGACGCAGAGAGCAACCTCGTTCCCTCCGAAGCAGCCGACCAGGTCGAGGTCGCGCTCGAGGAGCAGGCCGCAGCCGACGACGGCATCCTGTACCTCAACGAGTACCAGTACGAAAACGACCTGGTCACCGACTTCGCCCGTCTGGTCGCCTCGCCCAGGCGTCGCGGCTCGCTGTATGTCGCCGCGGCAATTGCCGCGCTCATCGGCATCGGCATGCTGGTGGCCGGCGGCAACTGGATCAAGTTTGGCGTCGTGTTGATCGTGTTCGGCGCCTTTTTGGCCTGGTGGAGCAAAAACCTGCACCACACCCTCGCCCGCGACTTTATCGACGCCGTCGAGGCCGACGAGTCCATGGGTGGCCGCTATCGCCGCGTCGCCGCCAACGAGGACGGCCTGATGGTTTGGGGCAAGAGCGGCAAGTCGCAGTTTTTCCCGTTTGAGAAGCTCGACCACGTGCTCGACGGCGAGCGCATCTTTGTGGCCATGTTCGCCGACCAGGGCGTGACGATCCCTAAGGACACCTTTATTCGCGGCGATGCCGAGCAGTTTGGCACCTTCCTTAAGGCGCGCATCAACAAAAAACTCCGCATCGAGACCAAACGCAAGAAGATGAAGGCCGAGAAGGCCGCCGCCGAGGCCAAGCAGGGCGACAAGCCCCAGGAGACCAAGGGCAAGCAGCGCAAGCAGAAGAAGAACAAGAAGAAGCGCTAAGGCCAAGTCAGACAGGCAGCCTCGCATCCCGTTATCCTCGCCATCCGCACGAGCGTGCTACACTAGCAGCATCTATGCCACCGCGAACGGCTCGGCTCCGCGCCCGCCGCTCGCAAACGAACTTTAAACGCACGAGGGTTGGCCATGCCGCTTTTCTCGCAACATACCGCCCGGTTCTCGCCGGACGTTCCTTTGGAGGGCACCAGCTCTCGCGAGCTGCTCAAGCGGTACCAGCCGCTCGAGACACTTGCGACCGGCGGTTTTGGCTCCATCGAGATCTGCCGCGACACGCACCTGCGCCGCCGCGTCGCCATTAAACGCATCCCCCTTATCAACGGTGCCGGCATGCCCGCCAGCGACATCATGGATGTCCTGCGCGAGGCGCACACCGCCGCTATGCTTCAACATCCCAACATCGTGCAGGTCATCGACTTTACGCACGACACAGCCTATGCCTACCTGGTTATGGAATATGTCGATGGCATGTCGCTGGCCGAGTTTTTGCATCGCGTGGACGGCCACTCACTTACCTTTGACGAGGCCGCGGCCATTGCCGATGCCCTGGGCCAGGCGCTCACCTTCGCCCATAGTAATGGCGTACTCCACCTGGACATTAAGCCCGCCAACGTGCTCATTGACCACTCGGGCAATGTAAAGCTCACCGACTTTGGCATGGCGCGACTGTCGTCCGCCGGTGGCTTTGGCGGCTCGCGCGGCGGCACCATCGGCTACATGCCGCCCGAGCAGCTCGATATCGAGACCGGCACGGTCGACGAGCGCGCCGATGTCTTTGCCCTCGCCTGTGTGATCTACGAGGGCCTGTGCGGCAGCGCTCCCTTTATGGCGGCCACGCCCGCCGACTCGCTCGACCGCATCATCGGCGGCGCCACCTATCCCAGCGAGCTGATACCACACTTTCCCCCGGGAGCCGAGAGCGCGCTCATGAGCGCGCTCTCCCCCATGCCGCAGGACCGCCCCAACAGCATCGAGGCATTTTGCGACCAGCTCCTTGCCGGTCTGGGCAGCGTGCGCGAGGGCCGTCGCAGCCTGGAGCAAATGGTTGGCGAGCTTTCGGATGACGAGCAGGAGCTCGACGGTATCGAGCCGTCGCACTACGAGGACGACGCCATCGAGGTCGACCCCGCGCTCGGCTGGGCGGGCACGCGCTGGAGCCATGCGCGCGACTACACCATGCGCGCTATCTCGGCGCTAACGTGCGGCACCTTTAGCTTTTTGCTGATGCAAACGGCCGGGGTCGCGGCGCTTCCCGGCCTGGTCATTGCGGCTATCGCGATCGGAGCGGCGGCTGGCCTGGCCCCCCAGATCGGCTCGGCCATCTCGGCTGTTGGCTTTTTGGTGCTCATGGCCAACGCCACCATGCAGGCGCAGGGCATCCTGTCGATGTTGCCGGTCGCGGTGATCTTTGCCGCTGCCATGTCCGGTTGGTGGGTCGCCTGGGGTCGTACCGAGGCTGCCGCGAGCGCCGCGCTCACCTGTGCGCTCGCGCTTGGCTGTCTGACCGGCAATACCTTCCTGGCAGCTGGGGTCGCCGCCGGCGTCGCTTCATTTTGGCTCGGCCCGGCAAGCGCCGCCGCGGCAACGGGCATGGGCGCGCTTTTTGCCCGTCTGGCCACGGTCGCGCTTTCAGCCGGAGGCGTGCTGGGGCTCGGTAACGTTGCCGCAGCGCTGGGAGATCCGCTCCTTTGGACTGCCTTTGTGCTGGTCGCGGCAACTGCCGCAGCATCATCCGCGCTGCTCAATGCCCATGCCAAGCGTGCCGACCAGGGCTCAAACCTTGCCGCAATCGCCGCCATCGCTGTCACCGGCATCGGCTGCGCAGCGGCGTCCTGTCTTGCACACCATATGGAAATTGCCAGCCTTGCAGCCGCGGTCGTCGCCAAGGCGGCGGTTGCGGGAACCCTATCCTCTATAATCGTTGGGATATGCCTATATTTGCTCGGATACCAAAGAACCTATACGGAGAGTGATCTTTCGTGAACTTCCTGAACATCTTCGAGGACCACGTGGCCGGCATCTTCGGTGCCACCCGTGCCCCGTTCTCCTTTAAGAAGCTTGCCAAGCAGGCCGCTCGCGACATGGAGGATCAGACTCTGGTGATCAACGGCGTCAACACGGCGCCGGCACTCTATACCATCCTTATCGCCGCCGACGACGATCCCATGCTCGCCCCGTTCTACCCCGAGCTTTCGCGCGAGGTCCGCGAGTTTGTGAAGGCACAGGCCGAAAAGCGCCGCTATGTGTTTGTCGGCGAGCCCCTCGTGCGCTTTATGATCGATCCGCAGCTGCGTGCCGGCAAGTTCTCGGTCTTTGCCGAGAACGTCGATGCCCCCACGCTCGGCCGCCTGTACGAAGAAGAGCGCGCCTATCAAAACGGCCTGGGCCAGAACAACTCCGCGGCAAGCCGTGCCGCCAGCGCCCCGCGCGCCGGCCAGCAGCAGTTTGCTGCCCCGCAGCAGCAGCGCCCCGCCGCCATGCCCCAGCAGCAGCCGACGCCTCGCGCCGCCGCTCCCGACCCGCTTGCCGTGGCAGACCCCTTCGCGCCTAGCGTCCCCGACCCCGCCGCTCCCATCCCGGTGCCGCAGACCGTCTCGCGTGACGCGCTTGCCGGCATGGGCGGAGCCGCCGCGACCGGTGCCGCCGTGGGCCTAGGCGCCGCAGCCGGCATCGCCTCCAACATGGCGAGCACTCGCGCCCCGCAGCGCCCGCTCGCCCAGCTCGTCGACGTCGTGAGCGGCGAGAGCCATAGCATCACCTCCGCACAGGTGACCATCGGTCGCGAGCGCTCAGTTTCCGACATTGCCCTGCGCGACCCCAACGTGTCGCGCCGCCACGCCCAGCTCACCTTTACGGGCTCGGATTGGTCGATCGAGGACCTCAATTCCACCAACGGCACGCTCGTCAACAACCGCCGCATTACGCGCTGCCCGCTGCGCAACGGCGATCTGCTGACGTTTGGCCTGAGTACCTTTGAATTTAGGGGATAGTCGCTTATGAACATCGATATCGTCCTTTTTGCAGGCCGCATCGTCCTGGTCGCTCTGCTCTATATCTTTCTGTTCGCCGTCATGAAGACCGGCGTGGGACTTGTGCGCGGGCAGCGCCGCGACTCGGCTATCTGGACGATTGATGTGGACAAGGGTCCGCGCGGTATCCGCGGCATCCACGTAGACATGCTCGGCCCCGTCATCGTCGGTCGCTCGCCATCTTCGGACATCTGCATCAATGAACCGTTCGTCTCGGCCTCGCATGCGCGCTTTTCGCTGCAGGGCCCGGCGCTCATCATCGAGGACCTCAACTCGCTTAACGGCACGCTCGTCAACGGCCGCCAGCTCGTGGAGCCCGCGACGCTGCGTGAGGGCGACGAAGTCCAGATTGGCGACGTGGTCATGAAGGTGAACCGTCGATGATCGACGAGGAGAACAAGTCCGCAACCATGACCGAGGCACCGGCCGCCACCACAGCTGCGCCGGCCCACGCCGCTCCGGCGGGCTCCGCACCCGTGGAGCCCGAGGACACCGTGTTCTCCCTGCCTCTTTCGCATGTAACGCATGATATTTCGGATCTCGCCGATAACGAGGACGAAGAGGATGCCGTAGCGGCGCCCATCGGCGCACATGCTGCGGAACAGCCCACAGCGCCCGAAGCAACCCCGGCGCCGGCTCACTTTGCAGAGCCCGTCGCCGCGGCAATCAACGAGAGCGCTGCGGTGTTTGCGGCACCCGAGCCCGCCGCGCCGGCGTTTCCCATAGCCCCGGCATCCGAGGTTGCGCCCGCGTCTACGCCGGCGCCCGAGCCTATAGACGTCAGCCCGCAAGACGACGAGTCGACCGCCCGCGTGTCCGAGGAGCCCGACTCCCCGGACACCGGTGATTCCGAATCAAACGCCGAGACCGACACCGTCTCTCCCGGTGACACCGCCGAGATCGATGTTGCCGCCGTTGAGGCCAAACTCAAAGACCCCGGCTCGACCATGAGCTTTGAGCCCCTGACCGAGGAACGCATCGAGACCGACTCGACCTATGATGCCGGCACCACCACGCAACTCATGTGGGGCGCCCGCTCCGACGTTGGCTGCGTGCGCCCGCACAATGAGGATTCCTACCTAGTGCAGTCGCCGCTCTTTTGCGTATGCGACGGCATGGGCGGCCACGCCGCGGGCGAGGTAGCCTCTTCTATCGCCGTCGAGACTATTGCCAAGACGGCCCCACAGTCCGCCGACGCAGCACGCCTGGCCGCAGCCGTCGAGGCAGCCAACGCCGCCGTAATCGAGGCGGCCCTGAACGGCCTGGGCAAGCCCGGCATGGGCTGCACAGCCACCTGCGCCTACATCGAAAACGACACGCTCGCCATCGCCCACGTGGGCGACTCTCGCGCCTATCTGCTCCACGAGGGCACGCTCATCCGCGTGACCCGCGACCACTCCTACGTGGAGGAGCTCGTGGACGCCGGCGAGATCACGGCAGACGAGGCTCGCGTCCACCCCAACCGTTCGGTCATCACCCGTGCGCTGGGCTCGGACCCCGCCATGTATGCCGACCACTTCACTCTGCATATCGAGGAAGGCGACCGCCTTATCCTGTGCTCTGACGGCCTTTCGAGCATGATTCCCGATAGCGATATCGAGAACATCGCCACGCAGTCCTCAACCGCGCAAATCTGCGTCGACAACCTAGTGGACGCGGCGCTTGCCGCCGGCGGCCACGACAACGTGACCGTAGTAGTCGTTGACCTGGTTGACGATGGCGTCATGCGCGAGGCGCAACGCGTGCGTCGCCGCAACGTTACTATCGCCGCCATCCTGGCCCTCGTCTTTGTGCTGGCAGCTGGCATCTGGGCCTACACGGGTGTCACCGGCTCGTACTACCTGGGTACCTACCAGGGCAATGTCGCCGTCTGGCGCGGCCTGCCCGGCAAGCCACTCGGACTCAAGCTCCACTGGCTCGAAAGCGAAACCAGCATCAAGCTGTCCGACCTGCCCGAAGACACGCAAAACCGCCTCAAGGCGGGCATTCCGCAAACAAGTGTCGACGATGCGCAGGACACGATATCCAAGTACCGCCACCAGATCGACGAGGAGCAGACCCGCCAGGTGATCGACGCGCAAACGATTCGCGACAACACCAATCAGGGATCGACCTCCGAATCAGATTCCGAGAAAACCGCCGAACAGTCCGCCGAGGCCGAAGCCTCCGATAAGAATTAGAAAGGGAGTGCCGCTTATGAGTCGCCGCAACACCGAGCTGCTCTTGCTCATCGCCTCGGCGTTCCCCGTCATCCTGCTGTATGCGATGTACGTCCTCACCGCGGGCGCTGCCATCTCCTTTGAGACGCTCGCCGTACCGATCGGCCTCTTTGCCGCCTTTGCCGCGGCACATATCGCCGTGCGCATCTTGGCGCCCGGCGCCGACCCCGCCATCCTACCCATCGTATTTATACTTTCGGGCATCGGCATCACGTTCGTGACGCGTCTCGCCCCCGCTCTCGCTATCTCACAGCTCATCATCCTGTTTGTCTCGGTGGCGCTCATGGTGGGAACGCTTGCACTGGTCAAAAACCTCGACGTGGTCATGCGCTACAAGTACACCTTTGGCATTATCGGCATCATCCTGCTGATGCTGCCCATCTTTATCGGCACCACGATCTCGGGCTCCAAGCTGTGGATTCGCATCGCGGGCTTTACCATCCAGCCTGGCGAGTTCGCCAAGGTCTTTATCGTCCTGTTCCTGGCCGGCTACCTAGCCGAGAACCGCGAGCTGCTCTCCATCTCCAACCGCAAGATCCTGGGCTTTAAGATCCCTCGTCTGCGACTGCTGCTGCCGCTGTTTGCCGTGTGGGGTGTGTGCCTGCTCGTCGTCGTCTTCGAACGCGACCTGGGTTCGGCCGTGCTGTTCTACACCATCTTCTTGCTGATGCTCTACGTTGCCACGGGGCGCTTTTCGTATGTCGTTATCGGCCTTGCGCTCTTAGCCGTTGGAGCCGTGGGCGCCTACAAGTTCCTGTCGCACGTTCAGGTGCGTTTCCAGGTTTGGGTCGATCCGTTTAAGGACGCCCAGGGCCAGGGCTACCAGATTGTCCAGTCGCTCTTCTCGCTTGCCGACGGCGGTCTGGTCGGCGTTGGCATCGGCAACGGGATGGCCAACAACATCCCCGTCGTCGAGTCCGACTTTATCTTCTCGGCCATCGGCGAGGAGATGGGCCTTTTGGGCGGCGGCGCCGTGCTCATCCTGTTTATGCTCTTTGCCGTGCGTGGCCTTACCACAGCTGCCCGCGCTAAATCCGACCTCGCCGCCTTTAGCGCCACCGGTCTTACGGCAGCCATCAGCTTCCAGGCCTTTTTGATCGTGGGCGGCGTCACCCGCCTGATTCCGCTGACCGGCGTCACTCTGCCCTTTATGAGCCAGGGCGGCTCCTCGCTGCTGGCGAGCTTTATCATCGTCGCGCTCCTGCTGCGCGCCGGTGACGAGGCGACCGGACGCGAGGCCGAGCTTACCGGTACCGGCACCATGGCCGCCATCACCGATGATCAGGTCGCATCTGCCGCCGCCCCGACGGGCACGCGCTTTGCCACCTCGTCTTCCTACGGCAGCGGCAGCCATTCCGTCGGCTCGCGCATGCGCCGTCGCCTGCTCGACACGCCTGAATCCGGTGTGCTCGGCCGCGTGGCGCTCGCCAACCGTCTAACCCGTGCAGTGCTCGCCTTTACGGCGCTGTTCGCCATCCTTATCGGCAACCTCACCTATGTCCAAGTCATCAAGGCCAAGGACTATCAGGACATGCCGACCAACAACCACACCATCGCCCGCTCCAAGTACATCCAGCGCGGTTCCATCATCACGTCCGACGGCGTGACGCTGGCCGAGTCGCTGCAGCAGGAGGACGGCACCTACGTACGCTCCTACCCCAACGGTAACCTAGCAGCGCACGTGGTTGGCTACGTGAGCCAGCAGTATGGCACCACCGCCATCGAGAGCGTCATGAACGACACGCTCACCGGCTCTAAGGATTACTCCAGCTGGAACAACGCCATCGCGTCGCTCGCGGGCCAGACCCAGCCGGGCAACACCGCCAAGCTCACCATCGACTCGCGTATCCAGACGGCGGCCGAGCAGGCGCTCAAGGGCTTTAAGGGCGCTGTAGTGGTCATCGACCCGCGTACCGGCGCGGTGCTCGCATGTGCCAGCTCGCCCACCTACGACAACACCAACATCGATGCCCTGCTGCAGACGGGCGGCGGCGAGGACGGCTCCATGTACAATCGCGCCATGGACGCGCTGTACACGCCGGGCTCAACGTTTAAGGTCGTTACGCTTTCCGCGGCACTCGAGACCGGTACCGCCAGCCTTACCAGCACCTACCAGGCGCCCGGCTCCATGGACATCGGCAACGCACCGGTCACCAACTATGCCAACGAGAGCTACGGCACCATCAGCCTGCAGCAGGCCTTTGCCGTGTCCTCCAACGTCGTCTTCGGCCAGGTGGCAAACGAAGTTGGCGCAAACACGCTCGTGCAGTTTGCCAACGCCTTTGGCTACGGCCAAAAGCTCGGCCAGGACCTGACCTCCGCGGCCTCCATCATGGCCGACCCGTCGCTCATGACCGAGTGGGAGACCGCCTGGGCCGGCGCCGGCCAGCCTGTCGGCATGGACCACACGCCCGGCCCGCAGACCACCGTCATGCAAAACGCCGTGATTGCCGCCGCCATCGCTAACAGCGGCGTGGTCATGGACCCGTACTTTGTAGCCCAGGTACTCGCCCCGGACGGAACCGTGGTCAAGACCACGCAGTCCCGCTCGCTGGGTCAGGCCGTCAGCTCCGCCACGGCCGACCAGGTCAAGCAGGCCATGCTTGCCGTCGTCCAGTCCGGCACCGGCACCGATGCCCAAATCCCCGGCGTCAAGGTCGCCGGCAAGACCGGCTCGGCCGAGACCGGCGGCACCAACGTCAACTCGATGTTCGTTGGCTTTGCACCTTACGATTCACCCACGGTCGCCATCTCGGTGGCCTTGGAGGATTACGACAAACATGACGTCAAGGCCGCCAAGATCGCCGGCATCGTCCTGACCGCGGCGCTTGCCGCACAGGGAGCGTGATGCCCATGATCGAATCGGACACCCGAGGCGCGCCGCGGCCGAAGAGTTAGCGGCAACGCGCCACACGGCCTCAGCGGCCACATCGTAGGTACTACACACATCGTTGAGCGAATAGTTATGTTAGGAGCAGGAATGGAACAGAGGGTCCTCGGGGGAAGATACCTCCTCAAGGATAAGGTGGGAACAGGCGGCATGGCGACCGTCTACCGCGCACAGGACCAGGTCCTCGACCGCACCGTAGCCGTCAAGATCATGCTGCCGCAGTATGCTGGCGACGCAACCTTCGCCGCACGCTTTAAGCAGGAGGCCCAGGCAGCAGCCGGTCTCTCCTCCCCCTATATCGTGGGCGTCTACGATTGGGGCAAGGACGGCGACACCTATTACATCGTCATGGAGTACCTGCGCGGTACCGACCTTAAGAGCGGCATCAAGAGCCACGGCGCCCTCGACCCCAAGAAGGTCGCCCAGATCGGCTCGCAGATCAGCTCCGCGCTTTCGGTCGCCCACAAGCACGAGATCATCCACCGCGACATTAAGCCGCAGAACATCATGGTGCTGCCCGACGGCAACATCAAGGTGATGGACTTTGGCATCGCGCGCGCCAAGAACAGCCACCTCACGCAAGACAACAACGTGCTGGGAACCGCCCACTACGTCAGCCCCGAGCAGACCCGTGGTCAGGATCTCGGCCCCACCTCGGATATCTACTCGCTGGGCGTCGTGATGTATGAATGTGCCACCGGCCGCGTTCCCTTTGACGGTGACGACGCTATCTCGGTCGCACTCAAGCAGGTCAACGAGCTGCCTATTCCGCCGAGCCAGATCAACTCCGGTGTCGACGCCGACCTTGAGCGCATCATCCTCAAGTGCATGGAGAAGGACCCCGCAAACCGCTTCCAGACCGCCGACGAGCTGCGTCAGGTGCTCAACAGCTACCTGTCGGGCCGTGCCGTCAACGTCTCGGAGCCCACGCGCATTATCGGTGCCCCCGGTGAGTTGGGCGCCACCAAGACTCGCGAGCTTTCCGATCAGACGCGCGCCATGGTGCGTCCCGTCTCGGGCGTGAGCGGCCAGAATACCGCCCGTAGCTCGGTTTCGGGCTCCACCGGCTCCTACGAGGTCGAAGAGCCCAAATCCAACAAGAACAAGATCATCGCCGCCGTGGTGGCAGCGGTTGCCGTCATCGGCATCGTGGTGGCCCTTGCCACAGGACTCTTTGGCGGCGAGCAGGTCACCGTGCCCGACGTGCTGGGCAAGGACCAGCAGACTGCCGTCGAGCTGATCAAGGAAGCCGGCCTCGAGGTCGGCACCATCGACCAAAGCTACAATGACGATGTCGACGAGGGCAAGGTCGCCGAGCAGACGCCCAACGGCAACACCAAGAAGGCCAAGGGCACCAAGGTGAACCTGGTAATCTCCAAGGGCCCCAAGCCCTCCGAGAAGGTTGAGGTTCCCCGGCTTGTCGGCCTGACCAAGGACCAGGCAGAAGCCGCGCTGGCAAGCGTTGGCCTGAAGGGCAACGCCTCCGAGGAGGCCAACGAGGCCGATGAGGGCCAGGTCTTTGAGCAGGGCACCGAAGCCGGTAAGGAAGTCGCGAAGGGCACGACCATCTCGTACAAGGTCTCGAGCGGCCCGGATACCACGTCCGTCCCCGATCTGACCGACATGACCGAGGCCCAGGCGCGCAACGCCCTCGATATGGCAGGCTTTGGCGTCGACGTTAGCTACCAGGAGAACGACTCGGTTACCGAGGGCACCGTGATCAGCTGGAACCCCAGTGGCAAGCAGAAGCCCGGCGCCACGATTACCGTCGTCATTGCCAAGAAGTCCGGCAAGGCCAGTGTTCCGGGCAACCTGTACGGCAAGAGCATCTCCGCCGCCGTCACCGCGCTCAACAACGCCGGTTTCTATAACATCGGCTTCTGTGACCAGAACGGCAATCCCGTAAGCGGTAACGAGGATGCCACCGTTACGGGCGTCTCCCCCACCGGCAAGCAGTCCACCGACAGCACGATCACGCTAACAGTCGCACTTTCTGGCTCGGGCTCTGGCTCTGGCTCTGGCTCGGGCACGGGTGACGATTCCGGTACGACCAACTAGTCGCCACCCCACCGCTCATCACGGCTTTCGCCGCAAACATATTCGCTCACAGGCGCCCGCTTGCTCCCCCAGCAAGCGGGCGCTTCGTTTATCTGAAGCAGCTAATACTCCGGCATGCCTTAAACTAGAAGAGCCCGGCACCGTAGCGGTACCAGGCTCGATATTTCTCTGGTGCCCCCGGGCGGATTCGAAAACTCCCCCCGCGGGGAAATTGGTGACGCGGGTGTCGACAGCCCGAATCCTGCCCTTAGACCAGAAGAGCCCGGCGCCGTAGCGGTACCGGGCTCGATATTCCTCTGGTGCCCCCGGGCGGATTCGAACCGTCGACACCCGCTTTAGGAGAGCGGTGCTCTATCCCCTGAGCTACGGAGGCATGTTGTACTAGTGTAGCAGATTTACTGCATCGCAATACGTCGCATGACTAGACTTCGAAGTTGCGGTGGAATAGTTCCTGTCTGAAGCATCTAAAGCCGTATTTAGGAACTATTTCACCGCAACTTGTGAGGAGCTAGTTACCTTTGTGGAAGAGGTTTTTGATGACGGAGGGGATGCTCTTGGCACCTTTGGCGGTCACATCGATAAAGTCGGGCGAACGCACGAGCTTGTCCTCGTCAACGTACTTGCGGACCGCGCGCAACGTCTCTTTGTCGTCGCGCGTCGAAAACGTAAAGTGACCGTTGTCCTTGGTGAAGATGGCAAAACGCGTGATCTTCTTGGTGCCGCGCAAAACCTCGGCGGCAATATAGTCGACCTCGTCCCACGGGATTTGAATATAATCCTCGGGATTGCGCTCGTTGTAATACTCGAACGCCTTATTGCCCACCATCACGTTACCGTGGCTGGTAAGCCCCATCAGGCAGGTTGCCGGCGTTGCCAGATCGACCGTGCTGTTCTGAGATTGCGCCATGCGCACCTCGCCCTCCAAATAAAACAATCGGACCGCATCCAGTGTACCCACCGGGTGCGGTCCGTTTCAATGGCTCAAAAGCCCTTGCCTAGCAATTCTCGGTCTTAAGCCGAAACGTGCTTACATGAAGCCGCAGACGCGACCGATGATGCCGATGGCGAAGAGAGCCAGGATGATGACGATCGGGCTGACCTTCTTCTTGAGGAGCTTGCAGACCAGCAGGGTCAGGCACACGGCGGCAAGGCCGGGGATGAGCTGATCGAGGTTGGCCTGAAGCGTGGTGACCTTCACCTGATCAAGGGCGTTAGCACCGATGGAGTTGTACATCGTCAGTGCTTCCTTGACACCCTCAGAACCGGAGGGCAGGTTAGCCCAGTCGATAAAGGCGCCAGCAGACTGCGTGACCTTGGAGACGACCGGGGTGAAGGAGATGGACACCCAGCGCTCGACCAGGGCGCCGATGATGAACATACCCAGGATGGAAGCACCCTCGGTGACCTTGCCCATCAGACCGCCGGAGAGGTCCTTGGCGATGGAGGAGCCGACCTTGTAGCCAAACTCCTGCGTGTACCACAGGAAGGCGTAACGGATGATGTTCCACGCGAAGAAGAACAGCAGCGGACCGGCGATGCTGCCGGACAGGGCCAGGGAAGCGCCCAGAGCGCCCAGAATCGGGCGAAGGGTGAACCAGAAGGCGGGGTCGCCGACGCCGGCGAGCGGGCCCATCATACCGACCTTGACGCCCTGAATGGCGACGTCGTCAATCGGGGCACCGTTGGCGCGCTCCTCCTCGAGAGCGAGGGTAACGCCAATGACGGGGGCGGAAACATAGGGGTGGGTGTTATAGAACTCCAGGTGGCGCTTAAGAGCGGCAATCTGGTCATCCTTGCTGGTGTAGAGCTTCTTGATCGCAGGGATCATTGCGAAGCACCAGCCGCCGTTCTGCATACGCTCGTAGTTCCACGAGCCCTGAAGGAACTGATGACGGAAGCAAACCTTCTTGCGGTCAGCCTTGGTGAGCTGAATCTTGTTCTCTGCCATATGTATCACTCCCCTCCTACTCGTAATCGTTCAGAATGTCGCCGAGCGGGTCACCGGAGCCGCCGCCCATGCCGCCACCCTGCTTGGCCAGATCCTTAAGGCCAAGGTAGATGAGGGCAAGGGAGATGCCGATGAGGCCAAGGGCGATCAGCGTGAGCTGAGGGATGGCAGCAAGGACAAAGCCGAGGATGAAGAACGGCCAGGTCTCCTTGGTGGCCATCATGTTGATGACCATGGCGTAACCGACGGAAGCGACCATGCCGCCGCCGACAGCCATACCGCCGGACAGCCAGTCGGGCATAGCGTTAAGCGCGTTGGTAACGGCCTCGGCCGGGATGACGCACAGAAGTACTGCCGGGATGGCGATACGAAGGCCCTGCATGAGGATGGCAGCGTACTGCCAGCGCTCGATGCCGGAGAAGTCGCCCTTCTCGGCGCAACCGTCCATGGCGTGAGCGATAGCGGTAGCCAGGGTACGGCAGATCATGGTCAGGAACAGACCAGCGACCGACAGCGGGACGGCGACGGCGATGGCGGCGGTAACGGCCTTTGCCGAATCAGTGGCGCCACCGTTGAGGGCGAGCACCATGATGATCGAAGAAGCGACCGAGGCCAGAGCGGCGTCAGGCGCGACAGCGGCGCCAACGTTAGCCCAGCCAAGGGCCATCATCTGGAGCGAACCGCCCAGGAGGATGCCCTCCTGAAGGTGACCGGTTACGAGACCGATAAGCGTGCATGCCACGAGCGGCTGATGGAACTGGAACTCATCCAGAATGCCTTCCATACCGGCAAGCAACGCGACAATCGCAACAAGCAGAATAGTGATTGCAGACATGTATCGGACCCTCCTTTACTATGCTTGAGCGGCCAGTTCGGCCTTAGCTTTCTTCAACATGGCGTCGAGATCCTCGGAGGAATCCGAAGGAACCTTGCGGACCTCGAACTTGACGCCCTTGGCCTTAAGGGCCTCGAGAGTCTTGACGTCGTCATCGCCCATAGCGACGGCGTTGGTAACGACGACCTTGCCCTTGGAGTGAGCCATGGAACCGATGTTGACTTCCTTGATGTCGACGCCGGCCTCGATGGCCTTGAGCAGATCCTGCGGGTTCTCAAAGAGCAGCATGGCCTTGGTGTCACCAAAGCGCGTGTCCTTGACGACCTCGGCCATCTTCTTGATGGGAACGACGTTGGCATGGACTCCCGGAGGGGCAGCCTGCTCGATCATGGTCTTGCGGAGCTCGTCGTGAGCAACGCCGTCGGAAACCACGATGATGCGGTTGGGGTTGATCTGCTTGGTCCACGTGGTGGCCACCTGACCATGCAGCAGACGGGTGTCGATACGGACGTGGGCAATCTTGATGTGCCCGTCGCCGATGACCGTTCCCGGAGGGATGGCGCCTGCAGGAGCAGCGGCGGCCGCAGCCGGCTTCTTCTCCTCGGGCTCCAGAGACTCGGGCTTGACGCGCACGCCAGCCTTAGCCTCAGTCACGAGATGTTTTGCGATCGCATGTGCAGTGTTCTTTGCGTCAAAGCGCTGCGAATATGCCTCGATGAGCATAGGCAGGTTGACACCGGTGACGATAGCCCAGGAATCGTGGCCCTCGATGAGCCCGCTGATCTGGTTGAACGGCGTGCCGCCCCACAGATCAACGAGGAAGAGCACCTGCTCCTGGTCTTCGAAGGAAGCGATTGCTTCCTCGACCTTGGCACGGAAATCGTCGGGGCCCATGCTCGGCTCGAGCGAGACCACGGCAACAGACGGCTGATCGCCAAAGACCATCGAGCCCGTCTGCTTGATTCCAGCTGCCAAGTCCCCGTGGCTAGCAAGAACAATACTTACCATCACATAACCTCCTTTTTGTCTACGTATTTCCTACACGACATGAAAGGAGTATAGCTGTTTGGTTTGTGGAATTATAGCTAAATCCGCAAAAGGTTGGATTATTTGTTTAAACGTCTAGGTTTGTTACAAGTTGATTACGTTACTGCTTTTTGACTCATTACACGACAAGGCGTCGCTCATCAAGCCATGCATTTTACAGATACAAGCAGGCTGTTCATTAATATCGATTTTAGGCAAGCGCGAATGCGCTTGTACTGCCGCTATTTTGTTTAAACAGACATGGCTTGACTATTTTCGTGACTTATGGTCTATGAAACCACTCAAAATAGTTGCGGTGGAATAGTTCTTGTTTAAGAGCCAGAAGGCTGGATTTAGGAACTATTTCACCGCAACTTATAGGGGATCCTAGACAATGTGGAGGGGGTTGGCGGCGTCGACGGCATCGGGGGCGTCGGAGAGGCCATCAGGAGCAGCGTCTGCCGGGTCCTCGTCGGGGGTCTCGATCTGTTTGATCATGACCTCTTGGCCCTGCAGCAGGTATGTCTCGCCGCTACCGCAATGGGGACAGGTCTTGCCGTGCTCGACCGTCGCGTAGTCGCGGCCGCACGCCTCGCAATGTGTCACGGCCTCGACGGGCTCCACGATAAGCTCCGCGCCCTGCGCGATAGGCTTTTTATCTACCGCCCAGCGCCAAGCGTCGAGCAGCAAGTCGGGAACGACGCCCGAGACCTCGCCCGGCAGCAACGTCACGCTCGAAACGCGACGCACGCCATGAGCGCGCGCCACGTTCTCGACATCGCGAATGATGTGGTAAACGATCCCCAATTCATGCACTTTTAATTCCTTTCGCCGTTCTAACGAACGGCGGTCGGCTTGACGCTGCGCGAGTCCCAGACGGGCGATCTGCCTTTCAATCGTCGGGCATGGGCAAAAGCCCTATGCCCTCCTCTTTCAAGGCACCTCGCCACGCCTGGGACCCGCTCGCTGTCCAACCGCCCTCTGCGCCGTTCACTTACTTGTTAGGTCTCTTACTTCTTCCCAAATTTGATTTTGATTGCGCGTTTCAAAGCGTACTTGCCGAGGCTTGGGAGCTTTTGCTCGTATTTGACCATCGTGGAGCACTCGGGGCGGTCCCGATCCAGGTGGATGGCATCGAACGCGCACTTGGTGGTGCACAGGCCGCAGCCGATGCACTTGTTGGGGTCGACGATCGAGGCACCGCAGCCCAGGCAGCGGGCGGTCTCGGCGCGCACCTGCTCTTCGGTAAAGGTCTCAACATACTCGCTAAACGGCGCGGCCTTCTCGCGCTCGCGGTCCACGTGGGCAACCTCGCGGCTCGCGTTGTCGTAGCTCTCGAGCACAACGTCGTCGCGGTCGAGCGCGGTGTAGCGGCGCTGATTGCGGCCGATGGTGAGCGTGGATCCCGGCTGCACAAAGCGATGGATGGACACGGCGGCCTCGTGGCCGGCGGCGATGGCATCGATGGCAAAGCTCGGACCGGTGTAGACGTCGCCGCCCACAAAGATGTCTGGCTCGGCGGTCTGGTAAGTCTGGGGATCGGCAAGGGCGCCCTGGCCGCGGCCGAGCTCCACCTTGGAGCCAGCCAGCAGGTCGCCCCACACAATGGACTGGCCAATCGACATGACGACACGGTCGGTATCGACACGGCGCAGATCGTTCTCGTCGTACTCGGGCGCAAAACGGCCCTCGTCGTCAAAGACACGCGTGCAGCGCTTGAAGGTGATACCGCACACACGACCGGCCTCGTCCAGGTGAATCTCCTTGGGGCCCCAACCGCAGCTGATGTGAGCGCCGTCCTCAACGGCCTCGCGACGTTCCTCCTCGCTGGCGGGCATCTGGACCTCGCTCTCCAGGCAGAACATCTCAACGTGCTCAGAGCCCAGACGGCAGGCGTTGCGGGCAACGTCGATGGCCACGTTGCCGCCGCCCACCACAATGGTGCGGCCGGACAGGGTATCGATCTTGCCGCTGTTAACCTCGCGAAGGAAGTCGACGGCCACGGTCACGTCCTCGGCATCCTCGCCCGGAATACCGGCAAGGCGGCCGCCCTGGCAGCCAATAGCAACGTAGAAGGCCTTAAAGCCCTGCTCGCGCAGCTCGTCGAGCGTCACATCACGACCGACCTCCACGCCATAGCGGAACTCGGCACCCATCAGGCGAATGATCTCGACCTCGGCCTCGATGACGTCCTTCTGCAGCTTAAAGCTGGGAATGCCATAGGTGAGCATGCCACCCGGGCGCTCGTTCTTCTCGAACACGACGGGCTTGTAGCCCTTCTCGGCCAGATAGAAAGCACAGGACAGGCCGGCCGGACCGGCACCGATGATGGCGATCTTCTGATCAAAGCCGCCAGCGCGCGTCGGCGTCACCACGGGCGGGACGTAGCGGGTCGCGGCATCCAGATCGCGCTGGGCGATGAACTTCTTGACCTCGTCGATGGCCACGGCGGCGTCCACACGGCCGCGGGTGCAGGCGTCCTCGCAGCGGCGGTTGCACACACGGCCGCAGATAGCGGGCAGCGGGTTCTCGCGCTTAATGAGTGCTAGGGCCTCGTCATAGCGACCCTGAGCCGCGAGCTTCAAATAGCCCTGAACGGCAACGTGCGCAGGGCAGGCCGTCTTGCAGGGAGCGGTGCCGGACTCATGCGTCTCGATACGGTTGTCGTTGCGGTAGTTGGGCGACCACTTGGTGTGATCCCATTTGGTGGCGTCGGGCAGCTCCTGGCGCGGATACTCGGGCACCTGTCCGCCGGCCTTTTTGCTGCAGAGCTTCTGGCCCAGCTTGGCGGCGCCGGCCGGGCACACCTCAACGCAGCGACCGCAGGCAACGCACTTGTCCTTCTCGACCTTGGCGACATAGGCCGAGCGCGACAGGTTGGGCGTGTTGAACAGCTGAGAGGTGCGCAGGGCATAACACACGTTGACGTTGCAGTTGCAGATAGCGAAGATCTTGTTCTCGCCGTCGATATTGGTGATCTGGTGCACAAAGCCGTTGTCCTCGGCCTGGCGCAGGATGTCGTAGACCTCGTCGCGCGTCACGTAATGGCCGCGGTCGGTCTCAACCACATAGTCGGCCATATCGCCCACGGCAATGCACCAGTCGGCGGGGTCGTCGGCGCAGCCCTCACCCATCACGCGACGGCTCGCGCGGCAGCTGCAGGTGCTAGCGGCATATTTGCCATCGTATTTGTCGAGCCAATGCTCGATATGCTCGATCGGCACCGAGGTGCTCGCGGCGTCGATAGCCTTCTCGACCGGAATGACATGCATGCCGATACCGGCGCCTCCGGGCGGCACCATCGGCGTGGCCTTGGACAGCGGTCCCTTGGACGCCTGCTCAAAGAACTTGGCATAGACCGGGTGCTCCTCGAGCTGGCTCACGCGCATGTTGAGGAACTCGGCGGAACCCGGCACCAGCATGGGCAACACCCATTGCTTGGCGCGCTCGGGGTTTTCCCAGTTGTACTCGAGCAGGCCCGTGTAGCTCATATCGTCGAGCATCTTCTCGATATCAGCCTCGGGCATGCCGGTGAGCTTGACCATCTCGGGCAGCGTGTAGGGACGGCGCATCTTCATCTTGCAGAGCACTTCGGCCTGCTCGTCGGTTGCGGCCTCGGCAAACGACCAGTACTCGTAGCCCAGCAGCTCGTCGCGATGCAGCAGACGGTTGGTGCAGTGCTCACACAGTTTGACGATTGCCTCGCGCGGATGCTCCGGCAGCGGCGGCACGAACTCCGAACCGATGTCGGGCTCGGTGTAGCTAATTCCCGGTCCGTTGAGAATCATGTTTGTCCCTTCTCTTGCCGCAGCCCGACGAGGCCGCAGCGCCCCTCTTTTTTTGCAGGCCGGGCATGCCCCATGCCGTTCACCCGCCATTGTTGACATTGTGTCAAAAATAGTATTGACGAACCGTCAACAATATTCAAGACTGTTAGGCGAACGGTCAGGCAAAAGAGGATGAAAGGCGGCAAAACATGGGCAACAACACAGCAGGTACCTCTGTAGTCAATGCCGTCCCCGCATCCGATAGCGCGGCAAAGCGCCTGACGGGCGACGAACGCCGTCGCGAGATCCTCGATGCCGTGCGCACCGTAAGCTCCGAGCTGGGCGTATCCCACCTATCGGTATCGGCCGTGACCAAGCGAGCCGGCTGCACGCGCTCGCTGTTCTACCACTACTTTGCCGATATGGACGCCGCCGTCACCGCTGTTATGGACGAGGCGATCGACGGCTTTATCTCCGAGCTCGAGCAGTGGAACGCCGACCGCACCGTCGGTGATATCGAGGGCGCGCTCGACACCGTCGCCCCGCTCTTTAAGCGCCTGGTCGCCAGCGGCCACGAGCTGCCGAGCACGCTCACTTCAAGCAGCGGCGCGCTCTACGGCGGCTTTTTGCACAACGTGGTTCAGCGCGTGGCGCAGTATATCTGCGACACCACCGTGGTGGACTTTGTCGCCCATCATGAGCTACGCATCGACCATGTCTACGAGACGTTCTACACCCTCATCATGGGGTTGTTGATGTATATCCGCACGCACCCCGATGTGCCCGACGAGACGGTCAAGGAAATCATCGCCTCGACGCTCCACATCGAGGGCTACACCGCCAAGTATCCGGAGCGCATGCCCCAGAACTGACGACATTTGGCCAAACTGCCCGCGATCAGAAGAGGGGCCGCGGGCGTGTGAAAGGAGAGCAGCATGCTGTTCGATGTTTGGGGTAGCGATACCCTTATCCACTGGGCCGGCTGGGCCATGGTCTTTATCGGCCTGATCGTGCTCAACGAGGTCGGCCGCCGCACCAAGCTCGGCGCGGCAATCATCTTTGGCGTGGCTCCGCTGGCCATGACCATCTACTGCGTCGCCATCGCCGTGGGCGTTTCGCAGGGTGCCGAGTGGGCGCTCACCAACCCCACCCATGTGTACCAGAACAGCTGGTTCCACTACGCCAAGGTATACGCGGCGCTCGCCGGTTGCTGGGGCTTCATTGCCATTAAGTACCAGTGGGGAAAGATCGGCAAGGCGCATTGGTTCCGCGCATGGCCGTTTGTGATCGTCGCCATCAACATCATGATCGCCGTCGTGTCCGACTTCGAGAGCGCCTATCACTTCTTTGTCCTGGGCGAGTCCACCTGGGTCACCTCCGAAGGTGCCACGCAGCTGGCCGGCTGGAACAACGTGTTCAACGGCATCGCCGGTATCATCAACATCTTCTGCATGACCGGTTGGTGGAGCGTCTACGCCTCCGAGGATCAGACCGACATGCTGTGGCCCGATATGACCTGGGTCTACATCATCGCCTACGATATCTGGAACTTCTGCTACACCTACAACTGCCTGCCCACCCACTCCTGGTTCTGCGGCTTTGCACTGCTGCTGGCGCCCACCGTCGCCGCCTTTATCTGGAACAAGGGCGGCTGGATCCAGAACCGCGCCTTTACGCTGGCCATTTGGTGCATGTTTGCCCAGGTGTTCCCCTACTTCCAGGAGGAGTCCATCTTTGTGACCCACTCCACGCTCGACCCCGGCGCCGCCACCGCGGTCTCGATTGCCGCGCTGGTCGCCAACGTCGCCGCGATCATCTACATCGCCTACCGCGCCAAGAAGCTCGGCCGCAATCCCTACAAGCAGGATGTCTTTGAGGGCACCAGCGATTGGGAGAAGGCCACCGCTCGTCGCGCCAAGGTCGATTACGCTCACGCCGAGTAACATGTTGGTCGCTGTTGGCGCCTGGGCATAGGCCCGCCCGCCAGGTTTTTCATCCAATGCCTCGCAGAGCCCCCGGAAAGCGTTTCGCTCGCTTTTCGGGGGCTTTTGTCGTTGCGTCTCTATTCATCTATTCAAAAACATGCGCATATATAAAATCGGATTTCAAATCATGAGGCGGCTCTATAGGGTCCTGTTTTTGGGTACAGTGTTGTCCCGATATTGAGCTTGGGGGATATATGAAAGATGAGACGACGGGCCAAGAGGACGCGGTCCAAGATGCAGAAGCGTGTGCCGAGGCCCTGGAGAGCCTAGACCGGATTTCGCTTGACGATGTTGCGTTTGACGATTCGAGCGTTGATGTGCAGGATGAGCCGGAAATCGAGGCGCAGCCCGATGATCAGGATACAGGCGACGTTGAGCCTGCCGAGGATGAGGCAGATCACGAAGACACCGAAAGCGAGGCCGACGACCAGCCCGGATCCGACACGAGCGAGGAAACCATCTTGCTCGACAACTTGCCGGCCGAAGATTCGCTGACCCGCGAGCTCCCTGGCTTAGGCTCTGCGCCTGCCGTGGACGAGACCATCGCCATGGGCGATATTCCCCTGCCGTCCGTTCCCTCGGCACGCGAGGCCGAGGTCCGCCATCGCAAGATGTCGCCCAAGCGCCGCAATCTGATGGTCGCCGGTGTCGTGGCCGTCGCGCTCGTCGCCGGCGGTGCAGGCTATGCTGCCTGGAACGGATATCAGCAAGAGCAGGCTGCCGCTGTCGCCGCCAATGCCCACACGATGATGTCGGTGCAGATTGGCGTGCATGCCGCGGGCCTCGACTGTTCCACTGGCTCCAAGATTCCCGTACAGGTGAGCGGTCAGGATTCTGACGGCTCCTCCGTGAGCGAAACGCTCTATGTTGACGAGCACGGCCGCGGCATCAAACTGCTGCCCGGCGATTACACGCTCTCCATCGCTGCCTCCCCCATCGCGGCCGACGGCACCATCTATACCGTCCCGACCACCAAGACGCAGGTCACCGTTAAGAGCGATGGACAGGATCTAAGTGCCCAGGCTACCTTTAAGTTCAAGGTGCCTTCGGCCGACACGGTGACTGACGACCAGATCGATGCCGCCGCCAAGTATGCCGAGGAGGGCGGTGCGAGCTCCGCCGCGGCTGCCAAAGTGCTCCAGCAGGCAGCAACCGCGCGGCGCGACGCCGCCGTCAATGCCGTGAGCGCGCAAAAGGCACAGGCGTCCCGTGATGCTGACGCTCGCCACAAGGCAACCGACCTCTACCAGCTCGATATTCCCGTCGAGTGGTACGGCAAGGTCGCAACTTGGCAAAACGGAAGCACGCTATGCATCTATCTGGGCGACGACGCCAATACGCCGCTCGTGACGCTCGTCGCGGTGCGCGAGGGCGAGAGCTTTACGCCCGATGAAGGCGATACGGTTTTGGGTGCGGCCAATCTAGGCAACGGTTATACCGTCTACGCCAGCGGCCCCGTCTATCCGTACGTGGTGCCCCAGACTATCAACGGGCGCACCCAGGATCCAGTGTCGACCTACCCCATGGACACGGCCATTGAGCTTGTTGAGCTGACGACCGGCAACCGCTATACGTATAGCCAGATCAAGAACGACCTGGTGGGTAAAGACGGCAAGGCCGATGGTGCCACTAAGCTCGAAACCGACTACCTCGCGCAGATCCTGCTGCCGAGTATCAAAGCCCAGGACTAGCCTGGCGCAGCAAGGTGCTCCCCAACCGTGATGAAGGAGCCAGGAGGTCCTGACCCCACAGGCCCATAGATGATTAGGCAAGGAGCCACTTCCATGCGGGCATAACGTGTATCACACCGTGCTCGCATGGAATATCGGTCTGTTCATCCATGGTAACGATTGCCGACTCGCCAAGATCAAACTGGGCCATCGAGGCATCAAGCGCGGCGATTTCGCGCTCGCGCGTTTTCTCACTTGCCATATCCGCACTCACCTGAATCAGGCTATAAGCCCGCATGAGAAGCGCATCCCCAGCCACAAAGTCCACCTCATGGCTTTTGCTCTTCTCTTTGATTAGCAGGCGGCAGACCGAGCCGGTCCTCACCGCGGGAGTCCTTCTTCTTAGCGCATTGAACACTGCGGTCTCGAGCCTCTGGCCCTGGTCCAATGCCGATGCGGGAGAGAATGCTCCAAACATCGCAGGGTCGACAGCGTAGACCTTAGACGCAGACCGCATGTTATTTGCCAGTGAACGCGTGAACTCCGGCACAGAAAATAACAGGTAGGCGTCCTCATAATACTCAAGTAAGTCGCTGAGCGAATTACGACTGACGGGTATCTGTCTGCTCTTGAACTCGTTGTACACTTTGTTCACTGACAGCTCTCGTCCCGAAGATGCCATACACCGCGTCAAGAACAGTGATGCCAGGCGAGGGTTCTTGACGTCGTAACGTTCAACGACGTCCATGGCGACCGTTCGCGAAGCATATTCCTGTAGCAGCTGAATCGCGTCTGCAGGCGTCTGCTCAAGTGTCGCGATGAATCCCCCTCGTTCAAGATACCCGATCAGATGATGTCGAAGCAGCGCTGCATCGCTCGGGGAAAAGGTCGCATCTGACTCGAGAACGCTCCCCGTCTTATATCGAACGTATTCCGAAAAACTCAACGGAAAAAGCTCTCGCACAAGAGAACGACCCCTGAACTCGCTCTTAAGTTCTGAGGACAGCATCTTAGAAGAAGATCCCGTCACATAGACGGTCGCTTTCTCCGTATCGACTACACGCCGCAGAAACGCACCCCATTCGGGAATTTCCTGGATCTCGTCAAAGAAAATGTAAGCGCCCTCGGTTCGAGCAACAGGATACAGCGCATAGAACGTGTCGAGCACGTCCGCCAGCAGCGATGGCTCATACGGGCGCAAGCGCTCATCCTCAAAATTGAAGTAAAGCATCCGGTCAAGCTCGACGCCCCGGTTCTGAAGCCGCCACATCTCCTGATACAGGCGATACGTCTTTCCACAACGGCGGGCCCCCACAATCACATTTACGATGTTGTCGCGCTTTGGCTCCTGTGGGTTTCCTAGATCAAGGTCTCGCTCAAAGACCTGCGGAACCCCCTGCTGTTCAAAGTCCTTTATTTTCTGGGCGATCAAGTCGTTGAATGCCATTATTCTCCAATCTTGCTCTCTAGCTAATCAAAATTATAGTGATTCTTGATTAATTAGAGAGCAAGATTATATCTGACTTGATTAACACTTAAGCAAGTTTTTTCACTATTACTGCTCGAAGGATGCCGAGTGGCTGAGAGGACAACCAAGCTCGAATGCGACTCCCTGGACAGTCGATTTGGGACGGGACTTTTTTGACTACCCTCCCCCTGTAGAAAAATCCCTAACGCAGTTGCGGTGAAATAGGGGCTGTTTTTGCTGGTCAAACCGCAAAACAATCCCTATTTCACCGCAACTTATTGGTGGCCTTTTGGGTGGCACTCAGCGCCACGGATCGGCTTCGAACATCGGCTCGCGCTCGGGGCGTCGGTCGCTGTAGGGATCGTAGCCGTCATCGTCCTCGTTCTCGGCACGGATGTAGGGGTCGCGCGGCTTGGGTGCCGGTTTCGGCGCGGGCTTTGGTGCGGCGGACGCTATCTCAGCCGCCGGTGCGTTCGTCTTGTTCTCGTCTTTCATCTGCATAGCTCCTTGCATCGCATCCGCTCAACATCATCGATTGTCGCACGAAAAAGGGCGGCGGACCCGATTGGATCCACCGCCCTTGGCGTTTAGAGACGACTGGCAGATTTTAAGGCATTGCCCAAAATCTACTCGGCGTCGGGAACCTCGTAGGTGGCCGCCGGCGTGTTATCGCACACGACGGTAAAGCCGCCGTCCTTGTCGACATCGACCGTCACCTGATCGCCCTCGCGCACCGTGCCGTCGATGATGGCCGCTGCGATGGCATCGACAACCTCACGCTGCACCAGACGCTTGAGCGGACGGGCACCAAAGACCGGGTCCAAGCCGCCCACGGCGAGCAGCTGCTTGGCCGCCGGGGTGATGGCAAGCGTCATGCGTTCCTTGGCCAGACGCGCGCGGACGTCGGCGAGCTGAATGTCGACGATCTTCTCGATCTGCGCCATGCCAAGCGGATGGAACACCACGATATCATCGATACGGTTGAGGAACTCGGGGCGGAAGGTCTGAGCCATGGCCGCGTCGACCTGATGGCGCATCTCCTCCTCGTCCTTGCCGGAAAGCTCAGCGATAGCCTTGGAGCCCACGTTAGACGTCATGATGATGATCGTGTTCTTGAAGGACACCTGGCGACCCTGACCGTCGGTCAGACGGCCGTCGTCAAGCACCTGCAGCAGCACGTTGAAGACATCCGGGTGAGCCTTCTCCATCTCGTCGAGCAAGATCACGGAATACGGACGACGGCGCACGGCCTCGGTGAGCTGGCCGCCCTCGTCGTATCCCACGTATCCCGGGGGCGCACCGATCAGACGCTGGACGCTGAACTTCTCCATGTACTCGGACATGTCGATACGCACGAGTGCGCGCTCGTCATCGAACAGGCACTCGGCTAGAGCCTTGGCGAGCTCGGTCTTACCCACGCCGGTGGGGCCCAGGAAGAAGAAGCTGCCAATGGGCTTGTCCGGATCGGAGAGGCCCGCACGGCTGCGGCGCACAGCTGCGGCGACGGCGGAGACGGCCTCGTCCTGGCCGATGACGCGCTTATGCAGCTCACCTTCCAAGCCCTTCAACTTGTCGAGCTCGCCCTGCATCATCTTGGACACGGGCACGCCGGTCCAGGCACTCACGACCTCGGCGATCTCATCGGAGGTCACCTGTTCGTTGAGGCCCTCGCCGTCCTGCTGCTTTTGTGCCTCGAGCGCAGCCTCGGAATCCTGAATCTGTTGCTGCAGACCCGGGATCACGGAATAGCGCAGCTCGGACGCACGGCCCAGGTCGCCGTTACGCGTCGCGCGCTCCTCTTCGCTCTTGGCCTCGTCAAGCTGGCTCTTAAGCTCCTGCACGTGGTCAATGGCGTTCTTCTGGTTGAGCCAGCCGGCCTTTTGCACGTTGAGTTTTTCCTGGACCTCGGCAATCTCCTGGCGCAGGGCCTCCAGACGCTCCTTGGAGGCGTCATCGGTCTCTTTCATGAGCGCCTGTTCCTCGATCTGCAGCTGAGTGAGCTGACGCGTGGTGGCGTCGATCTCGACCGGCATGCTGTCGAGTTCCATGCGCAGGCGGCTTGCCGCCTCATCGACCAAATCGATGGCCTTGTCGGGCAGGAAGCGGTCGGCGATGTAGCGATCGGAGAGGTCGGCAGCTGCCACGAGCGCGCTATCGGTGATATGCACACCGTGGAAGATCTCGTATTTCTCCTTGAGGCCACGCAGGATCGAGATGGTGTCCTCGACGGTAGGCTCGCTCACCATCACGGTCTGGAAACGACGCGCGAGCGCCGCATCCTTTTCGATGTACTTGCGGTATTCGTCGAGCGTGGTCGCGCCGATCGCGTGCAAGTCGCCACGGGCAAGCGCCGGCTTGAGAATGTTGCCGGCGTCCATGGAGCCCTCGGTGGCACCCGCGCCCACGATGGTGTGGAGCTCATCGATGAACAGGATGACCTTGCCCTCGGACTTTTGCACTTCCTTGAGCACGGCCTTCAAGCGGTCCTCGAACTCGCCGCGGTATTTGGCGCCGGCGACCAGCGCGCTCATGTCGAGCTCGATAAGGTCGCGGTCGCGCAGGGTGCTCGGCACGTCGCCGGCCACGATACGCTGGGCGATGCCCTCGACGATGGCCGTCTTGCCGACGCCCGGCTCACCGATGAGCACGGGGTTGTTCTTGGTGCGACGGGACAGGACCTGGATGGTGCGGCGAATCTCATCGGTACGGCCGATGACCGGGTCGAGCTTGCCGGCGCGGGCCAGATCGCAGATGTTGCGACCGTACTGCTCCAGTGCCTCAAACTGAGTCTTGTCCTCGGCAGACGTCACGCGGTCATCGCCACGCAGCTCCTCGTAGACTTGCTCGATGCGCTCCTTGGTGACGCCGGCGTCGCGCAGTACGCGGCCCGCCTCGCCCTTGTCCTCGGCAAGCGCCATCAGCAGATGCTCAGTCACCACAAAGCTGTCGCCCATCTTGGTGGCCTTCTTCTCGGCCTTTTCGATGACGCGGACGAGCTCGTTGGACAGGCCCATCTGCTGGCCCTCGCCCGAAACCTTGGGCACGTGGTCGATGGCATCCTGTGTGGAGCGTGCGAGCTGAGCCGGGTCGGCACCGATGCGCTCGATGATCACGGAGATATTGCGCTCGCCGGCACCGAGCAGGGCAGACAGCAGATGAATCGGCTCCACCGCGCCGGCCTGCGCATCGGCAGCCGTGCTCATGGCGGTCTGCAGCGCCTCGCGCGACGTCATTGCCAGCTTATCGATTCTCATGGAATCACCTCTCTTGGGGTGGCCGCCCTACGGGGCGGCTTCACGTTGTTCGAGAAGTATTGTTGCCAGCTTTGCGCGATCTTATACACAAATCTAAGTCTCTATATATAAGATTTTCTGAGTGATTGAAAGATAGGGGTAAAGATGTCGGCCCGCCGCCGCACAGGTGCGCTACCGTCTAAATCTGTAACATCTATCGACCGTTTCTGGCTCCAGATGTTACAAATCGAGACGAATTGTTCAGCGGCACCCGTTTGTCTCAATCTGTAACATCTACTCGGCAAATAGAGCTCTATCTGTTACAAATCGAGACGAACAGAAGACACCCGAATCGAAAATCTAAATCTGTAACACCAGGCCCACTTTTAGCGGCCAAGGTGTTACAGATTAAGACAAATCGAGCCGCCACAAAGGCGCCTGTCCCCTTTGTGGCGGTTTTCGACAAAAAGAAGCCGCCCCGATAACAGAGGCGGCATCAAGCAAGTCCATTTCTTAGCGTCCCTCAAGATCCAACGAAAACGCAGCGATGGAATCGAGAACCGACAATAGCCCGTTCGCACAGATAGAGGCAGAGATTCAAGGTCAGAGTCCGGCTTAAACGGCTTAGCTATCGCACGTCACATTGTTCTCGTCGTCCCCCTATCATATTTATAGTGCTTATAGTGAAAATAGTGAGTTTAGTGAGAAGAGTATCGCTCAAAACTCGTGGACTCAATTATTGACCTCACGCCCAGAATGAGTGGGGCAAATATTTCTATTAGAGGTCAAATCGAAGCCCAATAGGGCCTTTTCACCCCGTCATTTCGATCGATCGCTTTCTTTTGAATATTGTCGTAAGCTGGTATCACTTATCTTAATGAATGCATACTGTTTGCGAGGTACCCGCCGTGAAACGCTCCACCTATATCGGCCTGCTCGTCTTAGCGTTTGCAATTACCGCAGTCGGCGTGGGCATTATCTATCTCGCATTTCTCCCCGCCTCGGCAACGCAGGCGGCGGTTGAAACCGTAAGCTACCCCATCGAAATCCTCACCGATATCATCAAACCCGATTCAATCACCGTCGATTTCGACGGTACGCCCGCAGCGCTTGGGGTCAGTAACTATCCCCGAATCGAACTTGGAGCCACGCGCTATACCCAAGATGAGCAGCTTATCGGCAAGGCAACCAGTTTACTCAAAGGCAAGACGTTTAAGCGATGGTACGGCGCCGCAATATATCGAGCCAAGAATGGCCAAATGGTTGGCGGGTATTATTCGACCCTTGAGCTCGATGCGGCAAACGGGAGCAGATTGTGCAACGTCTCATACGACCCCGGTTACGTGGACAATGAAGGACCGGGGGTCTATATCTCGGATGGCGACGTAATCTACGTCATGGAGGGCGACCAGACGGCAGTCGTCGATTTTATGGATCGGTGTACCGAAGATGCCTACGAACAAACTTGCGAGCCCGATCCGCAGACAGCGCGCAACAGTGGCTCGTCACGCACTTGGCTATTTGACGATGAAATAACCTGGACCCCATCGAAATAAGGTCCCGCCGGGCAGGCAACTTTGTGGTGGTCCCGGTCAATTATTAGCGCCCCTCAAGACCCAACGAGAACGTCGCGGTAGCCCCGGCCACACCTTTCCCTCGGGCGACCCTCGCGAAGCGCGTGAGCACGAGGGAAAGGTGTGGCCCCGGGCGGACAATTAAGTGCGTTACTCGGCAGCTGCCTTGAACTTGTTGTAGTTGATCAGGCAGCCAGCCTTGACGATGGCACGCTCCTCTGCCGTCATATCGGCAATGTAGAGCTCAATCTGCTCGACCGCACCATCGGCGCGCACCACGTAGGCGGCGATGCCCTTCAGGTCGCCATCGAGCGCGGCGCGGATACCCGGCACAAAGACGTAGTCGCCCACCTCAAAGCTGGGCTCGGCCTCCATCTGGAAGGGCACCATGCCCCAGTTCATCACGTTGGAGCGATAGCGCTTGGTGGCGTACTCGTGGACGATGTTGGCCAGGCCGCCAATTACGCGCTGGCAGCTCGCGGCCTGCTCGCGGGCAGAACCGTCACCGGGCTTCTTGGCATAGAGCATGGAGCCGTACTCAGTCGCCTTGGCATCGGCCGCGACACCCGCGCCGGTCAGCGCCTCAAACACGCTGGCAAGCTCGGCATCGAGTGCCACCAGGTCGCCCGCTGCCTCGCCGGCAACGCGGCGCTTTTCCACCGCGTCGACCTCCTTGGAGCGGCGCACGTAGGCAGGGTCGCGACGGCTGAGCGTAAACTCGGCCAGACCCAGCGGGTTGGAGCGGAAGGAGCTCGTCTCGCCCGAGGGAATGAGCTCGTCGGTCGTAGTGACCGGGTCCATGATCTTGGAGCACACCTTGAGCAGGATGTCGTCGCCGAGAGGCTCCATCGCGGGCCACGGCTTGATGTTGGGGCCCTCGACCAGCTCGTCGGCCGGCTCAGCCTTGCCAAAGCCCCAGTACACGCGCTTCTTGTACGGCGCGTCGTCAAAGGTATACTCGCAGGCCTCGTCCCAGGTCTCCTCGGGCAGGTCGGTCGCTGGCGTCAGGACGCCGCCGTTGGCAGCCGTCGCCGCAATGGAGCGGGCGTCCATCAGGGCCACCGCGCTCAGCTGGCCATTGCCCGGCTTGGAGCCCTCGCGGTTGGGGAAGTTGCGCGTGGTGTGGCGGATGGACAGGCCGTTGTTGGCGGGTGTGTCGCCGGCGCCGAAGCACGGGCCGCAGAATGCCGTGCGCACGATCGCGCCGGCCTCCATAAGGTCGTAGATATAGCCGCGGCGTGTAAGCTCGAGTGCCACGGGCTGGCTCGTGGGGTAGACCGACAGCGAGAACTCGCCGCAGCCGGTGTTGGCGCCCTTGAGCACGCGGGCGGCCTGGACCACGGAGTCGTAGTTGCCGCCCGAGCAGCCGGCGATAACGCCCTGCTGCACGTGCAGCTTGCCGTCGACGATCTTGTCGAGCAGACTAAAGTGCGTCTTGCCCTCGCCGATCTTGGCGGCCTCGAGCTCCACCTCGTGCAGGATGTCCTCGAGGTTCTCGTTGAGCTCGTCGATCTCAAAGCCGTTGGAAGGATGGAACGGCAGCGCGATCATGGGCTTGATGCTCGACAGGTCGACCTCGACGCAGCCGTCGTAGTAGGCGACATCGGCGGGCTTGAGCTCGCGGTAGTCGTCGCCGCGGCCGTGCATGGTCAAAAACGCGTGCGTGTCCTCGTCGGTGGCCCAGATGCTCGACAGGCAGGTGGTCTCGGTGGTCATGACATCGACGCCGTTGCGGTAGTCGGTCGTCATGCTCGCGATGCCGGGGCCCACAAACTCCATGACCTTGTTCTTGACGTAGCCCTTGGCAAAGACGGCGCGGATGATGGCGAGCGCCACGTCGTGCGGGCCGACGCCGGGGCGCGGGGCGCCCGTGAGGTAGATGGCGACAACGCCGGGATAGGCGACGTCGTAGGTGTCACGCAGCAGCTGCTTGGCCAACTCGCCGCCGCCCTCACCCACGGCCATGGTGCCCAAGGCGCCGTAGCGGGTGTGCGAGTCGGAGCCCAAAATCATCTTGCCGCAGCCGGCGAAGTTCTCGCGCATAAAGGAATGGATGACCGCGATATGGGGCGGAACGAAGATGCCGCCGTACTTTTTGGCAGCCGAGAGACCGAAGACGTGGTCGTCCTCGTTGATAGTGCCGCCCACGGCGCACAGCGAGTTGTGGCAGTTGGTGAGCACGTAGGGCAGTGGGAACTGCTCCATGCCCGAGGCGCGCGCCGTCTGGATGATGCCGACAAAGGTGATGTCGTGGCTCGCCATGGCATCGAAACGAATCTTGAGCGCCTCGGGGTCGCCGGACGTGTTGTGTGCCTGAAGGATCGAATACGCGATGGTGCCGCGCTTGGCATCCTCGGGCGTCTGCGTAATACCGCGCTCGGCAACCTCGGCCGCAGGCACAACCTCGCTGCCACCGCGCAGGTAGATGCCGTCCTCGTACAGCTTAACCATACTGTCTCCCACTCTGCCCGAAAGGCTCGGGCGCATAGCATACATTCGTTCAATATCGTGCCATAGAACGGTTGCGAGTGGGTTACGAATCTGCACGTTCACTTTATCTCAGTAAAGTAAAGGACGAGCACCTTGCATCACTCTTCTGACAAGGAGTGTCCCAAAGTGCCGGCACAAAAGGAACGTCCCCAACTGCCAAGTGCCGCAAGAATGTCCCCTTTGACCAGTCATTTAAGAACGTCCCCAATGACTACCCTACCGTATCCGGAGCAAGGCAACGCCGCAGGTAGAGGACGGACAGCGAGCGACGTCCAGGGCGAACAAGTTGGCATGAAAAAGGCAAGGCATAGACCTTCTGGTCATGCCTTGCCTTTTGAATGACAAATTGTCGCCCTGGACGTCGCGCAGCGTCGAGCCGTTACGCCGTTCGGCAGAACGGCGTAACCTAGAGATCCCCGCCTGCGCCCAAAAGCTTGCGCATGACTTGCTCGGGGTTGACTGAGCCGTCGCGCGGGGCTAAGGCAGTGATCTTCTTCTGCATCTTGTACTCGTGCAGCTCGTCCTCGAGCTGGCGCACGCGAGCACGGAGCTTTTCGTTTTCGCGCTCACGCTCCTCGGCACGCTCCTTCATATCGAGGATGCGCACCACGCCGGCAAGGTTGATACCCTCGTCGGTCAGCTGGTTGATGAGCTCCAGGCGCTCGATATCGGCACGCGAATACAGACGCGTGTTGCCGCCCGAGCGCTGGGGGTTCACCAGGCCCTTGGACTCGTAGACGCGCAGAGTCTGCGGATGCATGCCGGTCAGCTCGGCCGCCACGCTGATCATGTACAGCGGTTTGTTCCTATTGTCCTCGGCCATGCTACCTGACCCCTTTCCGTCTCGTTATCGTCCATCATAAGCCCGCGGGCGTGGGCGTGCGCCGCGACCGCCCTAGTACGTCGCCTTGTAACGATTGACCTTCTCGCGGTAGTCGCGCGTGTCGGCCTCGCGCAGCTTGGTCATGGCATCGCGCTCGTCAATGGATAGGTTCGTGGGAACCTGTACCTTGATCTCGACGAGTAGCGCGCCTGTGCGGCCACGGTGCTTAACGTCGGGCGCACCCATCTCCTTAAAGCGGAACTTCTTGCCCGTCTGGGTGCCCGCAGGCACTTTCAAACGGACCGTCGCCCCGCCGGGCGTGGGCACGTCCACCGTGCAGCCGAGCGCCGCCTCGTAGACCGAGATCGGTACCTCCATGGTCACGTCGGCGCCTTTGCGCTTAAACAGCGGGTGCTCCTCCACGTGCGTGGTCACGACCAGGTCGCCGCGCTCGCCGCCGGCAACGCCGTACTCGCCGCGACGCTTGTAGCGCAGCTTGCCGCCGTCGACCGCGCCCGCAGGCACCGAGACCGTAATGGTCTGCTGCTCGCCCGTCGAGGGAATGCGATAGGTGACCTTGTGCGTTACGCCGCGAAACGCGTCCTCGGCCGTCACATCAACGGTCAGCGACAGGTCGCCGCCCTTGCGAGCGCGGCTGCGGCCAGCGCCGGCACCGGCAGCGCCCGCAGCCCCGGCAAAGCCCGAGCCCCAATCGCTGCCCCAGGCGCCGTTGCCGCTAAAGATGCTGTCGAAGATATCGCCCCAGCCGCTGGCGCCCGCGCCGGCACCGTAGCCGCCGCCATACGCGCCGCCCGCGCCCGGCATACCGCCAAACATGAGCATCTGGTCGTACTCTTTGCGCTTCTTCTCGTCCGAAAGCGTCTCGTAGGCCTCGCTGATCTCCTTGAACTTGGCCTCGTCGCCGCCGGCATCGGGGTGATATTTTTGCGCGAGCTTGCGAAACGCGCTCTTGATCTCTTTGTCGGAGGCGCTCTTGGATACGCCCAGGATGTCATAGAAGGTTTTGCCTGCAGCCATCGTAGCTCCTCTCCTGTTACGTCCGCCGCCCATGCAGACGACGGCTCATGCTGTCATATGGCACTAGGCCAGAAAGGGCCCCGGGTGTTGCCCCGGGGCCCTTCTCAATTACTCCTCGGTGCTCTCGGCCGTATCGGCCGTAGCATCCTCGGGCGCCGCTTCGGGCTCCGGTGCGGGGCGCTTCTCGCCACCGTAGGTCACCGTCACCATCGCGGAACGCAGAATGCGGTCCGCCATGCGGTAGCCCTTCTGGTACACGTCGTTGACGGTCTCGTCGTACTGCGATGCGTCCTCGACGCGGCCCACAGCCTGATGCTCGAGCGGATCGAACGCCTCGCCCTTGGGGTCGATGGGCTCAACGCCCTCGTGCGCAAACACATCGAGCAGCTTGGCATGAACCGCATCGACGCCGTCGACGAACTGCTTAAAGTCGTCGGAAAGCTCTTGACTGCGGGCATGGTCGATCGCGCGCTCGATATCGTCGATCACCGGCAACAGCGCGGTGACAAGCTTCTCGGTCGCGCGCTCGCGCTCGGCAATGCGCTCGTTGGCGGTGCGGCGACGGAAGTTCTCCCAGTCGGCCTGCAGACGGGCGGTGCGCTCGGTGGCGTCCTTTGCCTTGTCCTCGGCGGCCTTCTGAGCCTCTGCCGCAGCATCGAGCTCATTGCGCACGTCGGCAAGCTCTTTCTGAGCCTGCTCGAACTTGAGCTTAAAGTCGTTGTCGGCGGCTTCTTCACCGGCGCGGATAGCGGCTTCCACCATCTCGTCCTCGGTCATCGTCGCCTCCTTGTTGGAATCCTCTACCTGGTTCTCGGCAGCCTCGGCGGCCTCGGCCTCGTTGGCCTCGGTATCGTCTGCGGCCTCTACGGGAATCTTCACGTCCTTCTCCTCAGAGTCAACGGGGGCGGCGCCAGCGGCGGCCGCCTCCGTGCGAGCTTTACGGGCGGACATGATTATTTGTCCTCGTCGTCCACAACCTCGTAGTCGGCGTCGACGACGTCATCGTCGGCAGGCTGGGCGCCGGCGGCACCGTCGGTCTGCTGCTGAGCGTCGGCGTAGACAACCTGGGCCAGCTCGTAGGCCACGGACTGCAGGGACTCGCCGGCGGCCTTGATGGCCTCGACGTCAGAGCCCTCGAGCGCCTTCTTGGCGTCGGCGATAGCGGCCTCGGCCTTGGACTTCACGTCGGCGGAAACCTTGTCGCCCAGCTCGTTGAGGGTCTGCTCGGTGGAGTAGCACAGGCTGTCGGTCTGGTTGCGGACCTCGACCTCTTCCTTCTGCTTCTTGTCCTCCTCGGCATGAGCCTCGGCGTCCTTGACCATACGATCGACTTCGTCGTCGGACAGAGCGGTGGAACCGGAAATGGTGATCTGCTGCTCCTTGCCGGTGCCCTTGTCCTTAGCGGAGACCTTGACGATGCCGTTGGCGTCGATGTCGAAGGTGACCTCGATCTGCGGCACGCCGCGGCGGGCAGCCGGGATACCGGTCAGCTGGAACTTACCGAGCGACTTGTTGTCGCGGGCAAGCTCGCGCTCGCCCTGGAGCACGTTGATCTCGACGCTGGTCTGGTTGTCGGCAGCGGTGGAGTAGACCTCGGTCTTGGAGGTCGGGATCGTGGTGTTGCGGTCGATCATCTTGGTCATGATGCCGCCCATGGTCTCGACGCCCAGCGACAGCGGGGTAACGTCGAGCAGCAGGATGCCCTCGACATCGCCGGTGAGCACGCCGCCCTGGACGGCAGCGCCGTCGGCAACGACCTCGTCGGGGTTCACGGACATGTTGGGCTGCTTGCCGGTCATGGTCTTGACGAGCTCCTGGACGGCGGGCATACGGGTGGAGCCGCCGACGAGGATGACCTCGGTCAGATCGGAGAGCTTAAGCTTGGCGTCGCGCAGGGCGTTGGTGACAGGCTGCTTGCAGCGCTCGAGCAGGTCGCGGGTGATCTTCTCGAACTCGGCGCGGGTCAGCGTGTAGTTGAGGTGCAGCGGGCCGGACTGGTTCATGGTAATGAACGGCAGGTTGATGGTGGTCTGCTGGGCGGCAGAGAGCTCCTTCTTGGCGTTCTCGGCGGCCTCCTTCAGACGCTGCAGGGCCATGGGGTCCTGACGCAGATCGACACCGTTCTCCTGCTGGAACTTATCGGCCATCCAATCGATGACGCGCTGATCCCAGTCGTCGCCGCCCAGGTGGTTGTCGCCCGAGGTGGACAGAACCTCAAACACGCCGTCGGCGAGGTCGAGGATGGAGACGTCGAAGGTGCCGCCGCCCAGGTCGAAGACCAGGATGCGCTGGTCGGTGCCCTGCTTGTCCAGGCCATAGGCAAGAGCAGCAGCGGTCGGCTCGTTGACGATACGCTTGACGTTGAGGCCGGCGATCTTACCGGCGTCCTTGGTGGCCTGACGCTGGGCGTCGTTGAAGTAGGCCGGGACGGTGATGACGGCGTCGGTGACGGTCTCGCCCAGATACTTCTCGGCGTCGGCCTTCATCTTCGCGAGCGTCATGGCGCTCACCTGCTCGGCTGTGTAATCCTTGCCCTCAATGTCGACGACGGCACGGCCACCCTGGCCCTCCTTGACCTCGTACGGCACGGTCTTGATCTCGGAGGTGCACTCGGAGTACTTGCGGCCCATGAAGCGCTTGATGGAGAACACGGTGTTCTTGGGGTTGGTGACAGCCTGGTTCTTAGCGGCCTTACCCACGACGCGGTCGCCGTCGGCACGGAAGCCCACGACGGACGGGGTGGTGCGGTCGCCCTCGGCGTTCACGATAATGGTCGGAGAACCGCCCTCGAGAACGGCCATAGCGGAGTTAGTAGTACCAAGGTCGATACCAAGAATCTTGCCCATTAGAAATTCCCTCTCTCTTGTGCGTTTGCACCGACTCGGCGGTCTGCCGAGTCGGTGTTTCAGCTTGTCTTTCAGGATGTAGTGTATCCCCTTATGGGCCGGAATATACAAAATCTAAGTCAATTCATATAAGATTTCTTATTGCCGAGAGTTTAGGTTCGCAAATACGCAGGTAGACGCACTGTTTGAGTTCTCGGCAAATCTATCGAGATCTATGTAGAGATGGCTGAGGTTTGCGTCCGGGGGTGCCTGGGGGCCGTCTTGCGGAAAGCTCATCCCGGTTTGAGCGTGGATTCCGGGTCGCAGTTTCCGTCTGAAGGCTCAACCGGAAACCGTATCCCGTTTTGAGAGCTGATACCGGCTCGCATTTTCCGCTAGCGGGCCTAACCGGAAACTGCAACCCATTTTTCGACAAAATAATGGGATGCGGTTTCCGCAAGCACGCTCAATCGCCCTATATTTCAAGTCACCTTTAGCTAACATTTACGCAGCTCAACGGCCCCACCTGCGCGTTTTTTAGTAAACCTTGGCATACTCGGCGAACGGTATGAAGATGCCGGCCAGAGGGTATTGCAAACGGTCGCTCCCGTGGTATGTTTTTGCCCGAATCAAACCGGCGCGCATCGCCTGTAGCGTCGGTCAACAGAGAGGAAACTACCATGGCTCATCCCGTAATTGATGCCGACGAGTGCATCGCTTGTGGCGTTTGCGTCGACTCCTGCCCCGCTGGCGTTCTGGAGCTCCAGGACGTCGCTACCGTCGCTGACGAGGACTCCTGCGTCGCCTGTGGCGCTTGCCAGGACGCTTGCCCCGCTGGCGCGATCACCGAGATCGTCGAGGAGTAACAACTCCCCACTTGCACACTCAAAAGTACACCGTGCACAAAAAAGGAGGCTTCCGCATCGCCGCGGAGGCCTCCTTTTGCATGTGTGGGCAGCTAATTTGGAGCGGGACCCTTGGCAGTTGCGGTGGAATAGTTCCTGTTTTATGTCTTGGATGCCGATTTTAGGAACTATTTCACCGCAACTTATAGATGCGGCGTCGACTAGGACAAATCGTCTTCGTAGGGCATCAGGTCTGCTAGGTAGCCTTTTTCCTTGAGCATCGCCTCGATCTCGTCGAGGGTCTGTTCGTCCTCCGCCGCAATGCGATGGAAGTGATAGCCACTCGTCACCGTAAGCAGCGGAAAGCTCTTGCCGCTCTCGATATCGCGCAGATAGCGCTCGACATCGCGACGATTGCGGATGTCCAGGTCGGCCGTGATCTTGCCGTACACACGATGGTTGACGATCACGTTGAGCACGGCGCCACCCGCGTCGACGATACTCGTAAGCTCGTCGCCCGCCTGCTCCACACTGTGGCGCACCTTAACAAGACGCGTGGGCACGGCGGGGCTGCTGGGGGCCTCCTGCAGCACGTAGCCGCGATTGGTCGCCACGATATCGTGCCCGTCGGCGCGCAGCAGAGCGATGTCTTGCACGACAATCTGGCGGCTCACACCCACCTCGCGGGCAAGCGCGCTGCCCGATACGGGTCCCTTGGCTCCCTCGAGCACGGCCATGATGGCACGGCGACGCTCACGGGCGTCCATTATTTACCGTCCAGCAGGCGCAGGTGCTTAAGCGAGAGGTCGAGAATCGGCGCAGAGTGCGTCAACGCCCCCGAGCTAATAAAGTCAACGCCCAGATCAGCCAGGGCGCGGATATTGCTGGCGTCCACGTTGCCCGAGCACTCGGTCTTGGCACGGCCGGCGATAAGCTCGATGGCGGCGGCCATGTCGTCGTGGGTCATGTTGTCGAACATGATGATGTCGGCGCCGGCCTCCACGGCCTCGCGCACCATGTCCAGATTCTCGCACTCGATCTCGACCGTCGTGGTAAACGATGCATGGGCGCGCGCCATCTCGATCGCGCGCGTCACGCCACCGGCGGCATCGATGTGGTTGTCCTTGAGCATGACGGCCGTCGACAGGTTGTAACGGTGGTTGCTGCCGCCGCCAATCTCAACCGCCGCCTTCTCAAACACGCGCATGCCCGGTGTGGTCTTGCGCGTGTCGACGAGCACGGTCTTGGTTCCCTCGAGCGCCGCGGCCATGCTGTGCGTATAGGTAGCGATGCCGCTCATGCGCTGCAGGTAGTTGAGCGCCACGCGCTCGCCCGAAAGCAGCACACGCGCATCGCCGCGCACCTGACCCACGTGGTCGCCGGCATGCACCTCGTCGCCATCGGCAACGTCGAGCAGCACCGAGCTCTGCGAATCCAGCAGCTCAAAGGTGCGGGCAAACACATCCAAGCCGGCGATAATGCCGTCGGCCTTGGCGATAAGCTCCACCGTGGCGGGGCGCGCCGTGGGACACACGCTCGCCGTGCTCACGTCCTCAAACGTAATGTCCTCGCGCAGAGCCTGCAGAATCAGATCATCGACGACGAGCTTCATGGTAATGGGATTCATGGTCTACTCCTCCACGGCCTGCGTGCCGGCGGCACGGGCCAAATCATCGATTGCCAGAGGGTCGGCGCCCAGGGCGCGATGACGGCCATCGAGCGCGGGATCGCCCGCCTGCTCCACTGCGAGCGACTCGCCGGTGCGCATGTACCACGCGGCGCGACGACCCCAGACCAGCGCCTCGAGCAGGCTGTTGGAAGCCAGGCGATTCTTGCCGTGAACGCCGTTGCAGGCCGTCTCGCCCGCGGCGTAGAGCTCGGGCATCGAGGTGCGGCCGTCCTTGTCGACCCACACGCCGCCCATAAAGTAGTGCTGCGTCGGCGTAACGGGAATGGGCTCGTCCAAGATGTCGCGGCCGTCCTCCAGGCAGCGCGCGCGAATGTTGGCAAAGTGCCCGGTCACCACGTCGCGCTCGACGGGGGCAAAGCTCAGCCACTCGTGCTCGGTACCGTCCTGCTTCATCTGCTCGCGAATAGCGGCGGCGACCACATCGCGCGGCTGAAGCTCGTCGGTAAAGCGCTCGCCGGCGGCGTTGAGCAAAATCGCGCCCTCGCCGCGGCAACTCTCGCTGATCAGGAAGGTGCGACCCGGCTGCGGCGAGAACAGTCCCGTGGGGTGAATCTGCACGTAGTCCAGATGCTCCATCTTAATGCCATGCTCCTGAGCGATGTAGCAGGCATCGCCCGTGAGCTGCGGGTAGTTGGTCGAATGGTCGTATACGCCGCCGATGCCGCCCGTTGCCCACAGCGTGTGGCGGGCATGGATCTTAAACGGCTCGCCGGCATGCGCGCCCTCGGCGGCATTTACCAGCTCGTCGGCGGGACGAACCGAGTTGTTCTCGTCCACGGGAACGGCGACGATACCGGTGCACACCGTGGCGCCGTCACGCTCGCCCGTCAGGATGTCGGTCATGGCCACGTGCTCCAAAATCTGCACGTTGTCCAGCTTGCGGACAGCCTGAAGCAGCTTGGTCGTAATCTCCTTGCCGGTGATATCGGCATGGAAGGCAATGCGCGGACGGCTGTGTGCGCCCTCGCGGGTAAAGTCGAGGCCGCCGTCGGCCTTGCGCTCAAAGTCCACGCCCATCGCCAGCAGGTCGTTGATGACCGAGCGGCTCGAGCGAATCATGATGTCGACGCTCTCGCGGCGGTTCTCGTAGTGGCCGGCGTGCATGGTGTCCTCAAAGAAGGCATCATAGTCCGAGCCCTCGGGCAGCACGCAGATGCCGCCCTGCGCGAGCATCGAATCGCACTCATCGACCGCGCCCTTGGAGAGCATGATCACGCGCGTGCTCGTCGGCAGATTGAGGGCCGCGTACAGACCCGCCACGCCGCAGCCGGCAATGACGACGTCGCACTCCATATCGGGGTATTGCTTGGTTTCCACAGGAATCCTCTCCCTTGTAATGTGGCATAAGGGACCGTCCCTCATGCAACATTGTTCTAGCGTGCTGCGTACTCGAGCATACGGTCGAGCGTGAGCTTGGCCTGGTCGGCTGCCTCGTCCGAGACGCCGATCTGCACCTCGCCCTCACCCGTCTCCAGGCAGCGCACGAGCTTCTCGAGCGTGATGAGATCCATGTTGACGCAGGTGGGCTGCACCGCGGGGAAGTAGAACTTCTTGCCGGTGCCCTGGCAGCGGCGCTCGAGCTCGTAGAGCACGCCGCGGACCGTCACGATAATGAACTCGCTCGCGTCGGACTCCTCGGCATACTTGATGATGCCAGCGGTGGAGCCGATGTAGTCGGCCTCGGCCAGAACGTCGGCCTTGCACTCAGGATGCGCCAGCACGAGCGCGTCGGGGTGGGCCTCCGTCGCGTCGACGATCTGCTCGACGGTGATGATGTGATGGCGTGGGCAGTAGCCGTTGTTGAGGATGACGTGCTTTTGCGGCACCTGCTCGGCTACGAAGCGTCCCAGGTTTTGGTCGGGAATGAACAGGATATGCTGCTGCGGCAGCTCGGACACGATCTTAACGGCGTTGGAACTGGTGACGCACACGTCGCTCCAGCTCTTGATCTCGACCGTGGAGTTGACGTAGCACACCACGGCCAGGTCGTCGCCGTACTCGGCGCGCGCCGCGTCGACCGTCTCGCGCTTGACCATGTGAGCCATGGGGCAGTCCGCGCCCGGCTCGGGCAGCAGCACGGTCTTAGTGGGATTGAGCAGCTTGGCGCTCTCGCCCATAAACTCCACGCCGCACAGCACGATGGTCCGCTGTGGCAGGCTCTTGGCGAGCTTGGCCAGGTAGAAGCTATCGCCGACGTAATCAGCCACAGCCTGCACCTCGGGCGCCACGTAATAGTGCGCTAGGATCACCGCGTCACGTTGGGTTTTTAGTTGCTGAATGGCCTCGACGAGCTCTGCGGGCACCAGTGCCGCGCGCTCCGTTGCCGTCGTTGCCGATGCTAGGCCGGCCGCGATATCGCGTGCAAGCTCCGACGCATCCATGTTCGCGCTCTGTGCCATCAAGGCCCCTCTCTTTTGGCGAATCTTGGGGCTTTAGTATGACACCTAGGTTTACAGCTGACAAGACAGCTGTAAACCTAGGTGTAAAGTTGAAATAAAGATTCAATCATGTGGCAGGTCCATTTTCGAACTGGCAAGCTGAGGATAGCCGAGCTCTCGATAGCGCAGGAGGCATCTTTCGCCACCGCAATACCGCTTGGCGCGAGTTGCACGCCGTGGGGCGCAAACGGTCCGCACCCCCACAAGCGGTCCGCACCCAATGTGGCAAAATCGAACTACTTAAGGGGGCCGAATGCTCAAGATTATTGCCTGCGACGATGACGTCGCTTTTCTAGATAGACTGCACCGAATGATCGATCGTTGGTCGACCGAGACGGGCACGGCGGTCGATGTTGCGCTCGTCACGCGCGGCGAGGACCTACTGGCCCGCCATGCCGCATCGCGCGCCGACATCATTCTGCTCGACATGATCATGCCGCTCGTCAACGGCATGGACACCGCACGCGAATTGCGCCAGGCCGATACCGCCGTGCGCCTGGTGTTCCTCACCTCGTCGCCCGAGTTTGCGCTGGAGTCCTACGAGGTCCGCGCCTTCGACTATCTGCTCAAGCCCGTGACTTACGAACGCCTGGCGCAGTTACTTAACGAGCTTTCGAGCATGCGCCCGGCGGCAACCGACGAGCTCGTGATCAAAACTTCCTTTAGCTACCACGCCCTGCGCCTGTCCGACATCGAATATGCCGAGGCGCGCAACAAGCACGTGGTCTTCCACCTGCGCGACGGACGCGATATCGAGGCACTCGAATCGTTCCGCAGCGTCGAGGACCGTTTGGCGCAAAACGCGGTCTTCTTTAAATGCCACCGCAGCTACCAGGTCAACCTGCGCAATATCGATCACTTTGACCGCACGGACATCGTCATGCGCTCGGGCGCTTGCATCCCGCTTTCGCGCAGCTGCAAGCAGGGATTCCAAGACGCCTACTTTGCGGTGCGCTTTGAGGGTGGGAGACACTGATGGTCTCCTCGGCCGAAATGGTCCTTTGGGCAATCCACCACGCCACGACGCTGCTCTTTGGCGTCTTTGCCTCGGCGGCACTGTGCGGTGTCGAGATCAACCGGCGTCATGCGCTTGAACTGGTGTTGGTCGGTGCCGTAACCGGATGCGCATTTGGCCTCGCCAATGCCGTCGGCGGCGAGCTTTTTGCCCGCCAGGTATATCCGCTCGTCGTGCATCTGCCGCTCGTCATCTATTTGTGCGCGCGCTACCGCCTGAGCCCGCTGCTTGCCGTGCTCGGCATTACGAGTGCCTATCTGAGCTGCCAGTTCAGCAATTGGATGGGCATCGCCGCATTTGCCGCAACCGATTCTCAGATCGCGTACTATCTGGCGCGCATCGCGACCACACTCGCCGTCTTTGCCGTCCTGCTGCGTTGGGCCGGCGACATCGGTCCGCGCTTGGCGATTAAAAGCACCACCGAGCTGGGCATCCTTTTAATCCTGCCGCTCGTCTATTACGTCTTTGACTATGCCACCAACGTCTACACCACGCTGTTCCACTCGGGCTCGGTGGTGACGGTTGAGTTTTTGGCCTTTGCACTCTGCGCGTTCTACCTTATGTTCCTCGCCGTCTACCTGCGTGAATACGAAGAAAAGGAAACCGCCGAGCGAGAGCGCTGGATGCTCGAAACCCGCGACAGCGCCGCCATCAAAGAGCTCGAGGCTTGGCGTCAATCTGGGCGCGAGCTGTCGATTCTGCGCCACGATATGCGTCACTTCCTACGCGGCCTGGCCGCTTTAATTGAGGAGGGCCACACCGACGAGGCGCTCGATCGCATCGACGAACTCTGCGAAGCCGGCGACCGCACCGCCGTACGCCGCTTCTGCGCCAACGAGACCGTAAACATCGCGCTTTCGTCATTTAACTCGGATATCAATAGAAACGGCATTACCGCCAACCTGCGCGCCGCCGTACCCGAAACCATCCACGTAGGTGACGCCGACCTGTTTAGCGTGCTCTCAAATGCCTTGGAAAACGCTATCACCGCCGCAAGCGCCGCACCCCAAGGAAAGCGATTCGTCGACTTTGACCTGCGATTAGAGGACGCCCAGCTGCTGCTGTTAGTTTCCAACACGTTTGACCGCGCGCCGCGCATGGTCGACGGCATGCCCGTAACCCGGCATGCGGGCCACGGCTTTGGCACCAGGAGCATCAAGCTTGCCGTGGAGCGCATGAACGGCAACTGCCAGTTCCGCATTAACGGCGATCGGTTTGAGCTGCGCGCTGTGATGTAGAAGTGCGGCGCCGATCTCGCGGCGTGTCTTGCCCGCCAGGCAATCGCTCACCGGCGCCAATCTGCTACAGCGGAGCGGCCGCCGGGGTCAGCTGCTTGATGTAGGCCCACATGCGCTGCTTGGCGGCTTTGTCAGTGAGCGCCGCCTCAAAACCGTCGAGCGCGAGCACGCGGCGACCCTGCACATGGGCGACCAAGCCGGGCTTGAGCATGGCGGTGTCGAAGTCATCGATCGCCACGAGCATATCGGCGTAGGTCTCGCGCATGGCATCGGCCGCGTTGTTGTCGAGCAGTAGCACCGCCTCGGGGTCCAAAGCCTCAAGCGCCTCACGGAACAGCTCGCACGGCAGAGTCTCGCCCACCGCGACCGCTCCGTCACCCACGCCGGCGACGCTTGCCAGCACGCAAAAATCCTCGGGCGCGTAGCCGATGGCCCCAAGCGCCTTGCGCAACGCCGCGCCATCCGGGCCGGCGGCAAGCTCGCCACCCGAACGCTCGGCCTCGTCCAAATCGCCTTTGACCAGCACGATCGGCGAGCACGCGTTGCCCGCGATACGCACGCCACGGACCGCAAGCGATGCGAGCTCCTGCTCGGCCGCCTGGGCGATGGCTTCTTTTTTCTGGCTTTGTGACGTGGACATGCGCTCTCCAATCGTTTGCGTGCCCACCATTATATAAAAGAGCTGCCCGCGAGTGGTTGCTTTGCGGGCGGCTGGGTATAAGCACGGTCGTACTGAGTTTTACGCGGCCGAGCCGCGTCGCATTATGGAGGTCACCATGGCTGACATTAATCAGATTACCCCCGAGAACTTCGATTCCATCGTTAACGACAGCCTGCCCGTGCTGGTCGATTTTTGGGCACCGTGGTGCGGGCCCTGTCGATCCCTCTCGCCCATCGTTGACGAGGTTGCCGATGAGCTGGCGGGCAAGCTCGCCGTTGCCAAGTGCAACGTCGACGACAACCAGGACCTGGCCATGAAGTATGGCGTCATGAGCATCCCCACGCTGATTGTGTTTAAGAACGGCGAGGAGATTGACCGCTCGGTTGGCGCTCTGCCCAAGGCGAGGCTGCAGGCGCTGCTGGAGAAGCATCTGTAATACGCTTGTTACATGTTGCCGTCTGCCTGCCGTCCATGAGCGCTTTTACGCCGCTCGCCGGACTTCTGAATGCACCGAGTGCAACCACGGATAGTATGGTAGTCACAAACAGCCCCCAGTGAACGGGTGCGGGTCGCACAGACTCGTACCCGTTTTCTTATGCAGCTGCGCGCAGAGCGGGCGTAGTAAAATCTGAACCACTGAACTGCCCCATACAAAAGGAGATTTCCCATGCATGATGTTGGAATGAACATGAGCCAGCTTGCCATGAGCGTCAAGCAGGTCGACGACACCATCGAGCTCGCTCACGAGTGGAGCCATCAGCTGCTGCATGCGACCGAGAATTTTGACATGGAGCGCATCGGCGCCAAGCTCGAGGCCGCCATGGCCGCGCTGCACGAGGCCCACGACGCACTCGAGGGCTACGAGGAAGCCATCGAGGCCGACCACAACTCCGTCGGCTCCGTGAAGCTGGTGTAAGGTGGCCGAACACGAGCACAGCTGCGGGTACGAGCACGAGCATCCGCATGGGGCGGACGGTGACGCGGGCTGCCACTGTAGTGGCTCCGGCTCCGAGCTGGTCCGTTTTTCGGTTACCGCACCGGACGACCTGCTGCGCCGTTTTGACGAACAGATCGCGCGCCGCGGCGACGTGGCCAACCGCTCCGAGGCCGTGCGCGACCTGATTCGCGCCTCGATCGCCAAGGAGCAGATGCGCACGCCCGATGAGCATGTTATCGGGTCGCTCACCATGATCTACGACCATCACACCGGCGATCTGACACGCCGCCTGGACGAGGTGCAGCACGACTACACCAACGAGATCGTATCGACCATGCACGTGCATCTGGATCACCACAACTGCTTGGAGATTCTGGCGCTCAAGGGTCGCGGCGAGCGCGTCTACGAACTAGCCGACCGCCTGCTGGGCCTGCGCGGCGTTAAGCACGGCGAGCTCACGTGCGCCGCCACCAAGCAGAGCCTGGGGCTGTAGCGGAATTTCCCGCAGCGCACCTGCCAAAAAGGGACAGGTTTGTTTTGGCAGGTTTACCGTTTTACCTACCAAAATAAACCTGTCCCTTTTTGGTCGGTTTTGATGAGGGGTGTCGCATGCGGCATGTGCATATTCATGTGACGGGCATTGTGCAGGGCGTTGGCATGCGACCGTTTGTGTATCGCGAGGCCATGGCGCATGGCATTTGCGGATGGGTGCTCAATGCGGGCGACGGCGTGCATATCGAGGCGCACGCTTGTGCCGAGGCGGTTGACGGATTTGTCGCTGCGCTTTCTGAGCATGCGCCCGCGGCGGCTCGCGTTGAGCGAGTCGATATTGCGGATTTGGAGCCTGGCGGTTGGAGCACTGCCGATGAGCAGGGCTTTCACATTGTGGCGTCGCAGGACCAGACCGCGCACACCACACTTGTCTCGCCCGATATCGCCACCTGTGACGATTGCCTGCGCGAGTTGTTCGATCCCGCCGACCGACGCTATCACTACCCCTTTATCAACTGCACTAACTGCGGACCGCGCTTTACCATCATCCGCTCGCTGCCTTACGATCGAGCGGCTACCTCGATGGACCGTTTTCCCATGTGCCCCGAGTGTGCCGCGGAGTATGCCAATCCGCTCGACCGGCGTTTTCACGCGCAGCCCGATGCCTGCTTTGATTGCGGGCCGCATATTACGTGGCGTGAGGCTGTGAACGGCGATGCGTGCGGGAATTCGTCCGCGACACCGGCCGTCGGCACCACACGCGAGGCCAGCGACGCCATCATCGAGCGCTGCGTTGAGCTGCTGGCCAGCGGTGGCGTCGTCGCCATCAAGGGCCTGGGCGGATTCCATCTAGCCTGTGATGCTGCCAACGAGCAGGCGGTGGCCGAGTTGCGCCATCGCAAACGCCGCAGTAACAAACCACTTGCCGTCATGGTGCGCAGTCTTGCCGATGCCGGGCGCCTATGCCATATCGACGACGCTGAGCGCGAGCTTCTCGCCGGCAGTATCCGTCCCATTGTGCTGCTGCGCCGACGCACTGTTGGCGAGGGCAACAGCGATTCTCCCGACGCCCTCGTACTCGCACCGCCCGTCGCGCACGACCTGCCCGAGCTTGGCGTTATGCTCCCCTACACCCCGCTTCAGCATCTTCTGCTTGCAGCTGCCGCGTCGCACGGCATGCACGCGCTCGTCATGACCAGCGGCAACCTGAGCGAAGAGCCCATCGAGACCGATGACGATCTTGCCTGGGAACGCCTCGTTGCCGCCGGCATTGCCGACGCGCTGCTCGGCAACGATCGAGCGATTCTCTCGCGCTATGACGATTCCGTGGTGCGCGTGGTTGACGGCGCCGTTATGCCCGTGCGCCGCGCTCGCGGATATGCACCCCAGCCGCTACCGTTGCCGGCGCTCGACCGCGCTCCGTCCTGCGTGCTCGCCTGCGGGCCACAACAAAAGGCCACGATTGCGCTCACGCGTGAAGGGACGAACGGCGAGGCAACCTGTTTTGTGTCGCAGCATATCGGCGATGTTGAAAACGGCGGGACCTTCGATGCCTGGAACGCCGCGCGCACGCGCTTGGAAGATCTCTTTGACTTGGCGCCCGCCGCCTTGGCCTGCGATGTACATCCCAGCTATCTATCGGGCCAGTGGGCGCGCGAGCAGGCGCGAAAATGCAATCTGCCGCTCGTCGAGGTGCAGCACCATCATACGCATATCGCGAGTGTAATGGCCGAGGCCATCGCCGCGGGCCAGCTTACAACCGACGCGCGTGTCCTTGGCATCGCCTTTGACGGCACCGGCGCCGGCACCGATGGGACCATTTGGGGCGGCGAGTTTCTTGTTGCCAGCCTTGGCGGCTTTGAGCGCGCCGCGCATTTGCGCACTTGGGCGCTCCCCGGTGGGGCGGCCTCCGTGCGCGACGCCCGCCGCAACGCCTTTGCCCTGCTCAGTGAGCTCGGCCTGCTCGAGCACCCAGGTGCCGCTCGGCTTTTGGACGGCCTCGACGAGCAAACGCGCAGCGTGACAGCCACCATGATCGAGCGCGGCATCAACAGCCCGCGTACCAGCAGCATGGGGCGTCTCTTTGATGCCGCGGCAGCGATTCTGGGCATCTGCGACAAGGCAACCTACGAGGGCGAACCCGCCATAGAACTCGAAGCCGCCGCCTGGCGCGCGCTCGACAACGAAATCGCCCATTTTCCCGACGACAACGCCGGCTATTTCGCATCTGGCCCATCGTGGCTGGACGGCCCCTATGTTCTGGACCAGAAAGCACTCTTTGAGGCACTTTTGGGAGGAATTGAAGCCGGAGCGCCCGCTAACAGGCTCGCACTCGACTTCCATGTCGCCGTCGCGCGCTCCTCGGCGCGCATCGCCAGCGATATCTGCGTGCACGAGGGTATCGACACCGTCGCGCTCTCGGGCGGCGTGTTCATGAACCGACTTCTGCTTCAGCTCCTCGCCCGCGAGCTCAAAAGCGCAGGCCTTACTGTCCTTGTCCCCCACACCGTACCCGTCAATGACGGCTGCATCGCCTACGGTCAGGCGGCGGTCGCAAGCGCTCGTCTTGCGCAGATTGCATCACAGTAGCTCGCCCTCGCACGCCGCCGCGCCCAGCCGTCTCACAGGCGTAACGCGTTTGCCCGCGAACCCCGCGAGCGCTACCATCAACTGATGGATTATTGAGCGCCCGTCCAGCGCAAAGCGTATAAAAGGGGAACAATATGTGCCTTGCCGTTCCCGGTAAAGTAGTCAAACGCGACGACGACCTCAAGGCCACCGTCGACATGATGGGCATCGAGCGCCCCGTGTCGCTGCGACTCGTGCCGACGGCGCAGGTTGGCGACTATATTCTCGTACACGCCGGCTTTGGCATCCAGATTGTCGACGAGCAGGAAGCACAGGAAACGCTCGAGCTTGTTAATGCCATGTCCGAGCTGGTCGAAGAAGACCAGCTTGCCACCAACCCGGCCGAGGCATACTAGTGGCGGCCGAGCAGCCGGCGCGCTCCGGTATCGACTTCTCGGCATTCCGCGATCCCAAGCTGGCTCGCGAGCTCATCGAGCGCATTCATGAGCTTGTCGGCGACCGCGCCATCAACCTTATGGAAGTCTGCGGCACGCATACCGTGAGCATCGGGCGTTATGGCTTTCGCTCCATTATGCCGGCCGGGCTCAAGCTGCTGAGCGGCCCAGGCTGCCCCGTCTGCGTCACCGCCAACCGCGACATCGACCACGCGATCGCGCTCGCCAACATAGACCGCGCCATCATCACCACCTTTGGCGACATGATGCGCGTGCCCGGATCGTCCACCTCGCTCGCTGCGCAAAAGGCGGCAGGGCGCGATATTCGCATCGTCTATTCCCCGCTCGACGCGCTCGACATTGCCAAGCAAAACCCCGATCGCCCGGTCATTTTTATGGGCGTGGGCTTTGAGACTACGACGCCCACCATCGCCGCCGCCATCTTGGAGGCCGATGCACGCGGACTCCAGAACTTCTCGGTCTACTGCGCCCACAAGACCACGCCGCCGGCGCTGCGCGCCATCGCCAACGATCCCGAGACCACTATCGACGGCTTTATCCTGCCGGGCCACGTCGCCACCATCACGGGCTTAGCCCCCTTTGGCTTTTTGGTCGACGAGTTTAAGACTCCAGGCGTGGTAACGGGATTTGAGCCGGTCGACATCTTGCAGGGCATCTGCATGCTGGTTCAGATGGTTGTTGAGGGGCAACCCGCGATCGACAACGCCTACCGTCGCGGCGTCAATGCCGACGGCAATCTTGTGGCGCGCCAGCTGGTCGAGCAGGTATTTGAGCCGTGCGATACCACGTGGCGCGGGCTGGGATCGATTGCGGCTTCGGGACTCGCCATTCGTCCCGAGTTTTCGCACTTTGATGCCAGCATGCGCTTTGACGTGTCCATCGAGCCGACGGTCGAGCCACGCGGGTGCCGCTGCGGCGACGTGCTGCGCGGGGCCATTACGCCGAGCGACTGCCCCCTGTTCGGCCACGCTTGTACGCCCGAGCATCCCGTCGGCCCCTGCATGGTGAGCTCCGAGGGCAGCTGCGCAGCATATTTCCGCTACCGAGGCTAATAGGCTCCGCCGTTCTAACGAACGGCGGACCAGTCGACGCTGCGCCTCACCCATATAATTCCACCCACGATTGGAGTTTTCGATATGTCCCATAGCGTTACCGATAGCACCGTCCTGCTGGGCCACGGCTCCGGCGGACAGATGATGAAGCGCATCATCGATGAGGTCTTTTTGGATGCCTTTGGGTCGCCCGAGCTGCTCGAAGGCAACGACGCCGGCGTCGCCGCGCTGCCCGCGAGCGGGCGCATCGCCATGTCGACCGACAGCTTTGTAGTCTCGCCGCAGTTCTTCCCCGGTGGCAACATCGGCCGCCTCGCCGTGTGCGGAACCGTCAACGACGTCGCGACCTCGGGCGCCAACGTGCGCTACCTATCGTGCGGCTTTATCCTCGAAGAGGGCTATCCCATGGATAAGCTCCACCAGATTGTGCAGACGATGGCCGAAACGGCGCACGAAGCGGGCGTGTCCATAATCACGGGCGACACTAAGGTGGTCGAGCGCGGCGGGGCCGACGGCGTCTATATCAATACCGCCGGTGTGGGCGAGGTACCCGCGGGCGTGGCGCTCAGCGGCGCAAACTGCCGGCCCGGCGACGTCATCCTGGTGTCGGGCACACTGGGTGACCACGGCATCGCCATCATGAGTCAGCGCGAGGGTCTGGCGTTTTCGAGCACCATCGAAAGCGACGCCGCGCCGCTCAACCACCTGATTGCCGATGTGCTTTCCGCAGCACCCGACACACGCTGCTTCCGCGACCCCACGCGCGGTGGCCTGGCCTCGACGCTCAACGAGTTTGCGCAGGCCAGCGGCGTTGCCATGGAGGTCGACGAGGATGCCGTGCCCGTGCGTCCCGACGTGCAGGCCGCCTGCGAGATGCTCGGCTACGATGTGCTGCAGGTGGCAAACGAGGGCAAGATGGTTGCCGTCGTGCCGGCCGAACAAGCCGATGCGGCGCTGGCCGCCATGCGCGCCGCCCGCTACGGCGAGAACGCCGCGATTATCGGCCGCGTGCTGCCACTTGGATCGGACGCTCGGCCCGCCGTGCGCGTACGTACCGGCTGGGGCTCGACCCGCATCCTCGACATGCTCGTAGGAGAGCGGCTGCCGAGAATTTGCTAACGACAAAAGCTCAGGGCTATTAAAGATATTCAGATTCCAAACATGCCCGGCACGCATGCCCAGTATTATGGGGTGCGTTTTACAACTCAAGCGGCAGGAGCACCCATGGCAGCGGATTATTCCCATGTGATTTTTGATCTGGACGGCACCATCCTCAACACGCTCGAGGACCTGGCAGCCGCCGGCAACCATACCTGCGAGATGCACGGCTGGCCCACGTTTGCCGTTGACGAGTACCGCTACAAGGTGGGAAACGGCATGCTCAAGCTGGTCGAACGCTTTATGCCTGCCGAGTATGCGGGCGACGGTCGCATGTTTGAGCAGACGCTTGCCGAGTTTAGGGCTTATTACGGCGAGCACAAGGAGGACCACACCGCTCCCTATGCCGGCACGACCGAGATGCTCGACCGCCTGCACGCGGCGGGCGTGCAGCTTGCCGTGCTCACCAACAAGGACCACGTCTCGGCGGCTCCGCTTATCGAGAAGTATTTTGGTTCCGAGCGCTTTGCGCTGGTGCAGGGCCGCGTCGATGCGTTTCCCCCCCAAGCCCGAAGCGCCCGTCACACTGCATGTGATGGAGGAGCTAGACGCCGATCCGTCGACCACGCTCTACGTGGGCGATTCCAATGTCGATATCCTGACCGGTCACAACGCCGGCCTTAAGAGTGCAGGCGTCAGCTGGGGCTTCCGCGGCCGCGCAGAGCTGGAAGCCGCCGGCGCCGACTACGTGGTGGACACCCAGGCAGAGCTCGCGGCGCTGATCCTGGGCGAGTAACGAGCGACACTGCTTAACGCAGCTGCGACAATTCTTCCGCGCGGAAAGCGCATCCCGTTTTGAAGCTCCGGAATGGGATGCGCTTTCCGTTTGAGGCGCATCAGGGAAACCGCATCCCGTTTCAGAGCAATATTCCGGGTCGCACTTTCCGCAACCCACCCCATCCGGAAAATGCGACCCACTATTCGGGCAAAAACCGGGTCGCGGTTTCCCAAGCACTCGATGCAACGCTGGCACAAGGAGTGTCCCCAACTGCCGCCTGGTCATTTAAGAACGTCCCCAATGACTACAAGTGCCGCACCATGGCAACGACGCAGGTAGAGGATGGACAGCGAGCGACGTCCAGGACGAACAAGTTGGCATGAAAAAGGCGAGGCATAGACCTTCTGGTCATGCCTCGCCTTTTGAATGACAAATTGTCGTCCTGGGCGGCGCGCAGCGTCGAGCAGTTGCGGCGTTTGGTAAAACGCCGCAACGAACTAGCTCAGCATTGCATCCATCATCTCGGAGTTGACGGAGTCGTCGGCAGACCACTCGCCATCGTCGTTGCAGGTGTACTTGAAGATAACCGTGGTCTTCCTGGGCTCGGTGGCCTTGGTCACATCGACCATAACCTGACCGGCCATCTTGTACAGCTCGTCATCGGAAGGAACCGTGTCAAGCGCAGCGACCTTCTCCTGATACTGGGTGGAGAAGTCCTCGACGATCTTGTTCATAGACTTGCATGTGATAGAGACCTCGGCGGTCGCGACACCCTTGTCCTCGTCGACCGTCACGTCGCCGATCTTGTAGTCAAAGCCCTCGAGATAGGTCTTGGCATACTCCTTGGGATCGATACCCAGCTGCTCGAACTCGTCGCCCGAAGCCTCCTCCAGACCAGAGAGGAAGTCGTCGCCACCGTTCTTGACCTCGTCAAACTGCGTCGTAAGATCCTCGGTGATGAGCTCCTCAACCGAAGGACCTCCACAGCCGGAAAGCACGACCACGCATGCAACCAAGACGGCCATGAGGGGCGCAAGCAGCAGCTTCTTTTTCATGTTGTTCCTCCCAATGAGCGGCACCGCGCTTCCCGGACGCGGCACACGTTGTAATAAGTAAGCCCATACTATCCACTTATGAACACCCTCAGCAACGCGAAGGCGCGGTCGGTTCGTTTTAGCGTCCGAACGGTTTGCAAGCCCGCCCAACGTACAATAAAACGCTTTCCCGCGATGCAATAAAAAAGGTGGCCGGAAAACCCGACCACCCTTGCACATCCTTTGGATGCCGCAGTTTACTTGCGGACGACCTTAACGATGGCGTCACCGGCGGCGACGGCGGACTCAGCCTCAACGGTGAGCTCGACGTCGGCAAACTCGGCGGTGTTGGACACGGCCACGACGACGCAGTCCTTGTAACCGGCAGCGGCGATCTTGGCGCGGTCGATCTTGAGTATGGGCTGGCCAGCCTTCACAACGTCGTCGGCCTTGACGAAGCCCTCGAAGCCGTCACCGTTCATGTTGACGGTATCGACGCCAACGTGCACCAGAACCTCGATGCCGCTATCGGACTGCAGACCCACGGCGTGACCCATGGTGACGGTCACCTTACCGTCGCAGGGAGCGTAGACCAGATCGTCCTCGGGCCACACGGCACAGCCCTTGCCCAGAACCTCGCCACCAAAGACGGGATCGGGCACGTCGGCCATCTTGATGACCTTGCCCTTGACGGGCGAGCACAGCACGTCGGCGCCGGCAGAAGCAGAGATGGAGGCCGGAGCAGCGGCAGCCGCGGGCTCAGCCTTCTTCTTGAACATATCAAACAGACCCATACGTTTTCTCCTCTTGATTAAGCGCAACGTTGTGCGCATGCCTACGGTAATTATAGTGCCAAATGGTTCAAATGCTAAGGTGGGGACTCGAATCGCGAGCCCTTCCCGGTAGCGCTCGTGGAATGAGCGTCTCCTTTGCATCGCGGTTCGATAAGCCGAGTATCGCCCACGCGCGGGACAGGCAGAAGCGGGCGCGCCAAACCCGACACTTCTTTTCGCGCCCACGGACCGCCGCCGCCCCGTCCCTGACACTTCCTGATACCGACCGAAACGTGCCAAAATAAACCCGTCCCTTTTTGGTAGGTTTGGCGAGTGTGGATTTTCGGACGCTTAACTAACGAGCGTGGATAATCTCCCACTTTGAGGCCGTCACCGAGCCAAAAACGGGAGATTATCCGCTCTCATTTTGGATAACCCCCCTTGTACCAAGCCGAGCTCCATGGTCAAGTAATAACGACTTCTCATCATTAGATTGTTTACATCAATTCTAATAACTATTTAATCCTTAAACTCGTTATTAGAATTGATATGATTGGCCTAATAACGAGTTTCCGGCACTAAAGATATGGAGGGCGCGATGCAAATCGAGGAGAACGGCCAGGGAACGCTCCGCAATAATCTATCGGGGAAATTGGCTTACTATTCGTTTTTTCCAACGCCCTTGCAATCATTGAGGCAGCTAAACCTCACCGAGGAAACCTATCGCACGCTTTCCGCATGCTCACGAAAGCTTGGAGAGCTTGAAGGCATGCTCTACTTTGTTCCCAACGCCGACATGTATCTGACAATGTACGTGCGCAAAGAAGCACTCCTTTCTTCGCAAATTGAGGGAACCCAGTGCACGCTTGACGACCTACTTAGTCCATCGCAAACACAACTCCATCATAAAGATGTCGCAGACGTCGTGAATTACGTCCGTGCTGTCGACCGCGGCGTAGAACTGCTCAAAAAGATGCCCTTGTGCACGAGACTTCTTAGGCAAGTTCATGCGGTCCTGCTGGACGGAGTGCGCGGAACGGAGAAGAATCCAGGCGAGCTGCGCTCCTCACAAAACTGGATTGGCCCCTCAGGCTGCACCATTGCAACCGCATCGTTTGTCCCTCCAAACATTGAAGATTTGAGTAACACGCTCCAGGACCTCGAACGCTTTATCAATGAGCCTCAAGTCGAAATGGATCCGATTGTGCGGGCGGCGCTCGTCCATTACCAATTTGAAACTGCCCATCCATTCCTAGACGGAAACGGTCGCCTGGGCAGGCTTCTCATTACACTTATGCTCATCAATGATGGCGTTCTTCATTCTTGCTTGTTCTATCCATCGTTCCAGTTCAAGAAAAATCGAAGCGAGTACTACCGGCAACTCACATCCGTAAGGGAGAGAGGCACTTACGAGGAATGGATAGAGTTTTTCTGCAACAGTCTTCTCGAAAGTGCGAAGGACTCGGTAGGGTCTTTAAAAAACCTTGTTGACCTCCATAACCGTTCCACAGCAACCATTACCGAAAATCTCGGAAGGACTGCTGCAAACGGGCAAAGGCTGTTGGGCATTCTTGAAGAGCACCCCATCGTCGACACCGCATTCATCGCTGCCCAACTCGATATCGGCAGGAGTACCGCGAGCTCGCTCGTCAAATCATTTGAAGAATTGGGTATCCTCCGTCCGCTCGACGAGTCAAGACAGAGATACCGGCAGTACGGGTATGAAGAGTATCTTTCGATTCTCAGGGAAGACGCCGAGCCGATTAGATAGGCATCGCAGCCCAGGCAAATTAAAGCGAGCGCGGATAATCTCCCACTTTGAGCCTGCACACAGGCCAAAAACGGGAGATTATCCACGCTCATTCCTGAGTAGTCATTTATGAACGTCCCCAATGACTAGTCCGGCAACGCCGATGCCTTGGCAACGGCAGCGAACGGGCCGCATTCGGAGCAAGACGACGCCGCAGGTAGAGAACGGACAGCGAGCGGGTCGCATTTGAGACAAGGTGACGTGAAACGAAAGGGCGCTGACCTTCTGGTCGCGCCCTTGAAGTTGAACGTCAGATTGTCCAAATGCGGCCCGCGCAGCGTCGAGCAGTTACGGCGTTTGGTAAAACGCCGTAACTAACGTGCTCCGTACTGCTCGTAGTAGGCGTCGATGGCGGTCTTGAGCTCGTCGTCGATGACAACCTTGCCGTCGATCTCGTGGTTGTAGAGGGTCTCGACGACCTCGGCCATGGAGACGATGCTCGCGACGGGGAAACCGTACTTGGCCTCGATCTCCTTCTGCGCGGTGGTCACACCGCCCTTGCCGACCTCCATGCGGTTGAGGGACACGATCAGGCCCTTGATCTCGACATCGGCAGCAGCCTTGACCTTGGGATAGGTCTCGTCGATGGACTTGCCGCTGGTGGTAACGTCCTCGACCATGACCACACGGTCGCCGTCCTTGGGCTCATAACCCAACAGGTTGCCCTTATCGGCACCGTGGTCCTTGGCCTCCTTGCGGTCGCAGCAGTACTTGACCTCCTTGCCGTACAGCTCGTGGTAGGCAATTGCGGTCACGACGGCCAGCGGAATACCCTTGTAGGCCGGTCCAAACAGCACATCAAAGTCGTCGCCAAAGTTATCGTGGATGGCCTGGGCGTAATACTCGCCCAGCTTCTTGAGCTGATAGCCCGTCACGTAAGCGCCGGCGTTCATAAAGAACGGGGACTGACGGCCGCTCTTGAGCGTAAAGCTGCCGAACTTAAGGACGTCGGACTCGACCATAAACTTGATGAACTCTTGCTTGTAAGCCTCCATGCGGGCTCCTCTCGTAATCGCGTACGTGCCTTCCAGTTTAGCGCAGGCGAAGCGTCGATGCGGGCGCGCTTTGGGGCCACGGCATTCTGTAAAGGCTTTGTCAGGGGGAATGGTTTTCCGAACAATGGGGTTGACATGTCAAACCCCCTCATCAAGAATACGGGCGGATTAAAAAGGGGTACGAGATACCCAAAGTGCGCTGCGCTCAGCCTTTAGGAGGTGTGCCATGGAAGGCAGTCCTAGTCGAAAAACCTGCATGTCGCCCTCGGCACGCCGCGAGGACTCCGCACACGCATAAACGCCACCGGCAGATCGCCAAAACCACCGCAAAGCGCGCTGCACCCTTTGTGGGCTCAAGAGCTTGACGTGAGCGACATCTAGGTTTTTTGAAGCAAATACGACACGTACGCTAACTCCCCTCAACAAGGAGGACCCTATGCTGATGCTCAAAACCGTCACGGTACTCGAAGCCATCTCCAAGCGCCGCCGCACGGCGCGCCCTGCCGCTCATACCGGCCTGTCCAAGAACACCATATTCGCCGCCACCCATAGTGCCGAGGACGCCCTCGTACTGCTTGACGCCACGGCAAACGGCCTCACCGTCGAGCAGGCAACTGAGCGCCTGAACGCCGTCGGCCCCAACACCATCGAGGCAACGACCAAAACGCTCGCCCGCCGCATCGCCGACGCGTTCATCGATCCCTTCGCCGGCATCCTCGCCGCGCTCGCACTGGTCTCGCTCTACATCGACGTGCTCGCCGCACCCGAGCCGCAGCGCGACCCCTCCACGGTCATCGTCATCGGCATCATGCTGCTGGTATCGGGCGGCATGAAGTTTATCCAGGAAGCCCGCAGCGGCAATGCGGCCGAAGCCCTCAAGGACCTGGTCTCCAACACTTGCACCGCCCTGCGCGACGGCGAGCGCATCGAGATCCCCTTCGACGAGCTCGTCCCCGGCGATGTAATCCGTCTCTCTGCCGGCGATATGGTGCCGGCAGATGCCCGCATCATCACCGCGCGCGACCTGTTTGTGATCGAGTCCGCACTCACCGGCGAGAGCGAGGCCGTCGAGAAGACCACCGCCGTCACCGTCGTCGAGGGCGCCGACGGCTCCGCACTGCCACTCTCTGCCTGCAAGAACATCGTCTTTACCGGCACCTCCGTGCAAAACGGCGCCGCCATGGCGCTTGTCGTTGCCACCGGCTCGGACACCTACCTGGGCGGCATCGCCAAGATGCTCAACGGGCGCGGCGAAAAGAGCGCGTTTGACCGCGGCGTCTCGAGCGTCTCCATGCTGCTGGTGCGCCTGATGCTCGTTATGGCGCCGGCCGTCTTTGCCATCAACGCCGCCACCAAGGGCAACGTCATCGACGCGCTGCTGTTCGCCACGAGCGTGGCCGTGGGCATCACGCCGCAGATGCTTCCCGTCATCGTGACCACGAGCCTGTCGCAGGGCGCCAAGGACCTCGCCCGTCGCCAGGTTATCGTCAAGGAGCTGCCGGCGATTCAAAACCTCGGAGCGATGGACGTCCTGTGCTGCGACAAGACCGGCACCCTCACCGAAGACCGCATCGTGCTCGAGCGCTACCTCAACACCGATGGCAACGAGGACGCGCGCGTGCTGCGCCATGCGTTTTTGAACAGCTTCTTCCAGACCGGCCTCAAAAATCTTATCGACCTGGCCGTAATCGACCGTGCCGATGTGACACCCTCGACCGTCGCACCCGATTCCATGCTGGGCCAGAGCCTGCGCGACCGCTACACCAAGGTCGACGAGGTTCCCTTCGATTTCTCGCGCCGTCGCCTGAGCGTAGTTGTCGCCGACGCCCAAGGCAAAACCCAGATGGTTACCAAGGGCGCTGCCGAGGAAATGCTCGAGATCTGCTCCTTTGTCGAGATCGATGGCATCGCTCAGCCGCTCACCGACGAGAAGCTCGCCCAGATTCGCAAGCAGATCGCCGGACTTAACGCCGAGGGCCTACGCGTAATTGCCGTGGCGCAGAAGACCAATCCGCGCTGCGTGGGCGAGTTTGGCATCGCCGACGAGTGCGACATGGTGCTGATGGGCTTTTTGGCCTTCCTCGATCCGCCCAAAGCAAGTGCCGCGGGCGCCGTCGCCACCCTCGAGGCCAAGGGCGTGGCGGTCAAGGTCCTAACCGGCGACAACGACCGCGTCGCCGCCACCGTCTGCGAGCAGATTGGTATCGATGCGAGCAACGTCTTGCTCGGCTCCGAGATCGATGCGCTCGATGACGCCGAACTTGCCAAGCGCGCCGAGAAAACCCACCTCTTCGCCAAGCTCTCGCCGCTGCAGAAGGCGCGCCTGGTACGTGTCATGCGCGAGATGCTCGGCCACACCGTGGGCTTTATGGGCGACGGCATCAACGACGCCGCCGCCATGCGTGCGAGCGATTGCGGCATCTCGGTCGATTCGGCCGTCGATATTGCCAAGGAATCCGCCGATATCATCTTGCTTCAGAAGGACCTGGGCGTGCTCGAGCGCGGCATCATCGAAGGCCGCCGCACTTACGGCAACCTGCTCAAGTACCTCAAGACCACGGTGAGCTCCAACTTTGGCAATGTGCTGTCCGTGACCGTCGCGAGCCTGTTCTTGCCGTTTTTGCCCATGAGCGCCCTGCAGCTGGTACTGCTGTCGCTGGTCTACGAGATCGTGTGCATCGCACTGCCGTGGGACACCGTCGATGACGCCTGGACTGCCCGCCCGCGTGCCTGGGACGCCGCGTCCATCAAGGGCTTTATGCTCGAGCTGGGCCCCGTGAGCTCGCTGTTTGACATCGTGACCTTCGCCGCGCTCTTCTTTGTCGTGTGCCCCGCCGCCGTGGACGCAAGCTGGTCCGAGCTTGCCGCCGCGGGCGACGTCGCGGGTATGGCGACCTTTGCTGCGCTCTTCCAGAGCGGCTGGTTTGTCGAGTCCATGTGGTCGCAGACACTCGTGGTCCACATGTTGCGCTCCCCGCATCTGCCGAGCCCGCGCGACCGCGCCGCGCCCGCATTGTGCGTTCTTACCGTGCTGGGCCTGGCGCTCGTCACCTGGCTGCCGGCAAGCCCCATCGCCGATGTGCTCGGCCTCATGCCGCTGCCCACGAGCTTTTTTGGGCTGCTCATTGGCATCGTTACCGCCTATATCGCGCTCACCCAGCTGGCAAAGTGCCGCTACATTGCCCGCCACGGCGAGCTGCTGTAGCAAGTAGACGGAAAACACCCTGCCAGCTGCCGTTGCCACTACCACAGCTGCCAACGCCGCTGCCGCTGCCTCTGCCGCCGCCGCAGTCTATCCCCCCAGCAGTTGCGGTGAAATAGTTCCTGTTTAAAGCCCCGTGACTTTAATTTAGGGACTATTCCACCGCAACTTATTGGGAGATTAGCTAGTCCTTGGGTGTCCAGGACCAGAAGAAGTTGATAAGGGCCACACGCGAGGCGGTACCGGCCTTTTTGTTGATCGAGGAAATGTGGCGATAGAGCGTGGAGCGCGAAAGGGAGAGCGTTGTGGCGATGTCCTGAACGCTCTGGTCCGAAACGACCAAGACCTCAAGAATATCGCGCTCGCGCTCTGTAAGCCCAAAGGTGGCGACGAAAGCATCGAGGCGTTCATCGGACGTGAGCTCCGCTGCCTCCACGGGCTCGGGGTCGGAGCATGTGGGCGCAAGATCCCCACCAAGATCGTCGGTGGCAAGCGGCGGTCCGTCCCGCATCGCGGCATCATCGGCTCGTTGCCCCAACTGCCCCAGCAGCGTAATCGCAATGCCCACAAACATCACGAGCGCCGCACCGACCGCAGCCAGCACATTTTGACTCGAGATAATCGCCACTGCCGGCGCCGTCACGAACATCGAGCACACGTTGTTGACGACGCGACCCATGCACGGCCAAAAATATGACCAGCGCGCATAGAGCGAGACGGCGGCATATTTTGTGGTAAAGAACACCACGAAAAAGCCCGAGCCCAGATAAAAGATGATCGTGGCAGCAAGCTCGTTGCCGCCATTGCCATCGACGATGAGCACAAAGAACGAAAGCGTGGACAGTATGGCGGCACACGTCATGCCGATATTCATATACGAGCGGCCGTGCAGGTCAAATAGTGCGCCAGCGACCAACGAGCTCACGACAAGCAGCAGGCGCGGCCAATCGCCCAAATCGACGGCTCCGACAGCATGCAGGGTCGTGAAGCCCGCGTTGAGAGCGGCGAATACGCTGGAAAGATACGCCGTCGCCACGGTCAGGCGAACTACGGCGCGACGGAATGCCGCCTTTGCCTCGGGATCGTCATGCCACTTGGCGCCATATTCCAGAGCATCTACCGAAAGCCCGGCAGCACTGGGTTCAAAGTTGGGATCGGACTCGTCGCGCAGCTTGGCGCGTCGGGCACCGTGGAGCAACGCCACCTGCGCGATCGCGCAGACGACCAGAACAGCCTGCTGAGGAATGCCGGCAGGCATCACCATGTGGTTGAGCACCTGCACCAGAACGCCCATGGCGTAGGAAAGTGCAGCCGCACGCGCCAAGCAGGGCGTCCGTGCAAAGCGCCGCGCAAAGTTTGCATGGGCAGTCGATCCGCAGTAGCCCAGCGCGCAGCACGCCACCAAACCGCCGGCAATTACCACCTCAACCTGAACCGCCATAATCAACAGCAGCAATGCCGCCACCAGCAAAACGCCCGTAACGTCACTCGTTGCTTCAATGGCATGGGGACGACGATAGTACAGAATAGGACGCACAAAAAAGCCAATCACGCTCGCGCCGATAACAAGGCTCTCATAAATAACAACCTCGTCCGGAGACACGAACTCGGCCATGCGCGCATCAAAAAGATACTCGCACGCCAAAAACGTGAAGAAGAACAGCGCCAGGCATATAATCTCCCGAATGCCCCGACGCAGATATGCGGTTGTGTCTCCCATGTCCCTCATGGTTAACCCCCAGCTGCTCAATTGTCTGGAAAACTATTTTAATAAAGAACCAGTCTCAATATCGAAGCCGAGCTCGAAATGCTGCAAATTTGACCCCAGGCGTCCACATCACGCCGCGGTTTTGAGCCTCATGGACCAGAAGGGACACGCGCGGCCTCAAGCTCGGCAAGGAGTGTCTCCAACTACCACTCATTTAAGTACGTCCCCAATGAGTGCCCAATGACTACCCGCAGCAAGGAGTGTCCCTATGTGTCGGATGAAAAATGGGCCATGTGTCCCAGTTGTGGAGACTCCTTGAGCCGTCTGGGTATCGCGAAGGATCGCGCACTCCCCCATCATCAAAAGTGACACACGCTACCAGTTGATGGGAGGCAGCCATGGGCTTCTTTGACAAGATGTTCGAGAAGAAAGAGTGCGCGATTTGCGGTACCGAGCTGGGACTTCTAGGTAAGACAAAAATCAATGAAGGCTACCTGTGCAAAGAGTGCGCCGGCAAGCTCTCCCCCTACTTTCACGGCTATCGCTCCAGCACCGCGGACGACATCCGTGAGCAACTCGCCTACCGCGAGGCCAACGCCGAACGCCTGTCTTCGTTCAACCCCACGCGCACGCTTTCTGCCGGGCGCACCAATATTATGCTCGATGAGGACGCGGGCCTGCTGATCATCACTTCGCAGAGCCGCTGGCGCGACGCCAATCCCGACATCATCGAGTTCTCGCAGGTACTCGGCTGCGATATGGATATCGACGAGCATCGCACCGAGATCTATCGTGAGACCAAGGACGGCGAGCGCGAGAGCTACAACCCGCCGCGCTACGACCTGGATTACGACTTTAATCTGACCATCCACGTCAACACGCCGTACTTTACCGAGATCAACCTGCGCGTGAACGACTCCACCATCGATCAGCGCGGCTCCATCGAATACCGCGAGGCCAAGCGCCAGGCAACCGAGGTCCGCGACGCGCTGGTGCAGCTGCGCCAGGAGACGCGCGACAGCGTCGTGGCCGCCAAGGCCCCCAAGACCGCGGTGACCTGCCCCTTCTGCGGAGCCACCACCATTCCCGATGCCAGTGGGCGCTGCGAATACTGCGGCGGCGCCATCGGCGCATAGCCTCCGGCAGCGAAAGGACCGATCATGGCCTTCGAGAGCGTTAACTATCAGTGCCCTGCCTGCGGTGGCCCCTTGCATTTTGCCAGCGCCGAGCAAAAGCTCGTCTGCGACTACTGTGACTCGCGCTTTGAAGTCGAAGAAGTCGAGGCCCTCTATCGCGAGCGCCAGGACAAGGCAGATGCCAAAGCCGATGCCGCAGCCGCGGCCCCCAAGCCTGCTGTCGACGATGCCGTGCAGGAGCTGGCCCAAAACGCCGGCTACATCTGCTCGTCGTGCGGCGCCGAGCTCGTGTCCGACGGCACCGTCGCCGTCACCACCTGCCCGTACTGCGGTAACTCCGCCGTGGCGCCCGGCCAGCTCTCTGGCGACTTCTCGCCCGACCTGGTGATTCCGTTTAAGCTCGGGCGCGATGACGTCACGGCCGCACTCAAGGAACACTACAAGGGCAAGATCTTGCTGCCCAAGAGCTTTGTCACCGGCAACCACATCGACGAGGTCCAAGGTGTCTACGTGCCGTTTTGGCTCTACGGCGCCCGCGTTGACGGCGAAGTGTACTTTGACGCGACCAACGAGACCGTGACCGAGGAATCCGACCGCACCGTCACGACCACCGACCACTACGATGCCTATCGCAAGGGCAATATCTCGTTTAAGCGCGTGCCCGTCGACGGATCGTCCAAGATGCCCGACGGCCACATGGATGCCATCGAGCCGTTTGACTACGACGCGCTGCGCCCGTTCTCGGTCGCATATATGCCCGGCTACATCGCCAACCGTTACGACGAGGACTGCGAGACCTGCAAGGCGCGCGCCGAACGCCGTATGGAAGAAAGCACAATCTCGGCCCTGCGCGAGACCGTCGTCGACGAATACGACGATGCCACGGTCGAAAGCAAGCAGCTCGACTACACCTGGGAAGACAGCGACTACGCCCTGTTCCCCGTCTGGATGCTCTCCACCTCGTGGAACGGCAAGAGCTACCTGTTTGCCATGAACGGCCAGACCGGCCGCTTGGTCGGCGAGCTCCCCTGCTCCAAGCCCAAGCTCGCCATCGCCTCGGTGCTGTTCTTCGTGATCGGATTTATCCTCTCCCAGATTCTCTTTATGGGGGAATACGCCTTCGATCCGGATTACCTCACCTTTGATATCGAGGGCATCCTCATCAACGTCATCGCGCCGCTGATCATCGTGATTATCGGAGACGTGCTACTGGTAGGCCAGCTCAAGACGGCCAACGAAGCAGCCCATGCCGATGAGTATTGTGGTGAGCTCGACCTGACCGAGAAGCACGACACCTTCAGCCACACCGAGACCACCGTTGTCATGAAAGACGACAAGGACGACTAAGCAATCCAACCAATACCACCCAGCCTTTGACGAGAAAGGAAGATCACCATGGGACTCTTGAAAGCTGGATTGGGAGCTGCCGGCGGCGTCATGGCCGACCAGTGGAAGGAATTTATCTACTGCGAATCGATGCCTGCCGACGTCTTGGCCTGCAAGGGCAGCAAACGTACCGGTGGCCGCAGCTCCAACACGCGCGGCGAGGACAACGTCATCTCCAACGGCTCGGTCATCGCCGTCAACGACGGCCAGGGCATGCTCGTGGTGCAAAACGGCAAGATCATCGAAGTCGCGCTGGAGCCCGGTGAGTTCGTCTTCGATACCGGCAGTGAGCCGAGCGTCTTTAGCGGCAACCTGGGCGATTCCATCAAGGAGACCTTCGCCAATATCGGCAGCCGCTTTACCTTTGGCGGCGACGCGGGCAAGGACCAGCGCGTCTACTTCATCAACACCAAGGAGATCATCGGCAACAAGTACGGCACCGCCTCGCCCGTGCCCTTCCGCGTGGTCGATAACAACATTGGCCTAGACGTCGACATCTCCGTGCGCTGCAACGGCGAGTATTCGTACCGCATCACCAACCCGCTGCTGTTCTACACCAACGTATGCGGCAACGTGACCGATAGTTATACGCGCGACAAGATCGACAGCCAGCTTAAGTCCGAGCTGCTCACCGCCCTGCAGCCCGCCTTTGCCAAGATCTCGGAGATGGGCATCCGCTACAGCGCCATCCCCGGCCACACCACCGAGCTCGCCCGCGCGCTCAACGAGGTCCTCTCTGCCGACTGGCGTGACCTGCGCGGCGTCGAGATCGTGAGCTTTGGCGTTAACTCCATCGCCGCCTCGCAAGAGGACGAGCAGATGATCAAGGACCTGCAGAAGGCCGCGGTTATGCGCGATCCCACCATGGCAGCAGCCAACATCGCCAGCGCCCAGAGCGACGCGATGCGCGCGGCGGCCGCTAACCCCAACGGCGCAATGGCCGGCTTTATGGGCATGGGCATGGCAGGTGGCATGGGCGGCATGAATGCCAGCCAGCTGTTCGCCGCCGGCCAGGCACAGCAGCAGGCCGCCCCGCAGCCGGCTCCGGCGCCCGCCCCCGCAC
>NZ_JAWHPN010000008.1:0-81382 GCF_032584215.1 Collinsella aerofaciens | reverse complement strand
TCAGGGTCAACCAGGCGCGCGACAGGTGGGACCCGACTGCAAGGGTGGTGCGCCATATCCTGATGGCCGACGCGACTTACCGCAGCTTGGGATAGGTGCGGCATCACCCGTTATCTAAACTGTTAGATTCCAAAATTATCCTTGCATCGGCGGGGGAGTTCCCGTATAGTTCTTCTTCGCACGGGGGCGTAGCTCAGCTGGGAGAGCGCTTGACTGGCAGTCAAGAGGTCAGGGGTTCGATCCCCCTCGTCTCCACCCGAACATTGAATGAGGCTCCAACGCAAGTTGGGGCCTTTTTTCATATAGGCACACAAGGTCAAAGGCGGCACCATGATCCTCCTGGTCGACAAGATCGTGCGTTGAACGGGCGCCGCGTGCATGGTAGTATTTCACGTCGTGGTTCAAGATGGGTGGCCTGTTCTATTGGCCTCTATTGCACGCGCCATTTTATAAGGGCTCTTGGCGCAACGGTTAGCGCAGGGGACTCATAATCCCTGGGTTCTGGGTTCGAATCCCGGAGGGCCCACCAGAGAATCGAGGGGCCGGGCAAATAGCCCGGCTTCTTTTTGCCATAGTTCCCACTCCATATGCCTGCCAAATTGCTTTGAAAAACGTTTGCAGTTCAAATCCACGTAAAAGATTATGCTGGTTGACAAGAACCATTTCAAAACTATGCCGGATTACGGGGCTGGACCCGGACCGGCCGTCCATACCCTGCATTTCGCTGAATGCGCAAGTCGTCTACCTGCGGTTTTGATTTTACCGATTACGGCATGCTCGGGGGTTCCCGGCCTGGCCCCGTAAACCGGCATGGTTTTGAAATCGCCGGGTCGGCGGGAGCGCGATCGGCCCCGATAATGAGCCCGGCGCTGGCGGGACGGTCGTTGGGCGGATGGCGGCCTGCGCCGCGACTGCGAAATTTTCCAAAATTGTCCTTGCATCGGCGGGGGAGTTCCCGTATAGTACTTCTTCGCACGGGGGCGTAGCTCAGCTGGGAGAGCGCTTGACTGGCAGTCAAGAGGTCAGGGGTTCGATCCCCCTCGTCTCCACCCGAGCATTGAATGAGGCTCCAACGCAAGTTGGGGCCTTTTTTCATATAGGCACACAAGGTCAAAGGCGGCACCATGATCCTCCTGGTCGACAAGATCGAAAAAAGCTTCGGCGCACGCGTCCTCTTTAGCGGCGCGTCCTTCCAGATCAACCCCGGCGAGCGCTTTGCGCTCGTGGGACCCAACGGCGCCGGCAAAACCACCATGCTCAAGATCATCATGGGCATCGACAGCCCAGACGCCGGCCAGGTCCAGTACGCCAAGGACTGCCAGGTAGGCTACCTAGAGCAGGAAACTAATCTGGAGCAAAAGGACACCACCATCCTTGCCGAGGTCATGGCCGCCGCCAAGGAAATCCGCCGCATGGGCGAGCGCGCCAACGAGCTGCAGGCCCAGATCACCGAGCTCTCCGAACAGGGGAAGGACGTCAACGCGCTCCTCAACGAGTACGGCCAGGTCCAGGACCGCTTTGAGCACCTGGGCGGCTACGAGCTCGAGAGCAACGCTCGCAAGATCCTGTCCGGCCTGGGCTTTAAGGTCGCCGACTTTGAGCGCCCGTGCTCCGAGTTCTCGGGCGGCTGGCAGATGCGCATCGCACTTGCTAAGCTCTTCCTGCGCCACCCCGACCTGCTGCTGCTCGACGAGCCCACCAACCACCTGGACCTCGAGAGCGTCCAGTGGCTGCGCGGCTTTATCGCCAACTACGACGGCGCCGTGCTCATCGTCAGCCACGACCGCGCCTTCATGGACGCCTGCGTCGACCACGTCGCCGCACTCGAAAACCGTCACGTAACCACCTACACCGGCAATTACAGCAGCTACCTCAAGCAGCGCGAGGACAATCTGGAGCAGATGCGCGCCAAGCGTGCCGCTCAGGAGCGCGACATCGCCCACATGCAGGTCTTCGTCGACAAGTTCCGCTACAAGCCCACCAAGGCTGCCCAGGCCCAGGAGCGCATCCGCAAGATCGAGCAGATCAAAAAGGAGCTCGTCATCCTACCCGAGGGCCACAAGCACATCGACTTTAAGTTCCCCGATCCGCCACGCTCCGGCGACATGGTCGTGGGCCTCGAGGGTGTGTCCAAGTCCTACGGCGACAAGCACATCTACAGCGACATCGACCTCAAGCTCTACCGCGGCGAGCATGTGGCGCTCGTCGGCCCCAACGGCGCCGGCAAGTCCACCCTCATGAAAATCATCGCCGGTCTGGAGCCGCCCACTACCGGCACGCGCGACCTGGGCACCAACGTGGGCGTGGCCTATTACGCCCAACACGCGCTCGAGGGCATGACCGAATCCAACACCGTCCTGCAAGAGATTGACACCGTTACGCCCAAGTGGACCGTGCCGCAGCAGCGCAGCCTGCTGGGTGCCTTCCTGTTTAGCGACAACGACGCAATCGAAAAGCAGGTACGCGTCCTCTCCGGCGGTGAAAAGGCGCGTCTGGCCCTGGCAAAGATGCTCGTGGCCCCCGAGGCGCTCCTGTGCCTGGACGAGCCCACCAACCACCTGGATATCGACTCGGTGGACATGCTCGAGAATGCCCTGCAAAACTTCCCCGGTACCATCGTGCTGATCAGCCACGACGAGCACCTGGTACGTGCCGTGGCCAATCGCGTAATCGACATCCGCGATGGTAACGTCACGGTCTACGACGGCGACTACGACTACTACCTCTACAAGCGCGAGGACATCGCGGCCCGCGCCGCCGCCGAGGCGGCAGGGGAGAGCGCACCGGCCACGGCCAAGTCCGCCAAGGTCGCCGCGGCCCAGCCCGATGCGCCCGCCGCCACCCCCAAACCTGCCGAGGGCAAAAAGACCAAGGAGCAAAAGCGCGCCGAAGCCCAGGCCCGCGCTGCGCTCAACAAAAAACTCAAGGGCGTGCGCAACCAGCTCAAGAAGATCGAGGCAGAGCTTGACAAAAAGCGTGCCCGCTATGACGAGCTTATGGAATTGATGGCAAGCGAAGAGCTTTATGCCGATCAGGATAAGTTCAACGCCGCGCTGGGGGAATATAACGGCCTTAAGCAGGAGCTGCCCAAGCTCGAGGACGAATGGCTGGAGCTTTCCACCCAGATCGAAGAGGAGACCGCGCGTGAACTCTCGTAAGGCCGCTGCCGTGGCGATGAGCATCATCGCCATCGCGTGCCGCATCTCCGGCATCTTTATGAGCGCGATGACCGTGCTGCTGTGTTTTAGCGGCCTCACCGCCAAGCTGCAGATCGTGGGCTTTGTCGTTGAGCTTTCGCGCGCGCTGCCAAGCGCCATCGCCGGCTACGGCGTCATCACCTCTCCCTTTGGCGGCGTGTTCCGCCTGGATTACGCAATCGTGGCCGTCATTCTGTTTGTCGCCGACTACTTGCTCACGCGCGCCTCGCGCCGCGTCCGCTAGGGGAGCGCCATGTCCAGCAGCTATATCATGAACCTGCTCGCGAGTGCCGTCGCCGTCATTGTGGGCATCGTCATCCACGAGAGTGCGCACGCCGCCGCAGCCTGGGCACTCGGCGATAAGACGGCCCGTTCGCGCGGACGCGTCTCGCTCAACCCGCTCAACCATATCGACCCGTTTGGCACCATCATCCTGCCGCTGCTTATGCTTGCCGCCGGCGGTCCTGTATTCGCCTTTGCCAAACCCGTGCCCGTCTACCTCAACAACCTCAAGCACCCCAAACGCGACGAGGTCCTGGTGAGTGCGGCCGGCCCCGCATCGAACATCGCCCTCGCGTGCCTTGCCGCGGTCCTCATGCACGCGGCATACGGCAACCTATACACCAGCATGTCCTTTGCCGTTGCATCACAGATCATGAACTTCGGCGCCACGTTCATCGTAGTCAACCTGTCACTCGCGTTCTTCAACCTCATCACGATCCCGCCGCTCGACGGCTCGTCGATCATCGTGCCCTTCCTCAAGGGCAAGGCGCTCGCCAACTACTACCGCCTGCAGCAATACGCCATGCCCATCCTCATCCTGGTGCTGTACCTGCTGCCCATGTGGACCGGCATCGACGTAATCGGTCGCTATTTCGACGTTACCGTGTATCCGCTCGCTGAGCAGCTGCTTAACTTCGCAATCGCCGCCATCTAAGGTAAACTAACAGGTCGACCGTGCAAAACGGTCGTAACATGCACCCAAACCGCGCCGCGAAGGCGCCGTCAAAGGAGGTCGAAGATGTCGTATCGCGTGTCGACGCAGGTCTACAGCGGACCGTTCGACCTGCTGCTGCAGCTGGTAACCCGCCAAAAAGTAGATATCGGCGCCATCTCGATCAGTGAGGTGGCCGAGCAGTACCTTGCCGAGGCCGAGCGCATCGAGGCGCTGGACCTGGACGTGGCAAGCGACTTTTTGCTGGTCGCGGCAACCCTTTTGGATATCAAGGCCGCCTCTCTGGTGCCGCAGGAGGCCCCGCGCAAAGCCGATGATGACGATGACGAGTTCGACGAAGACCTCGAGGAGCTCAGCACGCTCGACGGCGACGCCTTGCGCGAGGTCCTGATCCAACGCCTGATTGCCTACAAACAGTTTAAAGGCGCGGCTGCGGCCCTCGGTGCCCGCATGCAGGCCGAAAGCCGCATGCACCCGCGTGTGGCCGGCCCCGACCCCGAGTTCTTGGGCCTCATGCCCGACTACCTGGCCGGCATCACCCTGCGCGGTCTCGCTGTCATCTGTGCCGACCTGGACGGCAAGCGCCAGACCTTCCTGCTGGAGGCCGAGCACGTGGCGCCGCATCGCGTGCCGCTCGACCTGACGGTGGCCTCGGTCGACCGCTTTACCATGGCACACCAAACCTGCACCTTCCGCGAGCTGTTAGACGGCGATGCTACCACCGAGCAGCTCGTCGTCACCTTCCTAGCCATGCTTGAGCTCGCCAAGCGCGGCTCGCTCACGCTGAGCCAGGACGAGATCTTTGGAACCATCCGCATCAACCGCGTCGAGGGCGCCGAGGCCTACGTGCCCGGCGAGGGCCCCGAGCTCACCGAATAGGAGCCGCAACCATGTCAACCCTTTCCACGCTGGAGGCAAACAGTCTCAAAGGTGCCCTCGAGGCGCTGCTGCTGGTGTCGAGCGACCCGGTGAGTGCGGCCGCGCTGGCCGGCGCACTGGATATCGCCCCCGGCGAGTGCGCGTCGCTGCTCGCCGAGCTCAAGGTTGAGTACGAGGAGGCCAACCGCGGCTTTCAGCTTCGCGAAGTCGCCGGCGGCTGGCGCCTGTTTACGCATCCCGCCTACCACGACGTGGTCGAGGCCTACGTGCTGAGCTGGGACACGCAAAAACTGTCGCAGGCGGCGCTCGAGACCCTGGCCGTCATCGCCTACCACCAGCCCGTCACGCGCGAGGTGGTCAAGGGTATCCGCGGCGTCAATTCCGACGGCGTCATTGCGTCGCTCGTTGACAAGGGTCTGGTGCGCGAGCTCGGCCGTGACCCCCAGCGCGGTCAGGCCATCATCTACGGCACGACCAACGCCTTCTTGGAAAAGTTCGGTCTGCGTTCCACCCGCGACCTGCCCGATCTGGAGCAGTTTGCCCCCGACGAGCAGTCGCGCCAGTATATCCGCGAGCGCCTGAGCGGCCGCAGTATTCAGTCCACGCTCGAGGAGCAGGCCGAGGACTTAGACGAAGAGCGCGAACTGCTCGATACCGATGTTGAAGATGTTGAGGCAGCCGAGGACTTGGAGACCCTGGTCGTTGGCGATACCTCGGAGGATTTGCATGACGAGGACTAACGAAGCAGAGGAGACGCGCGCCGTGGGCAACGCAGTACCCGCAACCGACGCCCAGCCCGTCTACCCGCACACCATGCGCCTGCAGCGCTTTTTGGCGCGCGCAGGCGTGGCGAGCCGACGTGGCTCGGAGGATCTGATGACCGCCGGCCGCGTGACCGTCAACGGCGAGGTCGCGACCGAGCTGGGTACCAAGGTAGACGTCGACCGCGACCATATCGAGGTCGACGGCATGCCCGTCAAGCTCAACCAGGGCGCCGTGTACCTGATGCTCTACAAGCCAACTGGCTACCTCACCACCATGAGCGATCCGCAGGAACGCCCTTGCGTGGCCGACCTGGTCCCGCGCGACCGTTTTCCGGGGCTCTTCCCGGTGGGTCGCCTGGACCGCGACACCACAGGCCTTTTGCTCTTTACCACCGACGGCGACCTGTCGCAGGATCTGCTGCACCCGAGTAAGCACGTCTACAAGACCTATCAGGCGCTCGTGGACGGCCACTTGACCGATCGCGACTTGGAACCGCTCCGCCGTGGCATCGAGCTCGACGACGGCCTATGCCAGCCGGCGATCTGCCGAATCATTAACGCGCGCGAGGCCGAGGCCGTAGCTCCCCAGGGCGTCAAGCCCGGCACCACCGCCGTGGAGGTCATCATCCGCGAGGGCCGCAAAAATCAGGTTAAGCGCATGCTGAGCAAGATTCACCATCCGGTGATCCGCCTGCACCGCTGCAACTTCGCCGGCCTGGAGCTCAAGGATGTGGCCAAGGGTTCGTGGCGCGAGCTCACCGACCGCGAGGTGCAGATCCTCAAAAGCGGTGGCATCCCGCCCAAGCAGGCGAGCGGCAAGCGTAACGGCGGCAAGCCCCAAGACACGCCCGCCAGCCGCACGCGTCACCACGGCAGCCACGGCTCCGCACCCAAGCGCAACACCTACCGCGAGCGCTACACGGGCTAGGCAAACCGCCGCACCCCAACGCCCGCGAACCATAGCAGCACTTCAACCACCGAAAGGAAGCATTGCATGATCGTTGCCATCGACGGCCCCGCCGGATCCGGCAAGTCCACCATCGCCAAGGAGATCGCCCGCCAGCTGGGCTTTAACAAGCTCGACACGGGCGCCATGTACCGCGCCGTCACCTTTGCCGCGCTCGACCGCGGCATCGATCTGGACGACGAGGCGGCCATCGACGCCCTCGCCGAGCAGATCGAGATCCGCTTTACCAACGGCACCGGCGAGGACACGCGCCTGACTATTGACGGCCAGGACGCCTCGGCTGCCATCCGCACCCCGCAGGTCGACGCCAACGTGTCCAAGGTCTCGGCCTACCCGGGCGTGCGCACCGCCATGCTCATCCATCAGCGCCGTGCCGCCGAGGACCGCGATATCGTGGCCGAGGGTCGCGACATCGGAACCGTCGTGTTCCCTAACGCGCAGGTCAAGGTCTTCCTGACGGCCGACCCGCGCGAGCGCGCCCGTCGCCGCGTGCTGCAGCGCCACCAGAACGACGCCCAGCCGCTCACGTCCGAGCAACTCGAGGCCGAAGTCGACGAGACCCTCGACGCCCTTAAGCAGCGCGACAAACTTGACAGCAGTCGCGAGGTCGCCCCGCTCGTGCCCGCCGAGGACGCCGTGCACGTCGACTCCACCGCCCACACCATCGACGAGGTCGTCTCGATAATCAAGGACCTCATCAACCAAAGGAGGTAGCCCATGCGCCTGTTTCAGCAGACGCCCGAGGACTATTACAACGCCCCCTACGCCGAGTTTCCAGCGCTCATCCGCGGCACCGTCGTCGTAGTCATGGCCATCCTTTGGGCCTTCTCCAAGCTCATGTGGCGCTGGAAGGTCGAGGACGCCGATCTTCTGTTTGAGCGCCAGGAAGGCCGCGGCAGCGTGGTCATCTGCAACCACACCTCGATGGCCGAGCTCTTGGCCGTGGAGACGGCGCTGTTCTTTGGGGGCCGCCGCATTCGACCCATCTTTAAGTCCGAGTTCGCCAAGAGCAAGATTGTTCGTTGGGCCTTTAGCCGCGTGGGCGGCATCCCCGTGGAGCGTGGTACTGCCGATATGAAGTGTCTGCGCGCCGCCCAGCATGCGCTGCAGCGCGGCGAGGACGTTCTGATCTTCCCCGAGGGCACGCGCATCCGCTCGCGCGAGATCAAGCCCGAGGTCCACGGCGGTTTTGCGCTCATCGCCCAGATGGGCAAAGCACCCGTCAACCCGCTCGCAATCTGTGGCTGGTCCGACATCACGCCTGCGGGCAAAAAGATCATGCGTCCCAAGAAGTGCTGGATCCGCGCCGGCAAGGCCGTCTCGCTTTCCGATGCACCCGCCGGGCTTAAGCGCACGGAGCGCCTGGCCTGGTTTGAGTCCGAGGCCATGAACCGCGTCTACGCTATGCGAGACGAGCTGTGCGCCGAGCATCCGGGCAGGTTCTAGCCATGAGTGAAAACGTGACGAACACTGCCGCGACTGCGTCCGACCAGGACGGCGCGCCCATCATCGAGATTGCAGCCCACGCCGGCACTTGCTACGGCGTACAGCGCGCGCTCGACATGGCGCTGGCCGCCGCGCCGCAGGCAGGGGAGAGCACTCAGGTCCATACCTTGGGTCCGCTCATCCATAACCCCATCGTGGTACGCGAGCTCGCTGAGGCAGGCGTTGGCTTGGCCGAAACCCTGGACGACGCAGCAACCGGCACCGTGATCATCCGCGCCCACGGCGTGGTGCCGCAGGTCATCGATGCCGCTCGCGAGCGTGGCCTTAACGTCGTCGACGCCACCTGCCCTTACGTCAAGAAGGTCCACGTGGCCGCCGAGCGCCTGGTGCGCGAGGGCTACCGCGTGATCGTCGTAGGCGAGCCGGGTCACCCCGAGGTGGAGGGCATCCTGGGTCACGCCGGCAATGATGCGCAGGTCGTGAGCTGTGCCGCCGATGCCAACGCTTTGCCGCTCAAGGGCAAGGTGGGCTTGGTTGTGCAGACCACCCAGACCGCGCAGAACCTCGCCGAGGTCGTGGCTGCCATCACCCCGCGCGTGCAGGAGCTGCGCGTGATCAACACCATCTGCGCCGCCACGAGCGAGCGTCAACAGGCAGCAGCCACACTTGCCAAATGCTGCGACTGCATGGTCGTGGTGGGCGGCAAGAACTCGGGCAACACCCGCCGCCTGGCGCAGATTTGCGCAGACGCCTGCGAGCGCACGTATCACATCGAGGAAGCTTCCGAGCTCCAGGCCGCGTGGTTTACCGACGCTCACCACATCGGCATCACTGCCGGAGCCTCCACCCCACAAGAACACATCGAACGCGCCGTCACGCGCATCAAGGAGCTTTGCCGCTAACCATGGACCAGACCGTACCCGCATACGCCGCCGAGGTGGCCGATTACGGGCGCAGCCGCGACCCCGAGCCGGGTGAGGGCGCGCTCGTAAAGAACGTACGTCCCGAATCGCCCGCGTGGGATGTGGGTATCGAGCCGGGCATGCGCGTGCTCACGGTCAACGGTGAGGTGCTCACCGACATGATCGTGTGGCTCTGGGAGGCAGACGACGACACCGTCGAGCTTGAGGTATTCGACCCGCGCGACAACAGCGTCACCCCCGTCGAGCTCGACCGCTTCCCGGGCGAGGATTGGGGTTTGGAGTTCGATGGCCCCATCTTCGACGGCATGCGTACCTGCGTAAACGCCTGCGTGTTCTGCTTTATGACGATGCTCCCCAAGGGCGGCCGCTCCACGCTCTATATTCGCGACGACGACTACCGTCTGAGCTTTTTGCAGGGCAACTTCGTCACGCTCACGAACCTCACCGATGAGGACGTGCAAAACGTCATCCAACGCAACATGAGCCCTATGAACGTGTCGGTCCATGCCGTGAGCCCCGACGTCCGCCGTCGTATGATGGGCCGCAACGCCCAGCGCGGCATGGACGTACTCGAGGCCATCATGGCCGCCGGCATCGAGATTCACGCGCAGATCGTGTTGTGCCCCGGCATGAACGACGGCGAGGAGCTGGAAAAGACCCTGCGCTTTTGCGAGGAGCACGAGCAAATCACAAGCCTGGGCATTGTGCCGCTCGGTTTTACCAAGCACCAAAACCGCTTTAGCTGGTCATACAGCGACAAGCCCGAACTGGCGCGCGAGACCATTGCCATGATCCGTCCCTACCAGGACCGTGCCTTCGAGCGTTTTGGCCGCCACACCTTCCAGATGAGCGACGAGTTCTACCTGGACGCCGGCATCGATCCGCCCGAGGCGGACTTTTACGACGGCTATCCGCAGTACTACGACGGTATCGGCATGATCCGCTCGTATCTGGACGAGACCGACGATGTACTTGCTGCCGACGCCGAGCGCCTGTGCCGCGTCCGCGCTGGCATCGCCGAGCGCAACCAGCACCTGCTGTGCCTCTCGGGCGCCAGCGCACGCGACACCGTGGCGCGCTTTGTGGAGTCGCCGCATGGTCTCGCCGGCACTGTCACAGCCATCAAGAACCGCTACTTTGGCGGCAACGTGGACGTGACCGGCCTCATCGTCGCGTGTGACATTCTGGAGCAGCTGCCGCAGGACCTCTCGGGGGTTATGCTCTTTGTGCCTAAGCTCATGTTCAACGCTGACGGCATGACGCTTGACGAGTATCATCGTGACGATTTACTCGCAAGCCTTGCCAGTCGCGGCACCGAGGTTCATGTGGTGTCGACCATGCCGCATGAGCTGCTCGATACCCTGGAGCACATCCTTGGCATTGTGCCCGCGGACTCTAACATTTCCACTGACCCTACCCATTAAAGGAGTGCAGATGAAACCTATCGTCGCCGTCGTCGGACGCCCCAACGTGGGCAAGTCCACGCTCGTTAACCGCCTGGCCCAGACCTCGGACGCCATCGTCCACGAGTCCCGCGGCGTCACGCGCGACCGCTCGTACCACACGGCCGATTGGAACGGCCGCGAGTTCACCATCGTCGACACGGGCGGCATCGAGCCGCTCAAGAGCGATGACGTGTTTGCCACGTCCATTCGCGACCAGGCCCTCGCCGCCGCCGAGGAAGCCGCCGTCATCCTGTTTGTGGTCGACGGCCGCACCGGCGTCACCGAGGAGGACGAGTCGGTCGCCCGCATGCTCAAGCGCTGCGACAAGCCGGTCTTTCTGCTGGTGAACAAACTCGACAACCCCGATCGCGAGAACGACAGCATCTGGGAGTTCTATTCGCTCGGTATCGGCGAGCCCACGCCGCTCTCGGCCCTGCACGGCCACGGCACGGGCGACCTGCTCGACGATATCGTTGCCCTGCTTCCGGAGGAAGAGGACGAAGTCGCCGATGAGTTCCCCGATGCGCTGAACGTCGCCATCATCGGCCGCCCCAACGCCGGTAAGTCGTCGCTGTTCAACCGCATCCTGGGCGCCGACCGCTCTATCGTGTCCAACATTGCCGGCACGACGCGCGACGCCATCGACACCGTCGTGGAGCGCAACGGCAAGCACTACCGCATGGTCGACACCGCGGGTATTCGCAAGAAGAGCACCGTATACGAGAACATCGAGTACTACTCGATGGTTCGCGGCCTGCGCGCCATCGATCGCGCCGACGTGGCACTGCTCGTCGTCGACGCCTCCGTGGGCGTTACCGAGCAGGACCAGAAGGTCATGGGCCTTGCCATCGAGCGCGGCTGTGCCATCGTGGTGCTGCTCAACAAGTGGGACCTGCTCGACGACGACCGTAAGCGCGAGGCCTGCATGGAAACCGTCGACCGCCGTCTGGGCGTCATGGCTCCCTGGGCCCAGTACCTGCGCATCTCTGCCCTCACCGGCCGCAGCGTCGAGAAGATCTGGGCGATGGTCGACGCTGCCGAGAAGACGCGCTCGCAAAAGATCACCACCTCGCGCCTCAACACGTTCCTTACCGACCTGCGCGAGTTCGGCCACACCGTGGTGGACGGCAAGCGCCGCCTGCGCATGCACTACGTGACTCAGACGGGCATCAACCCGCCGACGTTCACGTTCTTCGTCAACCACAGCGACCTGGTCAACGACACCTACCAGCGCTACGTGGAGAACCGCATGCGTTCGACCTTCGATTTTGCCGGTACGCCCATTCGACTCTTCTTTAGGAAGAAGGAGCAAAAGGATGCATAATCCGATTCTTCTGACCGCCATCTGCGCCGTGGTCTCGTTCTTTATCGGAGCGATTCCGTTTGGCCTGATCCTGGGACGCGTGTTCAACCACACCGACATTCGCAAGGCGGGCTCCGGCAACATCGGCACCACTAACGCGCTGCGCGTGGCCGGCCCCAAGGTGGCCGCGCTCACGCTGCTGCTCGACTGCCTTAAGGGCGCCGTCTGCGTCCTTATCGCCCGTCCGCTCATCGCGAGCGTGGGCTATGGCTTTCCGCCGAGCATTATGGCTCCCGGTGCTGCCGGTGATTGGATGATCGGCGTCATCTGCCTGGCGGCCGTATGGGGCCACATCTTCTCGCCGTACCTCAACTTCCACGGCGGCAAGGGCATCGCCGTGGGTCTGGGCGTTATCCTCGCCTGGTACTGGCCCATCGGACTTTCGCTGCTGGGCATGTTTATCGTGGCCGTTGCCATCACCAAGTTTGTGTCGGTGGGCTCGCTTGCCGCCGCCATCGGCCTTCCCATCGCCGCCTGCGCGGTCTTTCCGTACAGCAGCCTGGGCCTCAAGTTTTGCATGGCGATGATCGGCATCACCGTGGTGTGGGCCCATCGCGCAAACATCAAAAAGCTCATGACCGGTAAGGAGTCCAAGCTCTCGTTTACCAAGCGCGTCACCGAGCCCGACGATAAGTAGGAGAGAGTCATGAATGTTGCGCTGATTGGCTCTGGCTCCTGGGGAACCGCTGTCGCCGGCCTTGCCGCCGCGCGAGCCGAGCGCGTGACCATGTGGGCCCACAGCGAGCAGACGGCCGCCGGCATTAACGGCGAGCACCGCAACCCGCGCTATCTGGTGGAATACGAGCTGGCGGACAACGTGGTAGCAACGACCAAGCTCGCCCAGGCGCTCGACGGTGCCGATGCGATCATCTTTGCCGTTCCTTCGACGCACCTGCGCGACGTGTGCCATCAGGCAGCGCCGTTTATCGATGCGGAAACTCCGGTCCTGTGTCTCACCAAGGGCATCGAACCCGAGTCCGGCCTGCTCATGAGCGAGGTCATTGCCAGCGAGATCGGCAACGAGTGGCGTGTGGCGGCCCTCTCGGGCCCCAACCATGCCGAGGAGATTTGTCGCGGCGGGCTGTCTGCCGCCGTCATCGCCAGCGAAGATACGCAGGTAGGGGAGACCTTTAAGAAGCTGCTGCTGTCCACGGCCTTCCGTATCTACCTGTCGCAGGATATGACCGGCGTCGAGGTTTGCGGCGCCATGAAAAACGTTATCGCCATCGTGTGTGGCATCTCCGCCGGCTCAGGCGCGGGCGACAACACGCTTGCCCTCATCATGACGCGCGGCTTGGCAGAGATCAGCCGCCTGGTGCACGCCCGCGGCGGTCAGGCCATGACCTGCATGGGGCTTGCCGGCATGGGTGACCTCATTGCCACCTGCACCTCCGAGCATTCGCGCAACCGCACCTTTGGCTACGAGTTTGCCCACGGCGTGTCGCTCGACGAGTATCAGACGCGCACGCATATGGTAGTGGAGGGTGCCGTTGCCGCCCGCAGCGTGAGCGAGCTCGCCCGTTCACTGGGCGTAGACATTCCGCTCACCTTTGCCGTGGAGCAAACGCTCTACAACGGTGTTACTTTGGATAGGGCGCTCGAGATCCTTACCGACCGCGTCCCCTCTCAAGAGTTCTACGGACTCAACGACTAGCGCAGAAAGGCTACTACCATGGGTTCCATCAAAATCGCTCCGTCTGTCCTTTCGGCCGACATGGCCAACCTCAAGGGCGAGCTCGACAAGATCGCCGGTGCCGACTACGTGCACTTCGACGTTATGGACGGTCACTTTACCGGCAACCTCACCTTTGGCGTCGACATCCTCAAGGCCGTCAAGCGCTCCACCGATGTACCGGTCGACGCGCACCTGATGGTGTCGAACCCCGACGAGACCGTTGATTGGTACGCCGACGCCGGTGCCGACATGATCACCGTGCACTACGAGGCTTCCACGCACCTGCACCGCACGCTCACGCATCTGCAGCAGCGCGGCGTCAAGGCCGGTGTGGTGCTCAACCCCGCCACGCCCGTCTGCGTGCTCGATAGCATCATCGACATTGTTGACATGGTGCTGCTCATGAGCGTGAACCCCGGCTTTGGCGGCCAGAGCTTTATCCCCGGCACCATCGCCAAACTGCACGAGCTCAAGGCCATGTGTGAGCGCCACGGCGTTTCGCCCCTCATCGAGGTCGACGGCGGCATCTCTTCCAAAAACATCGCCGAGGTCGTCAAGGCCGGTGCCGATGTTCTGGTGGCCGGCTCCGCCGTATTTAAGTCCGAAGATCCCGCTGCCGAGGTTGCGCTGCTGCAGAAGCTGGGCAACGAGGCCGCACAGGAGGCATAAACCCTTATGACCGCAGGTCAAAACCGCATACCCGTGAATCTTGACTATGCCGCCTCGACGCCCATGCGCGCCGAGGCGCTCCTTGCGCAGCGCGAGTACGACGACAGCGAGCTTGCCGGCGTCAACCCCAACTCGCTGCACTCGCTCGGCCGCAAGGCTGCCGCGCGTCTGGAGGTTGCACGTCGCGAGATCGCCCGCAGCTTTGGCGCGCGCGTTCGCCCGTCTGAGATTGTTCTGACCAACGGCGGCACCGAAGCCAACCAGCTGGCGCTACTCGGTCTTGCCGAGGGTGCACGTCAGCGCGACCGTAAGCGTAACCGCGTGATCGTATCTGCCATCGAGCACGATTCGATTCTGGACAACCTGCCGCTGCTGCGTGCCGCAGGCTTTAGCGTCGACCTGGTGCAGCCCTGCCGCATGGGCTACATTGAGCCTGCCACGCTTGTCGAGCTACTAGGCGACGACGTGGCGCTCGTGAGCATCATGGTTGCCAACAACGAGACCGGCGTGGTACAGCCCATCCGCGAGCTTGCCTCGGCCGCTCATACCGTGGGCGCAGTGTTCCACACCGATGCTATCCAGGGCTATCTGCACATTCCACTCGATGTCACCGAGCTGGGCGTCGATGCTATGTCCGTCGCGGCCCACAAAATTGGCGGTCCTGTGGCATCCGGCGCGCTCTACGTTAAGACCCGCACGCCGCTGCGCCCCCGCATCTTTGGCGGCGGACAGGAAGGCGGACGTCGCGCCGGCACGCAGGACCTGCGCACGCAGCTGGCCTTTGCCGCTGCCGCCCGCACGCTGGCTCCCCATGTGGCTCAGGAGCGCGAGAAGCTGCAAACCCTTTCCAACAAGCTCTACGCCATGCTTACGGCCCATCCGCGCATTCACGCCACCATGGGCGACTACGAGCAGGTCGACCGTCTGCCGGGTATGGTTTCGATCTACGTCGACGGCATGGACTCCGAGGAGCTCATCGTCAAGCTCGACGCCGCCGGCTTTGAGGTATCGGCAGGCTCGGCGTGCTCGAGCGGCAGCATGGACCCGAGCCATGTTTTGAGCGCGATGGGCATCGGTCGCGAGCAAGCTCTCGGCGCTCTTCGCATCTCGTTCGATGACCGCGTGAACCCAGCCGATCTGGACGACTTTGCCCAAGCGCTGCTGTCGATCGTGGGTGCCGCATGATCGTCGCCGAGCTCGAGCGCGCTCTGCTGGCACGCTATCCAAAGACGGACACCGAGCCCTGGGACCACGTAGGCTTATCCGTGGGCGACCCTGCCGCCGAGATCACCGGCGTGACCTGTGCGCTCGATGCAACCGAGACCAACGTACACCGCGCTCTCGAGGCCGGTGCCAACGTTCTGCTGACGCATCACCCTATCTATATCAAGGCTCCTGAGGCCTTTTGCCCAGCTGATGCCGCACGCCCCCAGTGCAGCGCGGCACTCTACGAGGCAGCGCGTTGCGGCGTGAGCATCATATCGCTCCACACCAACCTGGACCGCTCGCACGAAGCCCGCGTCTGCCTGAGCGAGCTGCTGGGTGCCGCACCCGTGAGCTCACTGGAGCACGTGGACGACCCCGAGTCCACCGGCCTGGGTGCACTCGCGACCCTCAACAACCCCTGTAGCCTGCGCGATCTCGCCGCCCGTGCCGCCACGGCATTTGGCAGCGACCCGCGTGTGTGGGGCGAAGCCGAGCACGCATGCCGAACCGTCGCTATTTTGGGCGGCTCCCTGGGCGACTTTGGAGAGCTCGCCATCGCCACGGGCGCAGATGTTGTCGTGACGGGCGAGGCGGGCTACCACGTGGCGCAAGACCTTGCCTTGCGTGGGCTACCGGTGATCTTGCTCGGCCACGACCGCTCCGAGGAGCCGTTCGTTGATATATTGATGAACTCTGCAGTTGACGCCGGGGTCGACCCCCGTCATGCGATTAAAATACTGAACCCTTGCCAATGGTGGACTGTGACAAAAGGAGAGAACTTATGAGCGCCGGCGCTACGCTACTCAAGCTGCAACAGATCGATTTGGAGCTCGCCCGCAACAAGAGCGAACTTGCCAATATGCCGGAGCTCAAGGAGCTCGCTTCCAAGCGCAAGACCTATGTGAAGCTCAAGTCCGAGATGACCAAGCTCTACGCCCAGCGCAAGGATCTGGACATTGAGCTCGACGATCTCAATACAACCGAGATTCAGACCAACAACGCCATCGAGGCTGCCAAGAAGCGCCACGTCGACGGCTCCGACTACCGCGAGGTTCAGGACCTGGAAAATGAGCTCGCCACCCTGGCCAAACGTCTGGACAAGATTGAGCACACCCGCAAGGACGTCGTTGTCGCCCATAAGGAGGCGCTCGACCGCGAGGCCCGCGCGCAGGCAATCATCGCCAAGTTCGAGGAGGGCGTGAAGGCCGATACCAAGGCCGCCCGCGCCAAGGCTGCCGACCTGCAGGCTCAGATTGACGCCGCCGCTAAGGAGCGCACCGCGCTTGCTGCCACGCTGCCGGCCGACGTTCTCACCGACTACGAGCGTCTGCTCAAGCAGTTCCGCGGCCTGGCCGTCGAGACCATCCAGGGCAACATCCCCACGGTCTGCCACACCGCGCTGCAGGCATCGTCCATGAGCGACCTGAACCACGACGGTAGCGAGATTACGCACTGCCCGTACTGCCACCGCCTCCTGGTGCTCCCGAGCAAGGAAGCTTAAACGATGGCGGCACCCAACAATTCAATGCAACTTGAGGGAAAAACGATCCTGCTGGGCATTACCGGCGGGATCGCCGCCTATAAGTCGTGCAATATCGTGCGCCTGCTGCAAAAGCGCGGCGCGCACGTCAAGGTCGTTATGAGCGAGCATGCCACCGAGTTTGTGGGGCCGCTTACCTTCCGCGCACTCACCAATGAGCCGGTCGCGGTGGGCCTATTCGACGATCCCTCCGACCCCATCCACCACATTTCGCTGGCGCAGGAGCCCGATCTGGTGGTCGTGGCGCCCGCGACGGCCAATATCATCGCCAAGATGGCCAACGGCGTCGCCGATGACCTCATCTCCACCACGCTGCTTGCGACGCCGCGACCCATCGTGATCGCACCCGCTATGAACAACGGCATGTGGAAGGCGCCGGCGACGCAGGCCAACATGGCCACGCTTCGCGAGCGCGGTGTCCATGTGGTGGGTCCGGGCAGCGGCTACCTTGCCTGCGGCGACGTGGACACGGGACGCATGAGCGAGCCCGAGGATATCGTCGAAGCCATCTGCGAGGTGCTCAATCCTGTGCCGCAAGACTTGGCGGGCAAGCGCATCGTGATTACCGCCGGCCCCACGCACGAGCCGATTGACCCCGTGCGATTCATCGGTAACCGGTCGTCGGGCAAGATGGGCATCGCCCTGGCGGGGGAGGCTGCTCGCCGCGGTGCTGCGGTCACGCTCGTGCTGGGCCCGACATCGCTCGATGTTCCCCGCGGCGTGGAGTGCGTGCGCGTGCAAACCGCCGCAGAGATGCTCCAGGCGGCCCTGAGCGCCTTCCAGACGGCCGATGCGGCAATTTGTGCGGCCGCCGTCGCCGACTATACCCCCGCCACCCCTGCGGACCATAAGCTCAAAAAGTCCAACGAACGCTTGAATCGAATCGAACTGGTCGAGACGGTCGATATCTTGGCCGAGCTCTCGCGCCAAAAGGGAAATCGGAGCGTGATCGGCTTTGCGGCCGAAACCGATAACGTCGTGGAGTACGCACAGCGCAAGCTCGCGCGCAAGGGTTGCGATGCCATTATCGCCAACGATGTCTCGCGCGCCGATTCGGGCTTTGGAACCGATACCAACAAGGCCTGGATTGTGAGCACAACGGGTACGCAAGAACTTCCCGTGCTAACAAAACCCCAGCTCGCAGATACAATTTTGAACTTGCTTCAAAATTTGTAAAAAAGTTCTTGCACAAGGACAAAGTTTCGAGTTAATATACTCCCTGTTGCGAGCGAGAGCAGAGCAACAAACAAAAGTTTCGGGACGTGGCGCAGCTTGGTAGCGCACTTGACTGGGGGTCAAGGGGTCGCTGGTTCGAATCCAGTCGTCCCGACCAGAAGTTTGCAGGTCAGGCACCTAGTGCCTGACCTTTTTTGTTTTCAGTCATCATGATTAATTTGCTTAAAGCAACAACGTTCCCGATCGATGTAATCACCGAATCAAAACGTGTACATCAGCCACCAAAATCGACATTTTTCGACATGTTTGGAGGCGGATGTACACGAATGCGAAATCCCCGTCGCCTAAAAGCACCTTCCACATGTCTGGACTCTCTATGCTTACGCTGGATAGACATCGCCGGAACGGGTATAGTATCGAAAGTTTTGTCGTTAACCAGCGGGGGAGTCCTGTGGGCATCAAAAAGAAGATCAAAAAGGAGCTTATCGGCACTTCCGATTACCCGTCGAATAAGATCTTTACGATCTCCAATTTCATCACCTTTACGCGCCTGATCCTCACCCTGGTATTTCTATACCTGTTTGTGACGGATAACAACCGCGTCATCGCCATCGTTATCTACGCCGTTGCCGCCTCCACCGACTGGATGGACGGTCAGATCGCCCGCATGACTAAGACGGTCTCGTGGCTCGGCAAGGTCATGGATCCCATTTGCGACCGTGCGCTGCTGTTCACCGGCGTGCTGGGACTGGTGGTCCGCGGAGAGCTGCCCATCTGGGTCTGCGTGCTCATTATTGGCCGCGACATCTATCTGGGCATCGGCACGCTTATCGTGCGTCATTATCACCGTCGCCCCATCGATGTCGTCTTTCCCGGAAAGATTGCCACAGCGCTGCTCATGACCGGCTTCTCGCTCATGCTGCTCGGTTTCCCCGTTATTGACGGCCTGCATCTTTTACCTTCATCCCTTACGGCCTTCCCGGGCCTCAACGGAAGCTCGGTGCCCCTCGGCATCTTCTTTGTGTACGGCGGTGTGATCTTCTCCATGCTCACGGCTGTCATCTACTCCATTAAGGGCGGAGCGGCCATTAAACAAGCTCTCACGCATCCCGAGGACGAGGACATCGACTTTCTGAACCCTGAAATCGAAGACTGATTCGTTGGGGTATGATTACGTACGGTTCATTATTTGCGGCACGTCCGCGATAAGTTAGGGGTTGTCATGGACAACATAGTTAACAATATGCCTCAGAATGATAAGACTGCTGACGCTACCTGCGTATTCCGCGTGCCTTCAAGCGACGTCACCGTTCCCGACCTCATGGCCAACGTGCGCATCACCGCCCCCGTTCTGTCCATCGTCAAGGGTCCGCAGACTGGTGCCGCCTTTGAGCTCGAGGACGACGTGACCACCATCGGCCGCGATCCTGCAAACGGCATCTTCCTCAATGACATGACCGTTTCGCGCAGCCACGCGCGCATTATCCGCGAGGGCCTCGGCGCTCGCATCGAGGACTTGGGCTCGCTCAATGGCACCTGGGTCGACGGTGCCATCGTCAATGCGGCCCCGCTGCACGACGGTTCTTCCGTCCAGATCGGTACGTTTACGCTCATCTACCACGAGAGCACGCCGGAGCGCATCGAAACCGGTGAGTAGGGCATGGCCGAACGCAACTATCTGAGTATCGGCCAAGTCGTCAACCTACTTCGAGGCGCATACCCCGATCTTTCGAACTCAAAAATTAGATTTCTAGAGGATGAGGGGCTCATTACCCCTCATCGTACGCCAAAGGGGTACCGTCAGTACTCCAAGGAGGACGTTGATCGCCTGGAGGTCATTCTGCACTTGCAGAAGACTCGCTACATGCCGCTCAACGTGATTAAGCAACGCTTGGAAAACGCCACGGACCTGTCAACGCTCGCCTACGAGGTGGGCTTGCTGTCCGATGTTCCGCTCAAGACGGAGCCCAAGGAGACTAAGCAAAAGCTACATCCCATCGAGACCATTCCCGATATGCTGGGCGTCGAGATTTCGTTTATCCGCTCGCTCGCCGAGAACGATCTCATTCGCATCATCAAGAGCCCACAGAATCGTGAGCTCGTCGATGGCCGCGATTTTCCGATCATCCGCTACTGCTCCGAGCTGTCACGCTTCCATATCGAGCCGCGCAACCTGCGTCAGTACGTGTCTTCCGCCAACCGCGAGTCCTCGATGTTTGAGCAGGTGCTCGTGAGCATGCTCGGAATGGATACCTCCGATGACGAGCGCGACGCCAAGCTCGAGCGTGCGTTTAAGAAGCTTCACGACCTGACGGAAGGTGTGCACACTGCGCTGCTCAAGAACCGCGTTTTTGAGTCGCTCAACGCCGTGGTCGAGGACGCCGACATCGATGCACTCGATGAGGAAATCACTCGCTCCGAGTCCACCAAGGCCAAAAACGAAGAGACAGCCGCGCCTGCTTCGCACGAGGATTCTCTCGTAAAGCCGCTCAAGGTCGTCGTCCCTTCGCAATCCGGCACCGCCACCGCGGGCATATAACCGCTGCTGAAATTTCGGCAACCCATTGAAAGGTCATGCAATGTACGACTTCGAATCTCAAATCGTCGACATCCCCGACTATCCCGAGCCCGGAGTCATCTTTAAAGACATCACGCCGCTCTTTGGCAATCCCGAGGCGCTCAAAGCCATGACCGATGCCCTCGCCGAGCACTTTGCCGGCATGGGAATCACCAAGGTCGTGGGTCCCGAGGCTCGCGGCTTTATGGTTGGCGTACCGGTGGCTGTAGCCCTTGGCGCTGGCTTTGTTCCCGCACGTAAACCGGACAAGCTGCCGCGCGAGACCGTAAGCCAGAGCTACGAGCTCGAGTACGGCACCGATTCAATTGAGATCCATGCCGACGCTATCAGCTCTAAAGATACCGTGTTGATTCTGGACGACTTGGTCGCGACGGGCGGAACCGTCGAGGCAACAGGTAAACTGGTGCGAGATATGGGCGCAAAGCTTGTCGGTTACGGTTGTATACTTGAGCTTGCGTTTCTCAACCCGCGCGAGAAGCTCACGCCGTCTGATGACGATGTGGAGCTCTTTAGCCTGGTGACGGTGGACTAGCCGTTACCCTTAGTTACTGGAAAGGAAGCTACATGCGCACAGCAAACACGCACAAAAACATGGCACGCTGCGCTGCTACGGCAACCCTCGCTTGTGTTTTGGGCTTGGGCCTCGCGGCTCCTGCCTACGCCGATACCGCATCCGACCTTGCCGCTGCTCGTACGAAGCTCGAGCAGATCGGTACCCAAACCCAGCAGATTTACGATGAGCTCGCCACGCAGACGCAGGCGCTCGATCAGACTGCCGGCGAGATCACGCAAAAGCAGCAGGAGATCGCCGATGGTCAGGCCAAGCTCTCGACCTATGTCGCCGGCGAGTACAAAACCGGCGGTCTGAGCCTGCTTCAGGTTCTGACGGGTGTCGATGACCTGAGCGATATGCTCAACCGTCTGTTCTACTACGGCAAAGTTTCCGATAAGCAGGCTCAGACCATTCAAGAGGTCAAGGAACTTAAGCAGCAGCTCACCGATAAGCAGTCCGAGCAGGAAAAGAACGTCGCCGCCACGCAAAAGAAGGTCGACGAGCTTAACGCCCAGCAGGCTGAAGCCCAGAACGTCGTAAACTCTCTGGATTCACAGCTGCAGGCCGAACTAGCCGCCGAGGCCGAAGCCAACGCCGCGCTGCAGGCCGGCATCAACGCCAGCACCGCCGAGAAAGCCACGGTGAGCAACGAGACTGCCGGTACGACCGAGAACACCAACAACGGTGGCCAGACCAGCAATAACAACAACCAGGGCGGCAACACTCCGGCTCCTACGCCGGCACCTGCTCCGACGCCGCAGCCCCCCGCACCTGCTCCGGCTCCGACGCCTTCTGCCCCGAGCCAGTCCGTCGACGGCGGTTCTGTTGTCTCTCGTGCATACAGTAAGCTTGGTTGCGCTTATTCCTGGGGCGGAATTGGCCCGAACAGCTTCGACTGCTCTGGTTTTGTTAGCTATTGCCTCACTGGTCGCTATTGCCGTCTGGGCACCACGGGTACCTTTATGGGCTGGACGCGTGTGTCCGATCCGCAGCCCGGTGACGTTGTGGTCAACTCGTACCACACTGGCATTTACATCGGTGGTGGTCAGATGATTCATGCTTCCGACTACAACACGGGTGTTATCATCAGTTCCGTTGCCGCCGGCATGAACAACAACTATATCTTCGTGCGCTACTAAGTTATCCTACACAGCGTGTGAATGTGGACCTCGTGGCTTTAAGTCGTGAGGTCCACTCTTTTCTCTCTCATCTTAGACGGCTATCTAGTATTCAAAACTAGATAGCCGTCCATTTGGTTTGCAAGAAGGCTATAATTGTTGACGAACCATTAGAAAGGACCCTCTATGAGCTGGGCACTTATCTCCGATTCAAGCTGCAACCTCCGCGATTGGCAACCGACCGCGCCCCATACCACCTTTGCATTTGCGCCCCTCAAAATTCGAGTGGGGGAGCGTGAATTCGTCGATGACCTTTCACTCGATGTTCATGAACTCAACTGCGCTGTTCAGGCGGAGACGAACGCTTCTTCGAGCGCTTGTCCCAGCGTAGGGGAGTGGGCCGAGCTCTTCAAATTGGCAGACAAGACCATCTGTATGCCGATCTCTGAGGGCGTGTCGGGCAGCTACAACGCAGCAGTCACGGCTCGCGATATGGTTCTTGCCGAGGAACCGGACCGACAGATTCATCTAGTCAATTCACGCGCAGCTGGCGGCAAAATGGACCTCATTTTCTTGCTGTTCGACCGCTATCTTGCAAGCAATCCGAATGTCGCATTCGAGGACGCTTGCGCATACTTCGATAGCCTTGAACAGAACAGCAAAATCCTCTTCAGTTTGTGCAATTACGAAAACCTCGCCAAAGCCGGACGTATCCCTAAGGCAGCCGGCGTCATTGCCAACAAGCTCAATATCCGCATTTTGGGCACGGCGAGTGAGGCCGGTAAAATCGAACTCGTCGGGCACACGCGTGGCGAAAAGAAGATGCTCAACAAGATCATCGATACCATGGAAGCCGAGGGCTTTGCCGGCGGCGAGGTCATCATCGATCACGTTGAGAACGAAGCTGGAGCACAGGCGCTTACTGATCGCATAGTCGAGCATTGGCCCGGCTCCAAGACCATCATCATGCCCTGCAACGGCCTGGATTCCTATTACGCCGAGATGCACGGCCTCATCATCGGCTACGGCATGGGCGTAGCTTCGGGCAAATAAAGTCCAACCAAGCAAAAATACGGGCGGGACAAAGCGACAGATGGCTCTTTGTCCCGCCCGTTTTATACGCCGGCTAGCTATTAAACCCGTTGAACTTGAGATAGCTCATCAGGTACGCCTTCGAAACGAAGGACGATACCGCGCTGCGCACAAGCAGCGACTCACGCGTTACCTGATGCGCCGTATCGGGAACCGGCGTCTGCTCGACGGAAAACGCCGAACGAATCGATGCCTCGAGCTGATCGACCACATAATCGAAGGCCGTCGGGGCATCGTAGCTCAAACGCTGAATGTTAAAGAGTGCCTGCACAGCAGCAATAGGTAGCACCTGTTTAAAGATGCAGATAGCGATCAGGCGGGCAATCTGCTCGCGGCCATATTGCTTTTTGACCGGAGCAGGCACTAGGCCGACCTTTACGTAGTTATTGATCATCGATGGCGTAATGATGGGCTGCTCAACGCAAATGGACAGCGGCTCCATCCACAGCGCAACATACTCAATGACCTGGTCGCGGTAGAGCGTCACATTTGGCAACTGGTCATAGCGCGGCAGACTCAACGTATTGAGTTTGCGCACGATATCGGACTGAATAAATGCATCGGGCAGCACAGTGGGCTGAATATCCTCAGGCTTAATGCTGACCGATGTATCGGACATCGGGATAACGCGTTTGGCGTGGTTCATAAGGATCCTCCGTTCATAAGCTATATTGTATTCTAGATAATCTAGTTTTGCATACCACATAACCGGTAAGTAAAAGTGGCTGGACAACACATTGAAGCACCGTCCAGCAACTTTGTTTAAAGATAGCAACCTTACATAAGATATATTATCGTACTTATCTACGGAGAAATGCGTATGCGCTGGTTGCCGCTATGGCTCCATCAGAAACGGCGGTCACAACCTGGCGTAAACGCTTGGAACGTATATCGCCAGCGGCAAATAGACCTGGCGTGCGGGTCGCCATAGATTCATCAGTTAGAATGCCGCCATCAGGCGCCAGATCGACGAGATGCTCAACAAGCTCGGTATGGGGTTGCGTGCCGGTAAAGACAAAAATGCCAAACGAGCCAGGCTCAAATGACTCGGTATGAATTTCCCCGGATGCATTGTCCTTAAAGGCGATCGACGTTGGCATCGCTTCACCAGAAAGTTCAACAATACTAGTTTGGTACCTAACTGTAATATTGTCCTTTTCGAGTACTTTCTGAACAACACCATCAGGTGCACGGAACTGATCGCGACGCAAGACGATGGTCACGCTGCTGGCGATTTCTGACAAGAACAGGGCTTCCTCACAGGCAGCATTGCCGCCGCCAATAACAAAAACCTGCTTGCCACGGAAGAACATGCCGTCACACGTCGCGCAATACGAAACGCCACGACCGCGATACGTATCCTCGCCAGCGAAACCAGCAGATCGCGGCGTGGCACCCATGCAAGCGATAACGCTCGAGGCCAGCGTATCGCCCATATCGTGATGCACCGTAAACAGCGCTGCATCGGCATCGTAATCGATACCCGCAACCATGCTCCATGCGACCTGTGCTCCCAGGCCCTCTGCATGCTGCTGAAAACGCTCGCCGAGTTCGGCGCCGCTCAAGAGCGGAATGCCCGGATAGTTCTCGACTTCATTGGTCGTGGCGATCTGTCCACCCGACATGCCCTGCTCAATCACGGTCGTCGTCAGGTTGGCACGCGCAGCGTAAATGGCGGCAGCATAGCCCGCGGGGCCTCCACCGATAATCGCAACATCAATCGGCTGATCGGTAGTCATGGAATATCCTCTCGTCGATACATTGACGTTCTTTGCGCTCATACCCAAATTTACGTGAACATGACACTCATGCACTACAATGTTAAATCGCGTAACAAAGCTGAAGGGGACTTATCGATGGATCAAACGCAGACGGGCAATAGCGCTCCCCTGCCCATGCAAGCCACTCCCCAACCGGAGCAAATGACCGTTTCACCTACACAAAAACCCCTGGTAACCATTGTGCACGCATCGGTTGGATCGGGCCACAAAGCCGCCGCCAACGCGATTGCACAAGCATTTGACCTTATCCGCGGCACCAAGGGAATCCCTGAGGATATTGAAATTGAAGTGCTCGATATCCTTGATTTTGGACGTATTAAATTCGATGGTAATAAAACAGCAGCGTCGTTTACCGGCGCCACGCGTCCCATTTACGACCTGACCTGGCGATATACGCTTACAGGACATCTGCTCTGGGGCGGCGGCACAGCATGGTCACGAATTATGTTCCCCGCCTTCAACGAATACGTCCGGACCCGCAGGCCCATAGCCGTGGTCGCAACACACATTACGGCGGCCAACGTCGCTGTGGGCGCCCGCGTCATCACGGGTATCGATTACCCGGTCATCTGCGTGCCGACCGATTACGAAGTCGAAGGCTTTTGGCCCCACAAGGACACCGACCTATTCTGTGTAGCCAACGAGTTTATGGCCGAAACGCTGCGCCCGCGCAAGGTTCCCGAGTCAAAGATCCGCATAACGGGCATCCCCATCCGAGCCGGTTTCGATACCGATTACAAACGCGAGGATGAGCTGAGCAAGTTCAATCTCCCCATAGACAAAACCGTCGTATTGGTGATGGCCGGCGCCAGTTTGCCCCAACCATACGTGCGTTTCCGCGCCGCGATGGACCACACGCTCCCCTTCTTACGCAGCTTTGAGGACATGCACTTTGTCTTTTTACCGGGCAAGGATAAGGAATACGCCGCCCGACTCAAGACGCTCTTCGACGCCATGAAGCTCGACAACGTCACGGTTCTGGACTACGTGGACGACATGGCGGCCCTCATGCACGGCTGCGACCTGGCAATCCTCAAATCGGGCGGACTCACGGTCACCGAGTGCCTATGCGCACATCTGCCGATGATCCTGCTGGGCAAATCATACGGTCAAGAAAAGGCCAACACCACGATGCTCACCGGCATGGGCGCCAGCATGCATGTCACCACCGCACGAGAACTCATCGTAACCCTACGTCACTTGCACGACCATCCCGAATCACTCAAAGCCCTACTCATCAACGGCGAAGTACTGCGCCGCCCTCACGCTGCCAAAGACATCGCCATCGCAACCATGGAGCTAGTAGGCAAGCCCCAAAAGCGCAAACGAGCCTTCTGCCGCTTCTACTGGGGCGGAAAACCCGCGCATATCCGCTAGCACCGGACTGTCCGCCGTGGCGCAGGCCGCCCACACATATCATTCCATGCTCAAACATTCTCGCTTCGCTTCGCTCGCTGCGAAACTGCGCGTGGAACGATATGTGTGGGCGGCCTGCGCCACGGCTATACGTACGCACTAGCAGCCATATCGGTTAGCCTACTAAAAGCAGCGAAGGGAAACTCGAAAACAAGAAATCAAAGTAATCCGATCTGACAAAGGAGCCGTCTCTTTGTCAGATCGGATTACTTGTTAGACACAGCTTCTAGATACAGCATTAGGCTTCAGATGGGAAGCCATAACCGATTGCGAGCATGTAAACGTAGCTCGCCCCTGGGAGGCCCCTATATATCGTCCCGCGCGCAGTTTCGCAGCGCAGCGAGAATGTTTGAGCACGGGATGATATATAGGGGCATCCCAGGGGCGAGCGGACATTACGGCACTCCGTTCAACGAAGCAAAAGACTAAGCGACGCCGCTAGAGCCGAAGCCTCCTTTGCCCCGGTCGGTTTCGTCTAGTTCTTCTACTTCTACGAGGTTGACCGTGGGGACTTCTTGGATGACGAGTTGGGCTATGCGGTCGCCTTTGTTGATTTGGATATTGTTGGAGGGATCCAGGTTGATGAGGATAACCTTGAGTTCTCCTCGGTAGTGGGCGTCGATGAGGCCCGGCGTATTGACTATAGACAGGCCCTGCTTGATGGCCAAGCCGCTGCGGGGCTGGACAAAGCCGGCGTAGCCGTCGGGCAGGGCGATGGCCAACCCAGTAGAGACCAGACGGCGTTCGAAGGGCTTCAGGACGCAGTCCTCGTTGGAGCGCAGATCCAAGCCGGCATCGGTGGGATGGGCGTATTTGGGAAGCTCGACGGTGGGATCGAGACGCTTTATGTTGATGGTAATGTTGGACATGGAATCACCTTAGCTTGTCGAGCTCTTGCAGAAACTCATCGACGTCTTTGAAATCGCGGTAGACCGAGGCAAAGCGGATGTACGCCACCTTGTCGATCTTGGCCAAGCGCTTGAGCACCATATCACCCAACTCATGGGACGTGACGGCCGTCAGCGTGCGAGAGCGCAGCTCGACCTCGATATCGTCGATAATCTCATTGAGCTTCTTAGTGTCGATATCACGCTTGATGGTGGCGCGCACCAAGCCGACGAGCAGCTTATTGCGATCGAACCGCTGCTTGGATCCGTCGGACTTAATGACCTCGATTGGGTCTTCGCATCGTTCGAACGTTGTAAAGCGATAGTTACACGAGCAACATTCGCGGCGACGTTTAATGGTGTTATTTGACTCCTGCATACGAGAATCAACGACGCGGGTATGTGCCTTGCCGCATTTGGGACAGCGCATGGTACCTCCTCTTAAACGATAACAAGGGTACCATGCGCAGCGCGATAATGATTACGAACGAGCAGGAACCTTAAGATGCGCACCGGCGGCGAGCGAACCATGCTCCAGATGATTGACGTTACGGATCATGTCGGAAGTCTCTTGCGTGGAAAGGCCTTCGATTGGATATTCCTCGGCAAGCGACCAAAGAGAATCACCAGGCTGAACGCGAATGGTCTCGTAGGTAACGTTGGAAACGGACTCGGCATACGCGGCGTGACGAGCGCTAAAGACAGACGTAGCGAGGACAAAAAAGAGCGTGAGCGCAACGGCGACGGCAACAATCGTCGAGACCTTCAGGGCAGCGGGAGTCGACGCGGCAACAGCATACTGAGTGCGAGCAGACTTTACGGGCAAAGGCTGATAACCGGAACGTCCACCCTTGACAACAGTAAAAGCGGGCGCGGCAGGCGTCTCGAGCTTAAGGGCGAGGTTTCCCTGGACCATATTCGTTGCGTTCATCATGTTCTCCTCTCGCGTGTTTTGCTGAGAACAGTTTTATCAAGCCGCGCGGACAAAAATGTCTAGCGCGAGAACGAATGTTCGGTTATTATTATCTTCGAACAGTTGTTCCTGTCAAGCAAAATTCGAACATTTGTTTGACATGGGTAGAGAGGATGCCCTGATGGCTCGCAAAATTACCAAGCGTCAGCAGCAAATTTACGACTTCATCAAGGAATATCAGCAGGAGAAGGGTTATCCGCCCAGCGTGCGCGAGATGGCTTCTGCCGTGGGTCTTTCCTCCCCCAGCACCGTGCACGCCCATCTATCTGCTCTGGAGGCGCGCGGGCTACTCAAGCGCGATGCCACCAAACCGCGCGCCCTGGAACTCTTTAACGAGGACGGTTCCTCTGTCTCAATTTCTAAATCTGACGAGCCCACCGCACCTCGCGGAACGGTCTCGCTACCGCTCGTTGGTCGCGTCGCGGCTGGGATTCCCATTCTGGCCGAACAGAATATCGAAGACACTTTTACTATCCCGACCGAAATCGCCACCGATCAGGGTTCCTTTATCCTTGAGGTGCATGGGAGCTCAATGATCAATGTCGGCATCTTCAATGGCGATTACATCATCGTCCGTGAACAAAAGAGTGCCATGAACGGCGAAATTGTCGTGGCCATGATTGATGGTTCAGCGACCGTCAAGACGTTCTACAAGGAGCAGGGACGCGTACGCCTGCAGCCCGAGAATGACACCATGGAGCCTATCTATGCAACGAATCCCGTTATCTTGGGCAAAGTCGTCGGCTTGATGCGCCGGTTCTCGTAATGCAAAAACGCATCACCATCTTTGATACCGTCCGCGGGTTTACGATGATTTCAATGGCAGGTTTTCACGCTTGTTACGATCTCGCTTACCTGTACGGTTGGGATATGCCCTGGTTTACACAGACTGTCTTTCAAGACATCTGGCGTGCCAGCATCAGCTGGGTATTCTTGTTTATCGCGGGTTGGATGTGCACCCTCTCACGCAACAATGCTAAACGAGCGGCCAAATACGCTGCCGCAGCTTTGGTCGTCTGGATTGCAACAACGCTCGTATCGGTCGACGATTCAGTGAACTTTGGCATCATCTACTGCATGGCCGCATGTACCGGCATCGTGGCGTTGACCGATCCCGTCCTTAAGAAGATATCGGCGAGATGGGGCATGTCCCTATGCCTTGTGTTGTTCGCCCTCACCTGGAGTATCCCCAAAACGATCTATCCTGTCCCCTACCTGGCGTGGCTGGGATTTCCGAGCCCTGGGTTTGTTTCAGGTGATTACTACCCCATCATCCCGTTTTTCTTTATGTATCTTGCAGGATACTTCGCCGCACACATAGCGCAGGGAATCGATAAGACCGTCCCAAGCTGGGCCTACGCCAATCCCATCCCGGCGCTCGCCAGCCTTGGACGTCACGCACTCCCCTTTTATCTACTGCATCAGCCCATTATTCTGGGCTTTTTGGAGCTCGTCTACTCGGTGCGATAACGCTTGAGCCGCGGCGCGATACGAGCCGGCAGCTTCGCAACAATACGAACGCCGCCCTCAAGATATTCCTCGTGCAAAAGGGTTCCCTGTTCATGCACCAGCGTGATGAGGGCGCCCTCGCGATACGGGATATCAGCGGAGAGCAACACATCGGTGGCAGCCGCCTCACGAGCAATACGGTCGACGAGATCGTCAAGTCCCTCGCCCGTCTGGGCCGAGAACAGCACGGCCTCGGGATAGCGACGACGGAAACTCAATCAATCAACGCTATCGAGAAAATCGATTTTATTGAACACCGTAAGCGTCAAACGCTCGCCGGCACCGATCTCGTCAAGAACGCGATCGACTGCCTCGAGCTGGCGCTCGTAGTCCTCGTCAGAGGCATCCACAACTTTAAGGATCAGATCGGCACCAAGAACTTCAGACAGCGTGGACTTAAAGGCATCAACGAGACCATGCGGTAGCTTTTGAATAAAGCCAACGGTATCGGTAATCGTCATGCCGCGACCGCCGGGCAGGCGATACGAACGCGTCGTCGGGTCGAGCGTAGCAAACAGCTTGTCCTGCGAAAGTACCGTAGAGCCGGTCAGGCGATTGAGCAACGTCGATTTACCGGCATTGGTATAACCGGCTAACGCGACGCGAAACGCCGGTGACTCAATGCGGCTCTTGGACTGGACATCGCGACGCTGTTCAACCTGCTTGAGCTCACGACGAAGCGCGGCAATCTTATTGCGAATGAGGCGACGGTCAACCTCGAGCTGGCTTTCACCCTGGCCAAAGCGCGAACCGATGCCGCCGCGCGTCTGCTCCTTGGCAAGATGGCTCCACATGCCACGCAGACGAGGCAACAGATATTGAAGCTGCGCCAGCTGTACCTGTAGGCGTCCCTCACGCGTCTGAGCATGCAGGCCAAAGATATCAAGGATCAGTGCCGTACGATCGATAATCTTTACCGGCTCGCCCACGGCTTTCTCCAAATAGGATTGCTGTGAGGGCGTCAGGTCGTCGTCAAAAATTACGACATCGGCATCCATGCGATGCACCAGGCCGCACAGCTCTTCAACCTTACCGGAACCGATAAACGATTTTGGATACGGCTTAACCAGACGCTGCGACAAACGCGCCACGCACTGGGCGCCAGCCGTATGGGCCAGGCGCTCAAGCTCGTCAAGCGAACGATCGAGCGGCCATGCATTGTCGCGCCACTCAACACCAACTAATATGGCACGCTCGGGCTCGGGTGCCGTGGGAACAAGGGGGAAACGGGCCATTAGGCAGCCTCAATACGATGCAGGATGTCCTCAACGACCCCATCGATCGTAAACTCGTCCATATCGAACCACACGATGCGGTCATCGCGTTTAAACCACGAAAGCTGACGTTTGGCATAGCGACGCGAACGCATCTTGATGAGTTCGCGAGCCTCATCCATGCTTATCAAGCCATTGAAAGCATCGATGATCTCTTTATAGCCAATTGCCTGCATCGACGTCAGGGCATCTCCCAGCCCCTGCCCCATAAGACTGCGGACCTCATTGACAAGACCCTGCTCAAACATCATATCGACACGCAGGTTAATGCGCTCGTAGAGCACCTCGCGATTACGCGTCAGACCAAACCATAGGGCATGATAATGCTCGCGCGGAACACTAAACTGCAACTTTTGCTGCGCGTAGGACACACCATCATCGTGCATTTCGAGCGCGCGAATCACGCGACGAACATTATGGGGATGGATGACCGCAGCGGACTCGGGGTCACGCTCGGCAAGCAGCGCGTGCAGCGCTTCCTCGCCTATGCGCTCGGCAAGTTCCTGATACCCCGCGCGACGATCGTCCACAAGCTCGCCCGAGGGAAAATCCATCTCATCGAGTGCGGCCTTGAGATACAGCCCCGTACCTCCACAAAAAACCGGCAGGCGACCCGAACCAAGGAGACGTTCAACATGCGCGCGAGCGTCAGCCTGATAAAGCGCGGCAGAATATGCCACACCCGGCTCTACAATGTCGACGAGACGCAGCGGCGCCGTACACTCATCGGGCGCCATCTTTGCGGTACCGATGTCCATGCCGCGATAGATTTGCATCGCATCGCACGACAGCACTTCGGACAAAAGACGAGCGGCCAAACGGTCGGCAACATCACTCTTACCAACCGCCGTCGGACCGACGATCGCAACGGCGGAAAGTCCTGCCCTGGGAGAAACCATTAGCGCGGCTCGCCCACAACGGAGCCGGACAAATACCAGGTCTTGGCAACGTCAACGTCAACATCAACGATCTTGCCAACAAACTGATCGATGCTGTAACCCTCGGGGATAGGCGCATGCACGGTCTGATTCTTGGGACTCTTGCCCAGCAGGACCGCGTCGTTCTTTTTACTCGTTCCCTCAATGAGCGCCGGCACCACAGTATGAAGCTCACCCTGGTTATACTCGTGTGCCGTAGTCTCGATAACCTTAACCAGGCGGTTGAAACGCTCGAGAATAACCTCATGCGGCGTAGGATCGTCAATCTCTGCGGCCGGGGTACCGGCGCGCTTGGAATAGATGAAGGTATAGGCCTGGGCATAGCGGACCGTCTCGGCAAGTGAAAGCGTCTGCTCAAAGTCTTCTTCAGTCTCGCCCGGGAAGCCAACGATAATGTCGGTCGAGAGCGCGATATCGGGCATGCGATTGCGGATGCGATCGACCAGGCCCAAATAGTCCTCGCGTGTATAACGGCGATTCATCTCTTTAAGAATGCGCGTCGAACCCGACTGAACGGCCAGATGCAGCTGCGGCATAACGGCAGGCGTTTCGGCCATGGCGTCGATGGTCTCGGGCAGCAGATCCTTGGGATGCGAAGACGTAAAGAAGATGCGCTCCACACCCGTATCGCCCACGGCACGCAGGAGATCGGCAAAACGCGGCTTACCAAACAGATCGCGACCATATGAGTTAACGTTTTGGCCCAGCAGCGTAATCTCACGCACGCCCTGGCGCACCAAACCGGTCACCTCGTCGACAATCTCCTCGAAGGGGCGGCTCTTTTCGCGACCGCGCACGTACGGAACGATGCAATAGGTACAGAAATTATTGCAGCCCGTCATGATGGGCACCCAAGCGTGATACTGGGTCTCGCGATGCCACGGCATGCTCATAGCATCCGTATCCTCATGCTCATTGGTGCGGATATGACGCTTGCCGTCAAGGAACGCCTCGGCAATGAGCTCGGCCACATGTGCGATAGAATGCGTGCCAAAGATGACATTGACGTTATCGACGTTGGTGAGCAGCCCCTCGCCATCACGCTGCGCGATGCAGCCGCCCACGGCAACCACGCGCTTGCCCGAAGGCGAAGACGGCAGGCTTTTGCAGGAATTACACTGACCGTACAGGCGAGTATCGGCGGCCTCACGCACACAGCATGTCATGAAGACAACGATATCGGCATGCTCGGGATCGAGCGCCATGAGGCAGCCATACGAATCGAGCAGGCCGCTCACGCGCTCGGAATCGTGCTGATTCATCTGGCAGCCAAAGGTGCGGATAAAGTAGGTTTTACCGGCAAGAATATCGCGTACGGAACGCTGGTCCATGTGCATAAGTCCTAACGATGGAAGGGAGGCGAATCGAGGCAAGCGGAAGCTATGCCACAGGCTTAACATCATCCATGACGACGTTATCCATAGCAGCTCGATTGATCTGGTGAACGTAGATAGAAAGGCGGATGGCCGTGCGCGACTCCCCGTTAATGAGGATGTCGGAGAACACGGGCGCGCAGGAAATATCAAAACCGGTTGGAATCAAAAAACCGCGCGCGATAGCAACGGCCTTAATGGCCTGGTTGACAGCACCGGCGCCGACACACTGGATGTTGACGGGTACACCATCCTTGACCATGCCGGCGATGGCGCCGGCAACGGACGCGGGCGATGATTTGCTTGATACCTTCAGGCAATCCATGAAGAAACTCCTGCGTTTAAAAGTACGTTTTAACTGCAATAACTGTATCGTACCGAGTGGACTCGGTAAAGGCACTATTCCTCTTTGGCAAGATCGAAGGTCACAGTGATTCGATCACGCGAAACACGAATCTTTGGGTCGCCGCAAAGGTTGAGATAGTACCGGGCGGCAAGGTCATTAAAGTCACGCTCCACAGCACGCGAAAACTGTGCCATGTCATCCTTGGCAATACGTAGCCCGCGACGATCCTTCGCAAGATCGACAGGAGCCGGCGCATGCGTGGACGAATCACGCTCGCGCAGCAGACGCGCGGTCACACCGCGAACGGGCTTAATCTGCCCTGCCAAAATGCGATGAGCCGTGCGCTCGGACATCTCAAGACCCAAACCCGAACAGATACGGATAAAGTCCTCGGCATCAGAGGCAAGGCCTAAACGATCGACAACCGGAAGCTCGCTCTCGTCATCAATAAACAGGAGACGCGACGTATCAAACCGACTTGACGCCTGAGCATAAAGGGTCGCGGCAATCTCAGACGGAGAACCAAGATAGACATCGCAACCACGCAACTCCTCGAGCGCAAACTCACAAGCAGCGCGAATAATATTATGCGGACCGCGAGCACAGACATAACGTCCATCCTCATCCTTGACGGCCTGGGGCCAGCTGGACTGATCGGCACGCTCGCTGAGGCGGTCGGCCGCAACGCTCACCTTAAAGGCCGAGCCAAGATCGACACCGGACGTGACCACACGGGCCTCGTCGGTGTTCTGCTTGATCGAAAACAATGCCATGCCACGACCGTGAACGCCCCAACGGTCCATCTTCATGCTCTCGAGCTTGGAGGTAACGCGGGCATCGAAGATTCGCTCTTGCATATCCTGCGGAACGCCCGAACCGTTATCCAGAAAGACGAGCGTGCGGATGCCATCTTCCTTGGTCGTGGCGAGATAGACCTTGTCGGCGCCGGCATCGCGAGCATTACGGAGCATTTCGATGACGATATCCTCGACATGCTGAATGTCGTGCTTTGCCTGGCGCCGCTCGGCCTCCGAAACGCGGAGGCGGACATAACCCTCGCCAAGGTTCTCCTCGACGCGAAGGTTGCCCTCCCCCGACATCGACGCGATAAATGAGATGAGCTCGTTCGCGTCGCTCATGTTATTTAGCGATATCGACAGCGCGGCTCTCGCGAATCACGACGACGCGCACCTGACCGGGATACTCCATCTCTTCCTCGATCTGATGGGCGATATCGTGAGCCAGGACCGTGGACTGGGCATCGGAGATCTTGTCCGGCTGAACCATGACGTGGACCTCGCGACCAGCCTGCATGGCATAGGTACGCTCGACGCCATCATGGGAGTTGGCGATCTCCTCGAGCTTCTCAAGACGCTTGATGTAGTTCTCGGCAGACTCGCGACGGGCACCGGGGCGAGAGGCAGAGACAGCATCGGCGGCCTGTACCAGGACATCGAGCACCGTGTTGGGGTCGACGTCGGCATGGTGAGCCTCGATAGCGTGGACGATAACGGGCTTCTCGCCATAACGGCGGGCAAGCTCGGCGCCGATGACGGCATGCGGGCCCTCGACGTCATGGTCGATTGCCTTGCCCAGGTCGTGCAGCAGGCCGGCGCGCTTGGCGGTCACAACGTCCAGGCCAAGCTCGGAAGCCATCACGCCGCACAGGTCAGAGACTTCGAGGGAGTGCTGAAGCACGTTCTGACCAAACGAGGTACGGTAGCGCAGGGCACCAAGGGTCTTGACGATCTCGGGGTGCAGGTCGTGGATGCCGGTATCGAAGGCAGCCTGCTCGCCGGCCTCGCGCACGCGCTGCTGAACCAGGTCGGCAGCCTTGTGATACATCTCCTCGATGCGGGCGGGGTGAATGCGGCCGTCGGCGATGAGGTTCTCGAGGGCAACACGGGCGGTCTCACGACGGACCGGGTCGAAGCTCGAAAGAACGACGGTCTCAGGCGTGTCGTCGATCACGAGGTTGACGCCGGAAACCTGCTCGAAGGTCCGGATGTTGCGACCCTCGCGACCGATGATACGGCCCTTGAGGTCATCAGAGGGAATGTGCACGGAGGTAACGGTGACCTCGGCTGTGTGGTCGGCAGCGCAGCGCTGAATCGCCAGGGACAAAATCTCCTGGGCGGTCTTGTGGCACTCGGCGCGAACCTGCTGCTCGGACTCGCGAATGATCGTGGCAGCCTCATGGGTGACCTCGCCGCGAACCTTATCGAGGAGCTCCTTGTGGGCGTCCTCGCGGGTCAGGTCGGCGATACGCTCGAGCTCGGACGTCTGCTTGGCGCAGAGCTCCTCGAGCTCGCGGGAGCGCTTCTCGACCTGACCGGCCTGGCTGGACAGCTGGTGCTCACGCTTGTCGAGAGCGTCGTTTCGGCGATCAAGGGACTCCTCGCGCTGCATCACGCGGTTCTCGAGCGTACGAATCTCGCTCTTACGCTGCTTGTCCTCGGCCTCGGCGGCCTGCTTGTTCTTGATGATCTCCTCTTTAGCCTCGAGCAGAGCCTCTTTTTTGAGGGTCTCGGCCTGACGCTTAGCATCACCGATCAGGGACTCAGCCTGTGCGTGTGCCGACTGGATCTTTTCGTCGGCCTCGTGAAGACTACCCTGCTTGGCGGTGCGCATGTAGGCAATGGCGGCGATGGCACCCAAAACGATGCCAACGAGCGCTGCGATGATAGGCATGCTCACTCCTTTTTATGGATTCGTTACACAACAAAGCGAACCGTCCTTACGAACGGCTCGCGCCATTTGAGTAATATGGGCGCAGCTTATGCGGGTCGGATACAGATAAACATATAAACAAACTCATCACAGATGAGCACATATCACAAAGCAAATGACAGTGTTTATCGTACGTTGAACCACAACAACTGTCAAATAAAGGGCCCCGGCACGGCGGCTAAAACGCGGTGAACGGCAGGGCCACAAAGCGCATACGCCTAAACTGCACATTCCTCGCGTTCGGCATCGAGACGTGCCTTAACGGCATCGGCGGCGACGTGATACGAGAAGCCTTTGCCCATCAAAAACCGAACCAGTTTTTCGAATCCGCGCGTCTCTGGAACACGACGCTTGGCGAGCAGGGCTGACGCACGCGCCAAATCGTCTTCGGCGGCAAAATAATCCTCGGGATAACCGGGAATGTCTTCGAGCACGACATGACGGCGCTTGAGCTCGGTCTCGATTTTGCGCTGTCCCCAACCGCGCCGCTTGCGCTCCTCGATAAAGTACGAGCAAAAGCGGCTCTCGTCTAAAAAGCGATACTCGGTGGCGCGCTCGACGGCGAAATCGATCGCGGGCTGGTGAAAGCCGTAGCGAGCCAGCTTGTCACGGACCTCACCCGTCGCATGGTCGCGGCGCGATAACATCTCGGTCACCATGGTGAGTGCACATTTACGCTCAATGAGCTGCACCGCCTCACGAAAGTTATCCCAATCACAGGGAAGATCGGGGCGGTTTTTGACATACAGCCGCGCGACCCGCACGGGAATCCAAATGGACCGCTCAAAACCGCCCTCAAGCTCACAATCGATATGTGCGCAAGGCTTTTTGGACGCATACCCGCTCGAGAACGAGGAGGCCGCCTTCTTATCGGGAAAGACGACCGTGGCCTCGGTCACCGTATACGACATGAGCGTAACCGTTACTCGTCGTCATCATCGAGCATGGCGGAACCATCGATGGCGTAAAGCTCGTCAAACTCCTCAGGCGCAGGCTGATCGGTCAGCTCGACCTCGGACGGAGCATCGTCATCAAACTCAAGTCCACAGGCAAGGCGGACCTTATGCTCAATCTCGTCGGCACAATCGGGGTGTTCGCGCAGGAACGCCTTGGCGGCCTCGCGACCGTTGCCGAGCTTGTCCTCGCCATAGGCAAACCAGGAGCCCATCTTCTTGCAGATGCCGCACTCGACAGCCATGTCCAGAATCGAGCCCTCCTTAGAGATGCCCGTACCGTACATGATGTCGAACTCAGCAGAACGGAACGGAGCTGCCACCTTGTTCTTAACGACCTTGGCGCGCACGCGGTTACCGATAACCTCGTCCTTAAGCTTAATGCTGTCGATACGGCGAATGTCGATACGCACCGAAGAGAAGAACTTAAGGGCGCGGCCGCCCGTCGTAGTCTCGGGGTTGCCGAACATGACGCCGATCTTCTCACGCAGCTGGTTAATGAAGATGCACGTCGTGTTGGACTTGGACAGCGAGCCGGCGAGCTTGCGGAGCGCCTGGCTCATCAGGCGAGCCTGAAGACCGACCGTAGTGTCGCCGATTTCTCCCTCGATCTCGGCACGCGGGGTCAGCGCGGCGACGGAGTCGACGACGATGGCATCGATGGCACCGGAACGCACGAGCATGTCAACGATCTCGAGCGCCTGCTCACCCGTATCGGGCTGGGAAATCAGTACCTCGTCGATATCCACGCCGATGCGCGCGGCATACGTGGGATCGAGCGCGTGCTCGGCATCGATAAATGCCACAACGCCACCCATTGCCTGGGCCTCGGCCAGGATCTCGAGCGAAAGCGTCGTCTTACCGGAGGACTCAGGACCGTAAATCTCGACGATACGGCCGCGCGGCACGCCGCCGATACCCAGCGCGGCATCGAGGGCCAGGGCGCCCGTGGGAATGGCCTCGACCTCGAGCTCGGGACCACCGTCGCCGTACCTCATGATGGAACCCTGGCCGAATTTCTTCTCGATCTCGGCCTTGGTGGTGGCGATCATCTCATCGCGCTCTTTACCCGTCGTGCGAGCATGAACGGTACGTACGGGACCTGAATTCTTGGCCATGAATAGCCCTCCTCTTAACAACCTGCATCGATAATAAACGAACGGCTGTTCGTGGTCAACCGTTCAGGCCAATCATATGCAGGCGGTCTTTCCAAAACCCAACCAAACGCCGACCAAACACTGACCAAATGCTTGACCACAAAGGACCAAATATGAACAAGGCAGGCAAAAATACATCTACAACCAGCACAAACGCCAAATGAGCCTAAGGTCCCTATCTCCACAATTAAGGGGCTCGGAGGCCCCTTAAAACACGTCTATTCCATAGAGTTGAGCACAAGGGCAATGCGCCCCAATGCCTCCGCGACCGCATGGGCACGAACACACGAACGGTCGCCCTCATAGTGGCAGCGCACAGAGTCCACAACCGGGACTTCCCCATAAGCCGCGCGATACGCCCAGCCAATATAGAAAGTGCCCGCCGGATCGCCCTCAGTGCCACCGCCGGGGCCGGCATAACCCGTTGCGCTCACTGCAATATCGCTCTGGTACAGCTCCAGCGAACCCACCGCCATCTCGCGCGCGGTCTGATGCGACACCGCGGTATAGCGGTCGAGCGTCTCCTGCTCAACACCAAGAACGCGATGCTTAATCTCATCGCAGTAAGTCACCGCACCGCCACGCAACACCGCCGAGGCGCCCGGGATATCCGCAATCGTCGAGGCGATCATACCCGCCGTCAGCGACTCAGCCGTCGAAACCGTCACGCCCCGAGCGCTCGCGCGCTCGACAATATCGCGCGCCAGCTCCTCATTGTGTGCGGAAATCTGCTCAAAAGAGACCGTCATACCCACCAGGACCTAGACCGAAAAGACGATCTTGCGGCAGTTCCAGAAGTACTGGGCGCCCGAGATAACGGTCAAGACAACGGCAACGGCATACAGGAAGCGTGACACCGAGTAGATGCCGAGCGTCAGCGCCACCGGGCCAAGGTGCAAGCCGGCCATAGCAAAAACGCACAGGTAACCGCAGATGGAGACCATCGTGGTTGCCGTCTTGTACTTGCCGAGCTTATCGGCCGCAACAACCACGCCGGCCGCACTCGCAACCATGCGTAGGGCGCTCACCAGCAGCTCGCGGAACAGGATAATAAACACGGACCACACGGTTACGGCGCCAAAATCCAAGAACAGCAGCAGGGCCGAGAACACCAGCAGCTTGTCGGCGATGGGGTCCAAGAACTTGCCGAAATCGGTGATCTCGTTGCGCGAGCGTGCCAGATAACCGTCGACCTTATCGGTGCACGACAGGATCACATACAGAATGAAGGCAGCGGCGGCGAGCGGACCGTCAAAGGTGCTCCAATCCGTACCGGCAACACTCGTGTGAGAAAGCGCCGACACGATCATGAACACCGGGATAAAGACGATGCGCACGCACGTCACGATGTTGGCGGGCGTCCAGACACTCGTCAGTTCCTTATTGCTCTCGTTAGCCACGACGCTCTCCTACTCCACAACATGACCGATAAGCTCATAGCAGAAGCTATCGGTAAACTCGACAATCAGAATATCGCCCACGGACGCCTCGCTGGCGTCCAGATGCACCGCTCCATCGGAATCGGGCGCCTGGAACCAGGCATGGCCGATCAGCTCGGCGCCGTCCTCGGTCTCTTCGATACCGTCGACGATCACCTGGGCGCGCTCGCCCACATGGGCGGCGGTGGCGGCAAAACCGAGCGACTCGGCCAGGTCCATGGCCTCCTGGGCGCGCTCGAGCTTGACCTCTTCGTCGACCTGACCCTCCATCTTAGCGGCCAGGCTGCCCTCCTCCTGCGAGTAGGCAAAGACGCTCGTGTAGTCAAAGCCGACGGTGTCCATAAAGTCGATAAGGTCGCGGAACTCGTCGTCGGTCTCGGTCGGGAAGCCGACCATGGCCGTGGAACGGATCACGATGCCGGGGATACGCTCACGAAGGTCGCGGAACAGATCCTCGAGCTCCTGGCGCGAACCGGAGCGACGCATGGCCTTGAGAATGCGCGCGTCGCAGTGCTGCACGGGGATATCGATATAGGGCAGCACCTCGGGCGTATCACGAATGGTCTCAATGAGCTCGTCAGTCATGCCCTCGGGCTGCAGATAGAGCACGCGGACCCAGACGTTGTGCGGGCGCACGGCCTCGGCGACGGCACACAGCAGCTGCGCCAGATTGCGCGGCGAGCCATCGGCGACGTCCTCGTCGGCAAAGTCGGTACCCCAGATGCCCGTGTCCTGGCCGATCAGCACGATCTCGCGCACACCGCCGGCAACCAGGTCGCGCACCTCGGAGATGATGCTCTCGGCATTGCGCGAATGATAGCGGCCGCGGATGTAGGGAATCATGCAGAAGCTGCAGAAGCGGTTGCAGCCATCGGAAATCTTGACGTAAGCGACAGCACCCTCGACGGTACGTTTGACCTGCGGGATATAGGCTGCAATCTCACGCTCGACACCCAGCACGCCATCGATGACCGCCACGATGCCATCTTCCTCGTCGGCCTTCACAAAGGCAGCGACCTCGGGCAGCTCGTCAGGCAGGTCATCGCCATAGCGCGACGGCACGCAGCCGCACATAACGATGGGGCAAGAACGAACGCCGTCCTGAACCTCGTTGGCGAGCTCGAGCGTGGTCTCGATGCTCTCGGACGTTGCGGAGGCGAGGAACGAGCAAGTATTGACGATGGCGATGTCGGCATCCTGCGGGTCGAATGCCTCCTCGTAGCCCGCGGCGGTCAAAAGAGAACGCATGCGGTCGGTGTCAACCTCGTTCTTAGCGCACCCGAGGGTGATGTAGAGCACGGAGCCCAACGGTGTATCCATGTTGGAGAGCGGTCCTTTCGATTGATATTAGCGGTAGTTGGTGAACTGCAGCGGCTGGCCGTAGTCCTGGTCGCGCAGGAACTGGATCACGGTCTGCAACGCGTCCTTCGAAGCAGAGGAAACACGCAGCTTGTCGGCCTCGATGGTCACCTTGACCTTGAGCTTTTGGTCCTTGATGTCCTTGTTGATCTTCTTGGCGGTCGCCTGGTCGATACCCTCGACGATATGGCCGAGCACGCGCACGGTGCCGCCCGACGCCGCCTGCGGAGCATCCCACGAGACAGCCTTGAGGTCGATGCCGCGCTTGATGAGCTTGGAGCTCAACACGTCGATAATCTGTTTGGAGACAAAGTCGGCCGGGGCGTTGATCGTAAAGAGCTTGTCGCCCTTCGAAAGCTCGATCGTGGCGCCGGAATCCTTAAGGTCATAGCGCTGGGAAATCTCGCGCGTGGTCTGCTGGAAGGCGTTGTCGACCTCTTGCATGTTGACCTCGGACACGACGTCGAAGCTGGAATCTTTAGCCATGATGTTTCCTTTCGCGTACGAGCGGCTTAGTAGCTATCGTACGAATAGTCGGTAGAATCGGTGGGCGTCTGACCGTCAGATGCGGTATCGGCGCCATCCGTGGACTGGGCATCGGTGCCGTCGGTGGTGTCGGTACCATCGGTGGTGTCGGTACCATCAGAACTTTCACCATTCTCGGAATCAGTCGTCTCCTTCTTGGGAACGGTGATCGTCACACGCGCCACGCCCGAGGTCTTGGTATCGTAACGGACCTTTTCGCCGTTCTTGGTAACGGTGACATCGGAAGGCTTGGACGTGGTGATCTCGATCGAGGACTCGGGCGTGTACTCCTGCTCAAAGGGGCCAGTCGCCTGGGCGCCATAGACCGACTTTCCATCGACCTTGACCTCAATCCACGCGGTCTTTCCCTTGGCAACGGAGACCTTGACCTTCGTGACCTCGTTCTCTTCCTTCTTGGCCGTCGTCTTGGTGGCGTCCGAATCAGTCGACTCATCCGTCGCCTCATCGGTGTCTTCATCCTCGTCGACCGTTTCGGTCTTCTTAGAAGACTTCTTAGTCGTCGTCTTGGTGGCAGTGGGCGTCTCGGGCGTGGTCTCGGGCGCCGAAGATGCGCAGCCGCGCAGAAGCACCACGATGAGCACGATCAGCAGTAACGCCACGGCACCGATGCCGGCGTAGACGATACGCGGATCGAGCACGTTGTTTTGAGGAGTACGTGATCCGCCGCGTCCACAACTGGAACTGCTGCGGCCGCCTCCCTGAGGCATACGACCGCGATTGCTATCGGAACGGCCGCGATAGCCGCCCTGGCTCTGAAGGCTGCGCTGACCCGAGCGGGGCGCAAGTTCACCGCGGCCTTGATAGCCACGCTGGACCGAACGCGGAGCCGAAGAGCGCTGGCCATACGGCTGTGATTGAGAGCGAAGACGCGGCGTCACCTGCGTGGTATCGGCATCCGAATAGCCACCGCGAGAGCGTCCCATAGAGGCACCACGGTAACCGCGATCGGAATAGCCGCCGTCGCCATAGCCGACACGAGGGTCACGCGCCACACCGCGGGCAGCGGGAAGTGCACGGTCCTCGGGCATCGGCGTACTGCGGAACCGGTCACGCTGCGAGCGAATCTCCTCGCCCGAACCCGTCTCGGTAATATAACCGGCCTGCTGAGGACGCTGTCCATAGCGGGTCGAACGACCGCCCTGAACCATCAGGAAGCGCCCGTTATCGACCGAGGAGCGCGAATTGACGTAGCCGGCGGCGTCCTGAAAACGACCGCCCTGCTGGGACGTCTCGCGTTCGTATGCCATCAGGTCGTCAAAGTAGGCATTGACGACCTCGCGCGGATTGAGGCCCAAAAAGCGAGCATAGCTCGAAATCATGCCCTGCGCATAGCCGCGCGGCGGCATCGAAGCAAAGTTACCGGTCTCGAAAAACTCGATGATCTGCGGCCTGATTTTGATGGTGTTGGCGACCTGCTGAATGGAAAGGCCCATTCGGCGACGCTGCTCGAGCAGCATGTCACCAAAGCGTGCAGCCATCAGAATCCTCCAAACTCACGATCTTCACGTGCCATCTCGGCGTCGACAGACTCCAGCGCGGCAAGCCCCTCCTCGTCCAACAGGACCTCGCGCGGCTTGGAACCGTCGGGCGGGCCGACGACACCCTTTTCTTCCAGCATATCCATAATACGCCCGGCACGCGCATAGCCAACCTTCAGACGACGTTGCAGGCCAGATGTGGAGCCAAGCTGCGATTCCACCACAATATGGGCGGCTTCCCAAATGAGCGGATCATCGTCTTGCGGCTCGGCGACTCCGGTGCGGACAATGCCGCCGCCACCCGCCATGGACATGGAAGCGGGCGCCACGGCAGACAGGATCTCCTCGTGGTAGTCTGGCTCACTCTGCGACTTGACGAACTCGACAATCTCGTTGATCTCATCATCCGAAACAAAGCAGCCCTGGATACGGCGGGGCTTGCCCCAGTCGACCTTGGAGAACAGCATGTCGCCCAAACCGGTGAGCTTTTCGGCACCCATCTGGTCGATGATGACGCGCGAGTCGATGCCCGTGGCGACGTTAAAGGCGATGCGGTTGGTGATGTTGGCCTTGATGAGGCCCGTCACCACGTTGGAGCTCGGGCGCTGCGTGGCCACGATAAGGTGGATACCGGCGGCACGGCCCAGCTGAGCAATACGCACGATCGAGGCCTCGACATCCTTACCGGCGACCATCATCAGGTCCGAGAGCTCGTCAATGATGATGACCAGGTAGGGCATCTTTAGCGGCGGGTTGTCGAAATGCTCAAACTCGCCGGCGGCCTGCTTTTCGTTGTAGGTCGAGATCTTACGCACGTTGAGGCGCTCGAAGACCTTCAGGCGACGCTCCATCTCGGACACGGCCCATTGCAGAGCGCTCGCGGCCTGCTTGGGCTCGGTCACCACGGGGACATAGAGATGCGGGAGGCCGTTATAGCCCGCAAGCTCGACGCGCTTGGGGTCGACCATGATCAGGCGAACGTCCTCGGGAAGAGCGCGCATGAGCAGGGTCGTGATGATGGAGTTGATCATGACCGACTTACCGGAACCCGTGGTACCGGCGATCAGCAGGTGGGGCATCTTGGCAAGGTCGGCGACGACCGGCGTACCCTCGGCATCGCGACCGATGGCGAGCTCAAGCGGACCGCCCTTCACATAGGGCAGCACGTCGCCCAGGTTGACGTTCTGGCGCTTGCGGTTGGGAATCTCGATGCCCACGAGCGAGGTGCCGGGGATCGGGGCAAAGATACGCACCGACTGGGCAGCGAGCGAAAGCGCGATATCGTCCTCGAGGCTCGAGATCTTGCTCACGCGCTCGCCCTCGCCAGGTTGCAGCTTAAAGGTCGTCACCGTGGGGCCGGCGATCCAGCCGACCACGCGGGCACTGCGGCCAAACTCAAGCAAGGTGGATTGCAGTGACTCGGCAGTCTGTTCCAGCTCCTTGTCAGAAGACGCGGAGGACGCCGACTGCGGGTTGGCATGCAGGATTTCGAGTGGCGGAAGCTTAAGGCCATCCTCTTCTTCGCCCTCGTTATCCGCGGGGGCATTGACCGCTCCCCCATCGCTAGAAGTAGGCGCCTCGACAGCGCCCGCGACAGCCGTATCGGCAACCTTGGGATGCTTCAAGAAGTCGGGAATCTGAGGTGCTGCCGAGACAGGATTCACGGCAAACGGTGGCTCGGACTCGTCGATCTTATCGGGGTCGTCTTCCATCGAAAGCTGGCCGGTTACCTGGTCGCGCTTGGCATGGCGACGCGGCAGCAAAGTTGTCTTTGCGGTCTCAATCGGAGCCTCGTCATCCTCGTCATCGCCCTCGGTGAGCTCAATCTCGCTATCGGACCAAAACGGGTCGGGCTCGCTTGTATTCAACTTGGGTGTGGCCTTGCCCTTCTTGGCATGGCGGCGCGGCAGCAGCTTCGTCTTAGCGCGCTCAGCCTCAACCGACTCGGACACGTCGACAAACGGATTCTCGTCCTCGTCGTCATCGTCCAAAACCGGGTCCACACCGTTGCCCATGACCGTGGTCACGGCAGCATCGGAGCCCTTTTGACGAAGAATGCTCAGGTGCGGACGGGCAACGCCGGGCACCGACAGAGCTTCGTCGTCACCCCACGGGCTGGCGTTGACATCGGCACGACGGCGCTCGGCAAAATCGGCCGCACGGTCGCGAGCAGAGCGCAAAACGCCGCCAACCGAAAAGCCGATGATGACCAAGCCCACGACGACAAAGCCCAACAGGACTACCATCGCGATAGGCTTACCCAGGGCATTCTGCAGCGCACTCGCAATAAACGCACCGATGTAGCCACCCGAGGCGGACAAATTTTGCGGCGTGAACATAAGGTCACAAGAGACACTCGTACCCGGCACCATCAGCGAAAGAATGGAGACGACGGCGATAAAGACCACGGCGCCGCCCGCAACAGAGCGTACGTTGAGCGGCGAGTCCTCGCCTAAAAAGAGCGTGGCGGCAAACAGCAAAATGACGATCGGCAGCACGTAGGCGCCCAGACCAAAGCCCAGGTGGTAGAAACCGGCAACCGCAGCCGTAACGGGTGCGGTCGCCGGCGAAATCACGGCAATGAAGGACGCAATCGCCAAAACGGCGATGACCACGCCGGCGATATCACGGTTGGCCGAGGGCTCAACCAAAGGCTCAAAATCGTCGAAGTCCGCCTCGTGGCCCTTATTGGCACGCAGATGGGAACCGGCACCCTTAGCAGATGCCGGTTGGTTATTGGCCTTATTGCCTTTGGCGTTTTGTGCAGATCCACGCGCCAAACTAAACCTCCATGACGACCGGGATGATCATCGGACGGGTGCGCGTACGGCTCCAAATAAAGTTGGAGAGCGAATCGCGCACGGCCTTGCGAATGGCATCGGAGCCGCTGCTCGTAAAGCTAAACTTGCCCTTCTCGATCGTCTTCATAATGGACGCGGAGGCATCCTCAGAGAACTGGTCGTCGATGGCAAACGAGACGCCGCGGCCCGAGAACTCGATGGCCTCGATCTTCTTGTGCTTGAGCGAGACGATAGCAACGGCCGTGACCATGCCGTCGTTGGCGAGCTTCTGGCGATCGCGCAGGACGATGGGGTCGGTATCGCCGATACGCAGGCCGTCGACGTAGACGACGCCGGACTCGACGGGCGTACCGCGTTTGACGATACCGCCGCGCATCTCGAGCGTGTCGCCGTTATCGAGGATAAAGATATGATCGTCCTTGATGCCCATCTTGCGGGCCAGCTGGGCATGGGCGCGCAGATGCACGGCCTCACCGTGAACCGGCATAAAGTACGTGGGCTTGGCCATGGCCATCAGGAGCTTGAGCTCCTCCTGGCTACCGTGGCCCGAGACGTGGACAAGAGCGCGGTTCTTATCCCACACGTCGCAGCCGAGCTTGGCCAGGCTGTTGACGACCTGCTGGACGGCCTTCTCGTTGCCGGGAACAGGCGTTGCCGAGAGGATGACGGTATCGCCCTCGTGGATGGAAAGCGTCTTGTGCTCGCCGTTGGCCATACGGGACAGCGCCGACAGCGGCTCGCCCTGCGAACCGGTGCACATGACGACGATCTTATCGTCGGGCAGGTTATCAATGTCGAAGGCATCGATGATATCGGCATCGTCGATGTTGAGGTAGCCCAGCTCACGCGCCACGCGGGTGTTCGTGAGCATGGAGCGACCGGTCACAACGACCTTACGGCCGCACTTGCGGGCGGCATCGCAGATCTGCTGCAGGCGATGGATGTGGCTCGAGAACGACGCGACGAACACGCGACCCGGGGCGTTCTTGATGGCGTGCAGCAAGTTGGGACCAACCTCGGCCTCGGACTTGGTAAAGCCGGGAACCGTGGCATTGGTGGAGTCGGACAGCAGCAGGTCGATACCCTGCTTGGCAAAGCGGCTGATAGCGGCATAGTCAGGCGTGACACCATCGATGGGCGTCTGGTCGAGCTTAAAGTCGCCGGTGTGCATAACGGTGCCCTGATTGGTGCGGATAAACACGCCCAGAGCGCCGGGGATGGAGTGCGTCATCGAGAAGAAGTCGAGCGAGATGCCGCCGAGGTTGACATGGCTGCCGCCCTTGACCTCGCGGAACTTGGGCGCGCGGATGCGGAACTCAGAAAGCTTGCCCTCGATAAAGCCAAGCGTCAGCTTGCTCGAAAAGATGGGCACCTTGTTGTTGAGGTCCTGCAGCAGGTACGGAAGCGAACCGGTGTGGTCCTCGTGGCCGTGGGTGACGACGATACCGCGGAGCTTCTCCTCGTTCTCCAGAACATAGGTGTAGTCGGGAAGCACCAGGTCGATACCGGGCTGGGAGTCGTCGGGGAACATGAGACCGGCGTCGACGAGCACCATGTCGTCGCCGCACTCGAAGACCGTCATGTTCTTACCGATGCCGTCAAGGCCGCCGAGCGGGATGATCTTCAAGGGAGATGATTTTTTAGCTGCCATAGGTTAGTGTGGTTTCCTTTCTTCGAAACGGGTCTGGAACAACCGACGGGGCGCTTCTGGCAAACCGACCGTCGGGAACGTACAAACATGCATCACAGAGTCGATGTAATAACCACAGTATGATACCCATTTGCACAACAACAGACCACCCATGCATCAAAGCCCCATCTGAACCTGTGTATCCCGCCGGTCAGGGCTCAGCGGCCAATATGAGATAGGTTTATTTTGGTAGGTTTTATCAGGGGAAATACTGCTGTGTCTATCTACTGATCTGAAATCTGACTACTGAATAGACTGTCTAACTAAATAGCGAGCGGCACTAACCAGCCCTTTTGCTTGCGCCCGGGAGGGACGCATATGAAGTTTATCGCGAGTTCCGCACGCAAAGGAAAGCACTTAATGTGCTTTCCGTCTTGCGCAGGACTGTAGAGCAGGAAACTTCATATGCGGCCCTCCCGGGCGCAAGCAAAAGGGCGACCCCCTTAGGAGTCGCCCTTGTTGAGCTGCTTATGTTTAGCTGTTACTCGGCGTCGTGGTGACGGCGGGGCTTGCGGCCTCCGTTGTCGCCGGGACGGCGCGGACGGTCGCTGCGCTCGGAGCGCTCGCGACGCGGACGCTCACGGCGCTGGAAGTGCTCGCCGTCGCCCTCGGAGGCACCCTCAGCACGAGCCGGGGCCTCGGGCTTGTCCAGACGATCAAGCGAGATCTTGCCGCGATCGTCGACCTCGATGACAACGACCTTGACCTCGTCGCCCACGTTGAGGACGTCCTCGACCTTCTCCACGCGGCCCTTGGCGACGCGGGAGATGTGCAGCAGGCCGTCCTTACCGGGCAGCAGGTTGACGAAGGCGCCGAAGGGCTGGATGGAGACCACACGACCGGTGTACTCCTCGCCCGGCTCGGGAACCTTGATGATGAGCTTGATGCGCTCGACAGCCTGGTCGACGGACTCGCCGGTGCCGCCGACAAAGACGGTACCGTCCTCCTGGATGTCGACCGAAGCGCCGGTCTCGTCCTGGATGCCGCGGATGACCTTGCCGCCGGAACCGATGACGTCGCGAATCTTGTCGGTAGGAACCTGGATGGAAACGATGCGCGGAGCAGTGCTGCGCGTGGTGTGGCGCGGCTCGGGGATCACATCGAGCATCTTCTGCAGAATGAAGGCGCGACCCTCCTTGGCCTGCTGCAGGGCGCGGGCCAGGATGTCGAAGGTGAGGCCGGTGGCCTTGTTGTCCATCTGCAGGGCGGTGATGCCCTCGGTGGTACCGGTGACCTTAAAGTCCATGTCGCCCAGGAAGTCCTCGAGACCCTGGATGTCGGACAGGACCACGGTCTTGCCCTCCTCCTGGATCAGGCCCATGGCGATACCGGAGACCGGGCGCTTAATGGGCACGCCGCCGTCCATAAGGGCGAGCGTGGAGCCGCAGGTCGAAGCCATCGAAGAGGAGCCGTTGGACTCCATGACCTCGGAGACGACGCGGATGGCGTAGGGGAACTCGTTCTCGTCGGGAAGCACCGGAAGCAGAGCGCGCTCGGCCAGATTGCCATGGCCGATCTCGCGGCGCTTGGGGCTGCCCATGCGGCCGGTCTCGCCGGTGCAGAACGGCGGGAAGTTGTAGTGGTGCATGTAGCGCTTGCCCTCGGTGGGCTCGATGGTATCCAGACGCTGGCCCTCGTTGAGCATGCCGAGCGACAGGACGGAGAGCACCTGGGTCTGGCCACGCTGGAACAGGCCGGAGCCGTGAACGAGCGGCAGGTAATTATCCTTCACCATGATGGGACGGATCTCGTCGGCAGCACGGCCATCGACGCGCTCGCCAGTCTCGACGACCATGGTGCGCATGGCCTTCTTCTCGAGCTTCTTGAGCGCCACGGGGATCTCGCGCTCCCAAGCGGCCTGCTCCTCCTCGGTGAACTCGGCGCGGATGGACTCCTTCAGAGCCTCGACCTTACCGATACGAGAGAGCTTGTCGGCGTCGCGAAGTGCGGCCGCCATCTCGTCGTAGTGGGCAAAGATGCGCTCCTGGACCTCCTCGACGGGCTGGTCGAGCGGGTACTCCTTCTTGACGATGGGGCCGTTGACCTGCTCCCACTCGGCGACGAACTCATCCTGAGCCTGGCAGAAAGCAGCAAGGGCCTCCTGGCCAAACTTCATGGCGGCGAGCATGTCGTCCTCGGAGATCTCCTCGGCGCCGGCCTCGACCATCGAGATGAAGTCGGCAGAGCCGCCCAGCTCCAGGTCCAGATCGGAGTTCTCGCGCTCCTCGTAGGTGGGGTTGACGATAAACTCGCCGGTCTCCACGTTACGGCCGATGCGCACGCAGGCAAGCGGGCCCTCGAAGGGAACGCCGCCGAGCGTCATGGCCAGAGAGGCACCCATGACGTTGATGACGTCGAAGGGGTTGACCTGGTCGGCGACGAGCGAGGTGGCGACGATATGCACCTCGTTGCGGAAGCCGTCCGGGAAGCTCGGGCGAATCGGACGGTCAATCATGCGCGCGGTGAGCGTGGCCTTCTCGCTGGGACGGCCCTCACGCTTGAGGTAACCACCCGGGATGCGGCCGGCGGCGTACATCTTCTCGTTGAAGTCGACGGTCAGCGGGAAGAAGTCGTAGTTCTTGCGCTCCTTGGAGACGACCACGGTGTCGAGCATCGTGGTGTCGCCCTGCTTGACCAGGCAGGCGCCGGTGGCCTGCTTGGCAAGCTCGCCCGACTCAAAGGTGTAGGTCTTGCCGTACAGCTCAAAGGTCTTGGATACGAGTGTCATTGTTCTCCTTTACCCCGCAGACCCCTTGCCTGCGGGCTTCTCATGTGACGCGGGCCCCCTGCCCCCGCCACGCTTCAGAGCGTGATTGTTCGCGCCCTTACACAAAAAGAGCGCCCCGCTGCGCAGGACGCTCTTAGCATGTACAAATCCTACTGGATGTTGTCGCGGATGCCCAGAGCCTTGATGAGCTCACGGTACTCGACGATGTCGTTCTTCTTGATGTAGGAGAGAAGACGACGACGACGGCCGACGAGCATGAGCAGGCCACGACGGGTGTGGAAGTCCTTCTGGTGGGACTTCATGTGCTCGGTCAGCTCCTTGATGCGCTCGGACAGGATGGCGACCTGAACCTTGGGGTTGCCGGTGTCGACCGGGGTGTTACCGAACTGGGCAGTCAGCTCCGCCTTGCGCTCTTTGGAAACAGTCATTGTTTCACCTTTCGTTTTACGTCGCCATCGGGCGACTCGATTCGCCTCGGACTGGGAAGCCGCCGGTGGAGCGAGCAACCAAGGTCGAGGTACCAACAGGTCGGTATGTTACCACAAGCAGCCCGCGCCTGCGCATCATCACCGACCCAACATGAATTCCATCGCACGGAGGCGCTGATCGGTGTGCGTCGCAGCCCAAACATGCGAAAGCCCCAGCAAAAAGGCTGCGGTATGCGGGTCGATTCGCTCGGCCAAAAGCGCATCGAAGGTCATGGACATGAGGGCGCGCAGCCATGCGGCCTCACCGGTCGACACCAGTTCGGCACCTGGAACGCTCGACGCGCACGACCCGCACATGAGGCCGCCCGCCTGGGGCGAAAAATACGACAGCATGGGGTCTCCGCACAGCACGCAGGCCGAAAAATCGGGTCGATAGCCAACGTGCGACAGCAGCTTAAAGACATATGCCGCCACAAGTAGATCCAAATGCGCCGTGTCGAGCCCGCTGCCCACCAGGGCAAGCGCTCGCTGCGTTATAGCAAAGGTAAACGGGTCCTCGGCGTCCTCGAACGAGCACACGCGCGCGACCTCGGCGATCGCGCTTGCGGCGCAGGTCGTCTCGTAATCGGGCGCAACGCCGAGCGGCGCCTCCATAAGCTCGGCCTGGGAAACCACGTCGAGTGACCGTCCATGTGCGAGCAGCATATCTACCGTACAGAACAGCTCGCAGCGCGCAGCCAGGCGTCCGCCGGGTTTGCGGGCGCCCTTTGCCACGGCACGAACCTGCCGCCCCCGCTCGTCAAGCATCGTCAAGATCAGGTCGGTCTCTTTGAGCTTCGTTTTGTCGAGGACGAGCACCTTGGTGCGATATGTCCGGGAGCCTGCCATGCGCGCCGCGCGTCCTTAGTCCTCGGCGTTGTAGCCAAAGCGGCGAATCTGGGCCTCGTCGTCGCGCCAGCCGGCCTTGACCTTCACGTCCAGCTCCAAAAAGACCTGCGTGCCAAAGATGCGCTCAAGATCGCGACGGGCGTCGATACCGATATGCTTGATCATCTCGCCGCCCTTACCGATGATGATGCCCTTTTGGCCCTCGCGCTCGACGTAAATGGTGGCGTGCACGCGCAGCACCTTCTTGGTCTGCTCAAGCGCATCACAGATCACGCCAACGGAGTGCGGGATCTCATCACGGGTGCGGCGCAAGACCTTCTCGCGCACAAACTCGGCAACGAGCGTCTCATCGGAAGCGTCGGTACCCATATCCTCGGGAAACCAACGCGGACCCTCGGGCAAAAAGTGCGCAACAGTCTCGATAAAGGCATCGACGTTGAAGTTCTTGACCGACGACGTCACGATCTCGTCGTCATATTCCATGAGCTCGTGGGCGGCCTTGAGCTGTTCCATAACCTGTGCGGGGTCGGCCTCATCGGCCTTGGTGAGCACCAGGACCTTCTTGGAACGGGAGCATCTGACGCGCTCGGCAACCCAGGCGTCTCCCCTGCCGATCGGCTTGGTGGCATCAATCAAAAACGCGACGACATCGACATCGTTCAGCTCGAACAGCGCGCTCTTGTTGAGCTCGGACCCCAGGCCGTCCTTGGGTTTGTGGATACCCGGAGTATCGACAAAGACCAGCTGGTAGCCGGGACGGTTGACGACGGCGCGCATGCGGCGGCGAGTCGTCTGGGCCACCGGCGAGGTGATGGCGACCTTTTTGCCATAGCAGGCATTAAGCAGCGTGGACTTGCCGGCGTTGGGACGACCGACCAGGGCCACAAAACCGCTGCGGAAACCGGGCTCCACGTCACCAAAGCCCGCGAGGCTGTCGCCCTCGTCGCACAGGGCGTCGAGCTCCTCGTCGCTCATGCCCTCAAACGGGTCGAACTCCTCGACATCCTCGAGCTCCTCGGTATCCACCGCATCCAGGACCTCGTCATCCAAAACTTCATCGGTAGGCTGCATATTGTCGGACATGGGAATCCCTTTCTAAATAAAGCCGAGCGCGCGGGCAAATACCAGCACGCCCACAATCGCGGCGGTGATGGAAAGAACGTATACAGAGGCGGCGGCGATGTCCTTCGCACGCTTGGCCAGCGGATGGAGCTCCTGGGTCGCTAGGTCGACGATGGCCTCCATAGCGGTGTTGCACAGCTCGCCGTGAATCACCAGGCCACAACAGATGATAATCGTGGCCCACTCGGCAATGTCGAGCCCCACGATACAGCCGGCGATGACGGTACACACGCCCGCCACGAGCATGACCTTAATGTTGCGCTCGGTCTTGACGGCGGTGACGAAGCCCTCCATGGCGTAGGAAAACGACTTTAAGAAGGACGGATGGTCCTTGTTCGATCCGGGAATCATAGACGGCTCCTAGTCGTGGGCGTGGTTGGTGATGGGGCCGACGTGGACTAGCTTAGGGTCCTCACCGCGCTCGAGCGCCAGATCGCGCAGGATGGCGTCCTCGCGGGCCTCCATGACCTCGGCCTCGTCGTCCTCGATGTGGTCATAGCCCAGCAGGTGCAGCATGCCGTGTACGAGCATCAGACGGCACTCGTCAGCGGGGCTATTGCCAAAACCGGGGGCCTGACGGGCAATAACCTGCGGGGCCAAGATAATATCGCCGAGCTCGAGCGTCTCATCGGCGGGAATGTCATCGTCGAAGGCCGAATCGCACTCAAACGAAAGCACATCGGTGGTGCGGTCGATACCGCGCCACTCGTGGTTGAGCTCGTGCATCTCGTCCTCGTCGACATACGAAAGGGAAATCTCGACTCCACGTTCAACGCCCTCGGCGGCAAGCACAACCTCGCAGATGTGCTCCACCTCCTGCGCGTCGAGCAGCGTATCGAGCTCGGCATCGTTGCTGATCAATACACTCAACGGGACTCCTTTCGGTCGCGCGGGCGCTGCTCGCGCACGTCATCATAAGCTTCATATGCCTCGACGATACGACCCACCAGGGCATGGCGCACCACGTCGGCACGCTCGAGGTGAGAAAATGCGACATCGTCGACACGGCCCAAAATCTGCTCAACGTCAGCAAGACCGCCACGACGACCCACCAGGTCGCGCTGGCTCAGGTCGCCGGTAATCACGAACTTGGAGTTGAACCCAAGGCGTGTCAGGAACATCTTCATCTGCTCGGGCGTGGTATTTTGCGCCTCGTCGAGCACCACGAAGGCATCACTCAGTGTGCGGCCGCGCATGTAGGCAAGCGGGGCGATCTCGATCACGCCACGCTCCATAAGCTCATCGGTGCGCTCGCGATCCATCATGTCAAAAAGGGCGTCGTAGAGCGGACGCATGTAGGGGTCGATCTTTTCCTCGAGGGTACCGGGCAAAAAGCCCAGATTCTCCCCCGCCTCGACAACCGGACGCGTCAAGATCAAACGGCCCACCTCGTGACGCTTGAGCGCGGCAACGGCGAGCGCCATGGCCAGATAGGTCTTACCGGTGCCGGCAGGACCCAGGCCAAACGTGATGGTATGCGTGCGGATGGCATCCACATAGCGCTTTTGGCCGAGCGTCTTGGGGCGAATGACGCGGCCGCGATACGAAAGCAGCACGTCATCGCGAAGCGACGTAGCCTCGTGCTCACCGTCGCGCAAGACGGCCAGGCAGCGAGAGACATCGTCGGCAGACAGCGTGCGCCCGGCGGCCGCCTCGCGAAAAGCGTGCTCGAAAAAGCGCGCCACGAGTTCGACCTCGTCCGGGTCGCCGCTCACGGAGATGCTATCGCCACGGGCGACCACATGAGCGCGAACCAAGCTCTCGAGCGCACGAAGGACGCCGTCGCCGGCGCCCAAAACGCGCGAGGGATCAATCCCCTCGGGAACGGTAAGTCTAATCTTCGAGGCTTCCATGAACCTCCCTGCGTGCATGGACCAAGCCGGAATCATCGACTCCGATGATAGCAACATCGAGCAGGCACGGGGCTGTAAGTCCACAGGTATCGTCAAGACGGGCATGATGGAACGAGCCGAGCGTCAGGTTGTCGCCATACTCGAGCACGGCACGCTCGACCGTGCCCACGCGACGGCGAGCGTCGGCAATAGCGAGCTCCTGTGCGGCGGCCCGCATACGGCGGCTGCGCTCGGCCATAACCTCGGGCGGAACCTGGTCGGGCATGTCGGCAGCAAGGGTACCGGGACGCTTGCTGTAGCGGAACACGTGCATACGCGAGAAACCCACACGGCGGCACAGCGCCAGCGACTTCTCGAACTCCTCGTCCGTCTCGCCAGGGAAGCCGACAATAACGTCGCAAGAAAGTGACGCCTGCGGCAGATTGGCGCGAATCATACGCACCGTGTCCTCAAAGGCCTCCGCACTATAGGGACGGCCCATGCGATGCAGGGTCGCCGTGCAGCCGGACTGCACGGGCAGGTGCAAAAACGGGGCGATACGCTGCGGAAAGCGCGCCATAACCTTAAGCAGGCGCTCAGAGATATCCATGGGCTCGACCGAGGAAATGCGCACATGCGGGATAGACGTGCGCTCCATGATGGCCTCGAGCAGCTCATCGATTTCGACATGCTCGTCGGTCGCGCTCTTGCCATCGTAGGCGCCCAGGTTCACACCGGTCAGCACCACCTCGGGCACGCCGGCCTCCTGGGCCTCGCGAACTTGCTCGAGCACGGACTCAACGGGCACGGAGCGCTCGGGGCCGCGTGCCTTCCACACAATGCAATAGGTGCAGCGATGGTTGCAGCCGTCCTGAATCTTCACGCCCAGGCGAGAGCGACCGAGCGCATCGACCACCCCGCCATCGCTGCAGGCGGGAACGCTATCGGACTCAACGCCCAACACCTCGCAGACACGTTCGGCGACATCGATCTTGGACGGCTCGGCGATCACGCGATCCGAAAGCTCCAGCAGCTCCTCGGGATGTAAATTGACCACGCAACCGGTCACAAGCACATAGGGCTCGTTAGGATGGGCCAGCGCATGACGGACGGCCTTACGGGTCTTGGCCTCGGCCTCGCCCGTAACGGCACAGGTGTTAATGACGATCAGATCGGCATCCTGGGGATCCACAATAGCAAAGCCCAGACGCATAAGATCGGCAGTGATACGGTCAGACTCAACCCGGTTGACGCGGCAGCCGAGGTTGACGACGGAAATATGGGGTGCGAGCACGCGGGCTCCTTAATCGAGGATATCGTCGAGGGCACTCTTGATACGGTCGGTCACCGACTTCTTACCAGAAGCGACGTCATCGCCCATCTCATCGGCAAAAGCACGGAGCAGTTCGCGTTGCTTATTGGAAAGATTGGTGGGAACGACCACGCGCAGTTGCACGATCAGGCGGCCACGCGAACCGCCACCGCCAATGCGCGGCATGCCGTAATTATTGACGCTCACGGTGTCGCCGTACTGGGCGCCGGCGGGAACCGTCACCTTAACGACCTCGTCGGGCATAATGCCCTCGACCTCGATCTCGCAGCCGAGCGCAGCCTGCGCAATCGAGATATCGCTCACCAGGTACAGGTCGTCCCCGTTGCGCTTAAAGCGCTCATGGTCGGCAACGCGCACGTTGACAATCAGGTCGCCCGAGGGCTCGCCGCGAAGGCCGGCCTCGCCAAAGCCGCTCACGCACAGCTGACGACCGGTCGAAACGCCGGCGGGAATATCGATGTCGATCTTTTCGTGCGAAGGCGTGCGGCCCTGACCGTCGCAGGTCTCGCAGGGATGGTCGATAACCGTACCCTCGCCATGGCAGTCGGGGCAAGGCGAGGAAGACTGAACCTGGCCCAGGAACGAACGCTGAACCGTCGTGACATAGCCCGTACCGTGGCAGCGGCCGCACTGCTTTTCCTGTGCGCCCTCTGCCCTACCGGTGCCATTGCAGTCCTCGCAAGGAGCAAGGCGGTCATAACTGATCGTCTTTTTGCAGCCGAGCGCCGCCTCCTCAAGGGTCACCGAAAGCGAGATGGCCATGTCACGTCCGCGACGACGCTCACGACGGCTGCGGGCGCCACCGCCGGCACCGCCGCCAAAGAACGACGAGAACAAGTCGTCCATGCCCATGCCACCAAAGATATCGTTGATATCGACGTAACCCGAACCACCAGGGCCGTCAGCAGTGCCGTAACGGTCGTAGTTAGCACGCTTCTGCTCATCGGAAAGAACGGAATAGGCCTCGTTGAGCTCCTTGAACTTGGCCTCGGCCTCGGGGTCGTCCGAAACATCCGGATGTACGGTACGGGCCTTCTTTAGAAACGCACGCTTAATCGTCCGCGCGTCGGCATCCTTGTCGACGCCAAGCACCTCGTAGTAATCCCTATTTTCCGACACGACCGAATCCTTCCGACTTTCATTATTTGTCACAGTGCGTCCTATACCCAAGCTGGGCCGACCGCAAACAGAGGGTTTGATGTTATTGCATTGCGTAGGGCGAAAGCATGGCACGTTGCGAGCAGCTCGCGAACCAAACCGACACGAGCGCGAACATGAAGCCGTTGGCAAAACCGTTGGCAAACTGCATCGCACCGCGCTTCCACCACAGCAGACTACGATGAAGCACACCGTCCGAAAGCACCATAAACAGGCCCATGGTAAACGGAATAAAGCACATCACGGCAAAGGCCGAGAACACGCCCGAAATGGCCGACAGCACCAAAAACGGCGCCACGATGCCCATCAGGTAAAAACCGGTACGAGCTTTGCCTTCCAAGCGCTCGGCTTCAACATGGGCACGGCCGACCAGGTCGCCGCCCGCGGCACCGTTGGTGCCAGCATGCCCCATGCCGCCAATGCGGACCTCGTCGCCATCGTGCGTGCCGGCAGGAAACTCAATTGTCTGCTCGGAGGTCACACGGGTCCGCCCGCTGCCGCCGCAATCGGGGCAGGGGTCGGCGACGACCTTACCGGAACCGCCGCACTCGGGGCAGACTGACTGAAACGTGCCCGCACCAAACAGGAAGGACAGGTCGACGTCGATGTGGCCGCGGCCGCCGCAGCTCGGGCAGGTATGGGCATGCTCGGAGGAGACAGAACCCGAGCCGCCGCAATGTCCGCATGTATCGAAACGCGTGTAGCGGACGGTCTTGCGGGCACCGCCCTTGGCCTCCTTGGCGTCAAGTTTGATATCGACGACCACATTGGCGCCGTTCTCGGGATTGTAGGCAGCCTGGCCGCGACGCTGCTGGCCCCAGGCGCCACCAAAGGGAAAGCCGCCCTCAAAGGGATTGCCATAGCCTGTGTTGCCGGCGTAGCCGCCACCATAGGACGAAGCCGTAGGAGCACCGGCAAAGGGATTGCCAGAACGCATGGCGTCGTAGCGCGCACGTTTTTGCTCATCCGAAAGCACGGCGTAGGCCTCGGAAACCTCTTTAAACTTTTCCTCGGCATCCGGCTCTTTGTTGACGTCCGGATGGAGCTTGCGGGCCTTTTGCTGAAAGGCCTTTTGAATATCACGCGAGGTGGCGTCCTTGGAGACACCCAGAATCTCGTAATAATCTTTTTCGTTCATCGTCGCCATGCGCGGCAACCTCCTGCTCACAGCAGCGTATATATTCCGGTAATTCTACCCGAGCGGCCTAAGCTAGATCCCAAAACAGCTCGAACAGAACATTTCCATCGAGCCAGCCCAAGTGTGTCGGCGCCAGACGAGCTCGAACATAGCCCGCGACGACATCTGCCGAAGTGAAAGGTCCCTCATGGACCCCGAGCGTCTCGGGCACCCAAGTGGCAAGACCCAATTCGAGCGCGCGATCGCAGGCAGCTGCCAGCTCATCGGCCGGGATGACACGAGCCGCGCGAACCAAAAGGTCGGACGCGACACCGCGCGTCATGCGACAAGCAAGCATCAGGTCTTCGGCCGCAGCCTCACGCTGCGACAGATATTCGGCCTCGAACGCCGTCGCGGCATCGTCACGTTGCACCAGTCGCACGCGGTACGCATCGCCGCGAGCAGACACGCCGGGAAACAGCCCGGCCAAGCGATCAAAATCCTCGGCGTCGAGCATACCGGCGGCAGAGCGACCCAAGCCCAAATAGCCCTGGCCGGTCCAGTAGGCAATGTTATGGGCGCACTCATGGCCGTCGAGCGCATAGCTTGCCACCTCATAGGGATGATAGCCGGCCGCACCCAGACGCTCACGCGCCACATCCATGCACGAAGCTTGAAAATCCTCGTCGGGCTCGAGCGACTCATCGCGGCACGCCATGCGATAAAGGGGCGTCCCCTCCTCAAGCGTGAGCGGGTAGACCGACACATGATGCGGAGCCGCCGCCAGCACGCCATCGAGCGTGCGCTTCCAACTCACTGCGGTCTGCCCGGGAAGTCCGCACATAAGGTCGCACGACACGTCAAGCCCAGCGTTCTTGACCGTCGAGATGGCAGCGAGCGCCCGATCGGCATCGTGAATACGGCCGATGGCAGTAAGTTCGGTGTTATCGAGCGTTTGCACGCCCAAAGAGACGCGTGTGACACCAACCTTGACAAGTGCAGTGGCAAGCTCGGCGGTCAGCGACTCGGGATTGGCCTCGCAGGTAAACTCAACGGGGGCGCACCACGCACGAATACGCCGCGCCAGCTCCACCAGGCGCTCCCCCGCCAGCGACGGCGTACCGCCGCCAACATAGACAGTGCGGATCTGGTCAAGGGCCCCAGCTTTGCCAAAAGCATCGAGGCGCGCGTACAACTGCTCAAAATAGGCATCGAACGCAGCGCTCAGGTCGCACGGAGCAAAACTGCGCGAGTCAAAGTCGCAGTACCGGCACTTTTGAGCGCAAAACGGCACGTGCACGTACAGCGCGGTAACGGCCACCCTTAAGCCTCCAGCGGATGAGGGGGCACCGATTCGCCGGCGGCAAGTGCGGCCTCGCAGGCCACCACATCGCGCTCGATCTCATCGACCAGCGCCATAAACTCCTCGTATGTGGAACAGCGCACCACATGGGCACGCCAAGCGGCAGCATGGGGCATGCCTTTTAAGTACCAGCTTGCGTACGTACGTGCACGCGACATGAGCGGCAGGAGCTCATGCGTCAGCGTTAGGTGCTCACGCAGGGCGTCTAGGCGCTCGACGGAGCTGCGCGCCGGCACCGGTGTGCCATCGAGCGCAAGGGCGCGAGCATCACCGAACACCCACGGATTGCCGTAGATGCCGCGCGCGATAAACACCGCGCTGGCACTCGAACCTTGCAGATGCTCAGCAGCGTCCTCGGCCGAGAACACATCGCCCGAACCGATAACGGGAATCTCGACGGCGTCGGCCACCTCATCGACGACCGACCAATCGGCCTGACCCGTGTAGAGCTGCGTGGCGCAACGACCATGCACGGCGACTGCGGCGGCACCGGCGCCTTCGAGCATCTGGGCAAACGTCGCGGCATTACGGTCCTCGGCATAAAAGCCCTTGCGGATCTTTACGGTCACGGGCACATGCGCCGCGCCCACCGCCGCCTCGACGATCTTCTCGGCCAAATCGGGCGTGCGCATAAGGGCTGAGCCCTCGCCCTTGGTGACAACCTTTCGGGCAGGACAGGCCATGTTGATATCGATGAGCGACAGGCGATCGCCCACACGCTCCTCGACGGCGGCGACCGCACTCGCAAACTGATCGGGCTTGGAACCAAAGAGCTGCACGCAAATCTGCTGCTCCTCGTCGGCCGGCAACACCAGGCGCCACGTCTTGTTGCTGGCATAGGCAAGGCCCGCCACGCTCACCATCTCGCTGTAGGCAAGATTGGCACCGCGGCGGCGACACATGATGCGATAGGCAGGGTCGGTTACGCCCGCCATAGGAGCCATAAGGAACGGCTGCTCGGCATAAGCACCCAGCAGCCGCTTGCTGTATTCAGAAAGCGCCATAGACCTACTCGTCCACCTTGAGGATCGCCATAAAGGCCTCCTGCGGGACCTCGACTGAGCCGATGGCCTTCATGCGCTTCTTGCCCTCTTTCTGCTTCTCGAGCAGTTTGCGCTTACGCGAGATATCGCCGCCGTAGCACTTTGCAAGAACGTCCTTGCGACGCGCTTTGACGGTGGAACGGGCAATGATCTTGTTGCCGATAGCACCCTGGATGGGCACCTCGAACAGCTGACGAGGAATAATCTCCTTGAGCTTGTCGCATAGGCCGCGGGCAAGACCGTAGGCCTTGTCCTTGTGGACGATAAACGACAGCGCGTCCACCTCGTCGCCCGAAAGCAAGATATCGAGCTTGACGAGCTCGGAGGGACGATACTCGTTGAACTCGTAGTCGAGCGAGGCATAGCCCTTGGTACGGCTCTTGAGCTGGTCAAAGAAGTCCAAGATGAGCTCGGCGAGCGGCATATCAAAGCGCATCTCGACCGACTTGCTCGTGAGATGAATCATGTCGGTAGTAATGCCGCGGTGCTCGATAGCGAGCTGCATGACGGCACCCGTATACTCGGGCGGGCAGATAATCTTGGCCTTGAGGTAGGGCTCCTCGATGCGCTCGATGCGCGTAGCCTCGGGCAGATCCTGCGGACTGCGGACATCAATCATCTCGCCGTCAGTCTTGTAGACGTGATAGTCCACCGAGGGGCTCGTAGCAATGAGGTCAAGATTGAACTCACGCTCCAGGCGCTCCTTGACGACCTCCATATGCAGCAGGCCCAAGAAGCCCACGCGGAAACCAAAGCCGAGCGCCACCGAGGTCTCGGGCTCCCACACCAACGACGGGTCGTTGACGTGCAGCTTATCGAGCGCGTCACGCAGGTTCTCGTAGTCCTTGTTATCGATCGGGAACAGGCCCGTATAGACCATGGGCTTGGCCTCGCGGTAGCCGGGAAGCGGCTCGGGGCAGGGATTCGACGCCCACGTGAGGGTATCGCCCACGCGAACGGCCTCGGGGTCCTTCAGGCCCGTGACCACGTATCCGACCTCGCCGACCGTCAGCGCGTCAACCGGGGTCTCGGCGGGACGCTTGACGCCCACGCCATCGACCAAAAAGTCGCCCTTTGCCTGCATCATGCGCAGGGTATCGCCCTTTTTGATTGAACCGTCAAAGACGCGGACCGTGGCGACGACGCCACGATACTCGTCGAAGTATGAATCCAGAATGAGTGCCTTGAGCGGCGCGTTCGCATCGCCCTTGGGCGGAGAGATCAGAAAGACAATGGACTCCAGCAGATCGTGGATGCCCTCGCCGGTCTTGCCCGAGACACACACGGCATCATCGGCAGGGATCGCCAGGTCATCCTCGATCTCGGTCTTAACCTCATCGGGATGGGCCGAGGGCAGGTCGATCTTGTTGATGGCCGGCACAATGTCCAGATTGGCGTTCATGGCGAGCGTCGCGTTAGAGACGGTCTGCGCCTCGACGCCCTGCGTGGCGTCGACAACGAGCACCGCGCCCTCACAGGCTGCCAGCGAGCGCGAGACCTCATAGGTAAAGTCCACGTGGCCCGGCGTATCGATCAAATTGAACTGATACGTCTCGCCATCGTCGGCGTCATAGGACACGCGAACGGCATTGGACTTGATCGTGATGCCGCGCTCGCGCTCGATATCCATGGTGTCGAGCAGCTGCGACTCCATATCGCGTTCGTCGACGGTATGGGTGAGCTCGAGGATGCGATCGCTGATCGTGGACTTGCCATGGTCAATGTGCGCAACGATTGAGAAGTTGCGGATGTGGGAAAAGTCAATTGAAGTATTCATGCGGACTATCTTACCCGAGCGGTACAAAAAATGGAGCCTGTTCCATAAAACAGGCTCCATTTATGCGCGTAATCTGTGTGGTGTGAAATTTACAACTTAGGCGTTGATGCTGTTCACGAGCTTGGCAAGACCGGACTTGCGGTTGGAAGCCTGGTTCTTGTGGATAACATGCTTGGCGGCAGCCATGTCGAGACGCTTGGTGACGGTCTTGAGGGCAGCCTGGGCCTTCTCGGCGTCGCCCTCGGCGACGGCGGACTGGACGTGCTTGGTCAGCGTCTTGAGCTCGGACTTGACAGCCTTGTTACGCATGCGAGCTGCCTCATTGGTGCGGATACGCTTCTTCTGAGACTTGATGTTTGCCACTTCTGGAGTTCCTTTCGAGTTCCTTGCAAAAAATGTATGACACCTCTGAGACACGGTGAGGTCATGCAAGCGCCTACTATAGCACGCTCCCCCTCAAAGGGATAGAACGAATTTGTCAAATAGGCAGGTATCATCACGATTTTCTCAAGATGTTCGTAATCCAGAGCAAAAGCGCGGTCTGAGAATCGGCCGAACCCTTGAGCGCGAGCTCCACATCAACGGCACCCTCGAGCGCTGCGACGAGCTCTGCCATCGAAAAGCGACGTGCCCAGGTCAGGTGATTCTTGACCTGCCAGGACTGGAGTTTGAGCGTTGCGGCCAGCTCACGACCCTGTCCGCGCGCATCGAACGCCTTGGCAACGATAAGCTCGCGAATGCGGCCGCACAGCAATGTGTACGTCCACACGTAGCTCTTGGCGGGCATTAGATTGAAGAGCTCGAGCGAACGGCGCATGTCACGGGCCGAGACCGCATTGAGAAAGTCCCAGGGTTGAACCTCGGCCGTACGTACAATCCAGCGCTCAACGTCGGCAAGCTCAATCTGGGGCGCCTTGACCATCTGGGCAAGCTTAGCCAAGTCGTTATCGAGCATGCGAGTGTTTTCACCCGAACGCGAGACGAGCTCCTCGGCGGCCGCCGTCGAGATCGACTTGCCGTGCTGCGTCGCCATCTGTTGCACGCGGCGCGGTAACTCCCAGCGCTTGGTGCCGGAGCAATCGATCACGGCCTTCTTGTCGATTTTGGCGATCGCCTTATACAGGCGCGTGTTCTTGGCAAGCGAGTCGGCGATGATGAGGCAGACCGTCGTGGGGCTGGGACTCGCCAGATAGTCGACAAGCGGCTCCGAGACCGCCTTAGCGAGCTTTGAGCAGCCATCAAGGATTACCAAGCGAAACTCGCTGCCCATCGGAAAGGTGTTAAGCGATCCGATAATGGACTCGATATCGGGGTCCTTGGTCATGTCGCGCTCGTCGAGGTTGAACTCGACCATTCCCGACTTTTCCAGACGCGCCTTCATACGCGAGACGGCGTGATCGCGCTTGACGCCGTCGGTACCGACGATCAGATATGCCGGCAGCAGACCGGTTTCGGACATTACGCTCCCCTCCCGCAGGCCTTCGTATTCGTTCCGTGCCATTCTAGCCCAGGGGCCCACCACACGCCAACGACGTCGTCACGGTCGCTGGCATCGCATCGCAAAGCCATTCGCAGTTGGCGTGACGGTAATGTCGCCGTGTTCGATGGTGCATGCGAACGCACCGCCCGCTTCCTGAACGGCATCGATGCAGGCATCCGACGGATGACCGTATCGATTCCCCTTGCCGGCGCTCGCGAGGGAAAGCTCGGGTCTCAGGACATCCAGCAACTCACCATCGACTGAAACCTTGGAGCCGTGATGCCCAAGTTTAAGGACATCGATATCCCCCACCTCCTGCACGAATTCCCGTTCTTGGTCGAGCTCGGCATCACCAGTGAGGAGCATACGCAGGCTCTTGCCTTCCTGAACATAAGAGAGTAGCAGGACAAGCGAGTCCTCATTTCCCTCGCCATCTACGGACTCGAACGGCCACATCACGCGGGCACAAAATGAGCCGATGTCGACCGTATCCCCACGGCGCACCTGCCGATACTCAACGCCAGGTCGATTCAATACCTCGGCAGGAGCATCCTCCAGCGCATCCGCCGCCACGGCAATCGTTCCGACCGAAAACTGTTCGAGCACGGCAGGTAGACCACCCCAGTGATCCTCATCCCAATGCGTCACAAAGACGGCATCGATATGGTGCACATTATTGCGAACCAACGCCGCTACCACGCGCTCATCGAGCCCGCAGTCGACGAGTGCTAATGCGTCGCCCTGGCGGATAAGAATCGCATCCGCCTGGCCCACATCGAGCACCGTCACCGAAGGCGGAGCGAATCGATCCCAGTAGATGTACGGAATCGCAGCCAAGAGCACCAGGCATGAAAGCCCCACCGCCATAGGACGTGCACGGGGACGCGGCCACCAGACCAACAGAACCGCCAGCAAACACGGCACTAGGTAAATCCACATGCTATCGGGCGGCACACTCACAGATGCACCAGACACGGCGGCAAACAGCTGCTCGAAGAACAGTGCGCAACGGGCGGCAACCATGGGCACAACGAGCGCCCAAATCCGCAACGGTTCCACGAGCGAAAAGGGAACCAGCACGATTGACACAGCAAGCAGTACGCTCACCACCGGACCGATGACTGCATTTGCCAGCGGAGCAATGAGCGAGAACGTACCGAAGGCAGGAATGGTAATGGGAAGTGTTGCCAGTTGCGAGCACAGCGTGACGGAAAGTATGTTGGCAACGCCCGATGGCACACCCAGCTCACCCAAAGCGTAGGTCGCATAGGGGCAAAAGCACAGAATGGCTAAGACGCTGGCACACGAGAGCTGAAAGCCCATCTCGAACAGCACCGTCGGCCGCAGTAGCACAAAGATGGACATGGTTACGAAGAGTGCCGATGCGCCGTGCCGGCGACGCCCCGCGCCGTTTACGACAAGCGTCGCGAACACCATGCAGCACGCGCGCACGGCCGAGGGAGACGCGCCCGTAAAGGCAGTGTAGCCCACAAGCGCCATCGCCAATATCGCCCGCTGAAGACCACGCGAACACCGAGTCTTTTGCAATACACCCCCGATTACAAACCCCACGATAGCCAAATGGCTGCCCGAGACGGCGATAAGATGCGCCGTTCCCGTCACCGAAAACCAATCGCCCGCCGGCTGGGCACGCAGCTCGGTCGAACGACCGCAGACGACACCGGCTATGAGCGCACGCGCTGGGTCGGTCGCAGGCGCGATGGACACAAGCAGCCCATTTCGCAGTCGAAGCAGCGGCCCCGGAGAGCCCTCATCGACGGACATAATCCGAACGGCTTTAACCTTGCGCACCTCGCCTCGGAGCGCGCGCGATCGTCCATACGCATCGTTCTCAAAACGTGAAACGCGACCGACAACACGCACGTGCGCCCCGACCTTGAGCTCGCGGCCGCACGATAGGCGAACCGTTGCCAAGTTCTTACTGTCCGCGCGTGCCTCGCAGGTATAGGAATACATGTCGTCGTTTATGGATGGATCACCCTGCACGACAAACTCGAGGCTGCTTGCCGCTCGACCGTCGAGCGCCTTCGAGGCGCTTAGCGCGCCCACAGCCCACCACGCCGAGACGACCGCTCCCGCCACGAGACCGACGGACGCGGCATACAGCCACCGCTTCCAAGGGGCAAGCCGCGCACAAGATTGAGCCAGCACAACGAATACCGCTGCCGCAACGGGAATGGCCCATAGCGGCCCGAACGCTGGCGCCTGCTCCCCCTGTAGCGCATCAGCGGCCACGTTGAGCACCAAGGCGCAGCTCATGCACATGCCGGCGCACAGGGCCATCGTCCACGGCATCAGGGGCCGCGGAGGCATCACATGCTCGCGCTCGGCCGAACTCATACGCAGACGTAATCTTTGATTTTGGCAAGCTTCTTCTCGCCAATTCCCGACACACGCATCAGATCGTCAACCGAGGCAAAAGCACCGTTCTTTGTCCGCTCGTCGATAATCGACTGGGCCATGGAGGGGCCGATGCCCGAGAGCGTCTGCAGCTCTACCGCGCTTGCCGTATTGATATTTACTAGGCCTGTTGCGCCACTCACGCCCGATGATGCGAAAGCCCCACCATCAACACCGGCTTCCGCAATGGACGTCTGCTGCTCCCCTACCGTTGGAACGTGAATCTTCTGTCCATCGACGACCTTAGATGCCCGATTGAGCCCCGTAACGTCTGCCTCGGGCGCCAGCCCGCCGGCGGCATCAATCGCCTGAGCCACCCGCGCGCCGTCTTTGAGCCTGTATACACCGGGCGACACAACAGCGCCATCAACATCGACATAGACTTCTGCCGCGGCAGACGCCTTAAACGAAGAGCCTTCGGATGTCTTTCCGCTCGAGGCATCGCCGGACCCCGGCTCCACCAACGAGTCTGAACCGTCAGTGCGCTCAAACGACACGCCGCCGGCACCGCCGCCAAGGTTCGCCATCGCCAAGCCGCTCGCCATCGCAATGACGACCAGTATCGCCACGACCACCGCCTTATGACCGAACAGCTTGTCCGCCAAGCGGTCCATCTTTTTGACCCGTTCGTGTTGTTCGCGCTGCGCCATAGCAAAACCTCCCAACACCATCGTGTCAGGAAAGGAACTCCGCAACAGCTACGCTCCAAAACCGGTTTTAGCGGTCAAACCAAAAACCGACCAAAACCTTGCACAAATCTGTCCATTTATTCAGGCACACGTCAGCAAATGAACACTTAGCCGCAAAATGCCCAGATAGCAAAAGACCGACGATGCAGACGCATCGTCGGTCTATGCACAAATTTACTCGTGATCTTGGTAAATCTCACGCGGAGCAAGCTCCGAATGTTTGCGTTTTAAGGTCTTAGGGGCCTTATACGTGTTGCTTTCGAAGTCGATGTACTCGGTCTGCTTGAGTAGGCGCTCGATCATCTCCTCGTGATCGAACAACTCCCAGGCCTCATGCACGGCATCGAGTTTAGCGTGCGTCTCGGGACGACGCGGCATAAACAGCGTGCAGCAGTCGGGAGCGGCCTCAGTCGAGATATCGAACGTACCAATCTCCTCGGCGCGCGCGATAATCTCCTGCTTGTCCGAACCGATGAGCGGACGGAACACGGGGATCTTCACGGCCTCGTTAACGGCCATGATATTCTCAAGCGTTTGGGAGGCAACCTGTCCAAGCGATTCGCCCGTCACGATGGCCTTGGCGCCCTCGATGTGTGCAATGCGCTCGGCAACCGAATACATAATGCGGCGATACATGATCACGCGCAGGTTGCTGGGACAGGTGACCGAAATCTCACGCTGGCAGTCGCCAAACGGCACCACGTACAGGCGGCCGATCTGGACACCCGGCTCAAGCGCACGAATGATGTCCTGCACCAAATACTCGCTCGTGTCGGGCGTCTGCGGACGACCTGAGAAATGTACCGGCACGCACACCGCGCCGCGACGCGCGAGCATCCAGGTTGCCACCGGAGAATCAATACCCGACGACAGCAGCGTCACGACCTTGCCGGCAGAACCCACCGGCAGACCGCCCACGCCGCGCTCGGAGCGCGCGTACACATAAACGCTACCCTGGACCACCAGTACGTGCACCATCGCATCGGGGTCGTGCATTTGAACCTTTTTATCGGGGAAGGCCTCGCACAGCACCTCGCCCACCTGACGATTGATGTCAATCGAGGTGAGCTCATAATCGGTATTGGAGCGCTTGGCGTGCACCTTAAACGAATCGAAGGAACCAAACTCGCGCAGCGCCTTCACGGCGGCGGCACAGTACTCCTGAGGGTCGCGATTGGTGTGATACGCCAAAGACACACGAGCAACGCCGGGAACGGTGCGAATGACACGCGCCGCCTCATCGGCCTGATGCTCGTTAAAGGTCACGAGGATATAACCGGAAATTCGAGACACGGCATTCACGGAAAAGGCGGCCAAGGCCGCCTTGATGTTATCCATGAGGATATGCTCAAAATGTGCGCGGTTCTTACCCTTCAGTCCAACCTCGTGATAGTGGACCAGGCAGACGCGAGCCGCCATTTAGGCTTCAGCAACCTTGTGGCCGAGCGCCTTCTCGTAACGGGCCTCGTCGTAAGAGATGTCGCCGTCGACAATCTCGTCCATAGCCATCGAAATGGTATCGGCACCGGAAAGCCCGATGGTGATGTCATCGACATCCTGGACGGCAAGCACGCGGTTGTGCTGGCCACGCAGCATGCTATTGATATCGCAGGCGCGCTTGGAGGCAAGCGAAGCAAGCAGGAAGCGGTTGTGATCGGTCTTCTCCAGAAGATCGTCAATGCAAGGCTTTACAACGGACACGGACCTCAGATCCTTTCATGCATATCGAGAACGCGAACGAGCTCATCGGTCGCGCGGTCGAGATCGTCATTAACCACGACGTCGTCGTAGCGGTCGGCAAGGGCAAGCTCATCGGCGGCGTTTGCCATACGCAGCTCAATCGTCTCGGGCGTCTCGGTACCGCGACCGACTAGACGCTCGCGGAGCACCTCAAGCGAAGGCGGCTTGATAAAGATCAGCACGGCCTCGGGGAAACGCTCCTTCACCTGCAGGGCGCCCTGGACATCGATCTCCAAAATCAGAGATGCGCCAGAGGCGAGCTTGGATGTGACCTCGCTCACCAACGTGCCGTAGCAGTTACCGTGGACCTCGGCCCACTCAACAAACTCACCGTTTGCCACGCGGCGGTCGAACTCCTCGCGCGTCAGAAAAAAGTAGTTGACGCCGTCGACCTCACCTTTGCGTGGTGCTCGCGTGGTAGCCGAAACCGTCAGGCCCAGGTTCGAGCGGCGCTCGCGCACACGAGTGACGAGCGTACCCTTCCCTGCGCCTGACGGTCCAGAAATCACAAAGAGCTTGGAATCCTGAGCGCTCACTTATTTGGTCAGCTGCTCGAGGAGCTGCTCGCGCTGACGGACGCCGAGGCCCTGGACGCGACGGGTAGCGGAGATACCGAGCTCCTCCATGATCTTGGCGGCCTTGGCCTTGCCATAACCAGGGAGAGACTCGATGAGGGTGGAAACCTTCATGCGGGAAGCGATGGGGTCATCGGAGTTGAGCACGGACTCGAGGGACTTCTCGCCCTTCTTGATCTGCTCGCGAAGCTCAGCGCGGGCGTGACGTGCGGCAGCAGCCTTCTCAAGAGCCTGCTTGCGCTGCTCATCGGTAAGCTGAGGGAGTGCCATTCGAACCTCCAAATAGTTGGGTTATATCTGATTCAATAATTGGCATTTTAGCACGTAGAACGTACAAAATGCCCAATCGCGGCTCCATAGGTTAGACGATACCCGCAAAAAGTGCAATATACTGCGCCCAAAGTTAAGCCCCTGACCTGCGATTCCACACAAAGGATGGGAAAGTTTACGCAGGCACAGGGGCTATTTTGTGCTAATGAGACCCAAAAGTGGTGACTTAGGGGAATCTTTTACGCGACGTTTTCGACCAGCTCGGCGACGATGGCGTCAAAGGCGGCAACCGGATCGTCGGCGCCGGTGATGGGACGGCCCACCACAATGTGGCTTGCGCCGCGCTCGATAGCCTGGGAAGGCGTCGCCACGCGGGACTGGTCACCAAGGGCGGCACCCACCGGACGCACGCCCGGAGTCACGATCAGGGCATCGGGACCCAGCAGCTCGCGCATGTCGTGAGCCTCCATCGGCGAGCACACGATGCCATCGATGCCGTTGGCCTGAGCGAGCTTTGCCAGGCGGGCGGCCTCATCGGCCACGGGCGACTCGACGCCGATCTCGCTCAAGGCATCCTGATTCATGCTCGTGAGCACGGTGATGGCGACGAGCTTGGCGCGGTCCTCGCGCGCCTCCTCGGCACCCTCGCGGCAGGCAGCGAGCATGGCGCCCGAACCCAAGCCGTGGACCGAAAGCAGGTCGGCACCGGCAAGCGAGGCCGAGCGGGCGGCACCGCGAACCTGATGCGGAATATCATGGAACTTAAGGTCAAGGAAGACCTTAAAGCCCAAATCCTTGAACGTCTTGACGATCTCAGGACCCTCGGCGTAATAGAGCGTCATGCCAACCTTGAGCCAGGCGGCATGGCCCGAAAGCTCGTGGGCGAGCTCGAGCGCACGCTCACGATCGCAGTCGAGGGCGACGATTACGCGGTCGCGGGCATCGGTCTCTAGCATTCGAAAGCACCTACCAGCTCGTTGATGTCCTTTACGCCCTGGGACTCGGCCCAGGCCTCGAGCTCGTGCGCGATCTTGAGCGAAGCGCACGGATCGACGAAGTTGGCCATGCCGACCGACACGCAGGTGGCGCCGGCCAGGATAAACTCGGCCGCATCCTCGCCGGTCATGACACCGCCGACACCGTTGATGGGGATATCGACGGCCTGGGCGACCTCCCAGACCATGCGCACGGCGATGTGGTGGCACAGCGGGCCCGAAAGGCCGCCCTTGGGCTTTGCCACGCGGGACTTGCGGGTATGGACGTCGATGGCCATGCCCTGAATGGAGTTGATGACCGAAAGGCCGTCGGCGCCGGCAGCCTCGAGGGCCTTGGCGATCTCGGCGACGTTGACCGGCGCCATCTTCACGAACAGCGGCTTATCGGTCACCTTGCGGCAGGCAGCCATAACGGAAGAGGCGCCCTCGGGCGTGGAGCCCATGGCGGCACCGCCGGCGGCGATATTGGGGCAGCTCACGTTGATCTCGTAGCCGGCAGCCCAGGGGCACAGCTCGACATACATCTCGAGTGCGCGGACAAACTCGTCAACGGAGTGGCCGGCAACCTGACAGATGACCTGGCAGCCGTCCTTGGAGAGCTGCTCGAGCCACGGACCGGACTCGCGAGCAAAGGCGGCCACGCCGGGGTTCTGAAGGCCCACGGAGTTAATCATACCGCCGGGAATCTCGGCCATGCGGGGCGCGGGGTTGCCGGGCCAGGGCTCGGCAGCGCAACCCTTGGTGGTGATGGCGCCCAGCTGGGAAACATCAAAGAAGTTCTGGAACTGCCAACCGTAGCCAAAGGTACCGGCTGCGGTGTTGATGGGGTTCTGCATCTTGACGCCGCCGAAATCGACGGCCATGTTCACGGTACCCACTAGAAGACCACCACCTTGGAAGCATCGAACACGGGGCCGCACATGCAGGCGCCCTTCATACCGTCGACCGTCTCTACATTGCAGGTGTTGCAGGCGCCAAAGCCACAGCTCATCATGCGCTCAAGCGACACCTCGCAGTACGCACCGGCCTCGGCGGCAGCGGCGGCGACTTTCTTCATCATGACAGCGGGGCCGCAGCTGGCCACATAGTCGTAGCCGCCCTCGCCGAGCAGCTCGGCTGCCGGGTCGGTGCAAAAACCGTGCGTGCCCAGCGTGCCATCATCGGTGCACACGTTAACCGTGGCGCCCAGCGCGCGGAACTCATCGACACCCACGGCCTTGGAAGCGGTGCCAAAGCCCAGGCACACATCGACATTCACGCCCTGCTCGGCAAGCATGCCGGCAAGACACAGCACGGGCGGAACACCGATGCCGCCAGCAACGAGCAGCGCCTTCCTGGTACCCTCGGGCACAAGCCAGCCGCGGCCGCCAGGGCCCAGCAGATTAGAGGTGGAGCCGGGGGCCATCTGCGACAGACGACGGGTGTCGTCACCCACGACGGCGTACCACAGCTCGACGGTACCGGCCTGGGCGTCGGCGCGATAGAAGCTCAGGGGCACGCGAAGCAGCGAGGACGCATCGCCGGGCACGGCGATGTTCACAAACTGACCGGGCTTGAGCGCACTTGCAAGCTTGGGGGCCGAGATGACGAGCGAGAAGATGCCGTCGGCGATCTCCTGGTTCGAGACGACCTCGAAGTCGTGCATGCGTGCAGTGGAAGGTGTGGGCATAGACGCTCCAATCCCCCATGCGGTTGCATGGTCAAAACGAACAGAAAGCGCGGCACCACAAGGGCGCCGCGCACAAAAGCGATAAGGCTATGCTAGCAGATGCAGCCGTCGGCAAGCGTCTGCTTACCGCCGACAAACACATCGGTGGCACGACCGGTAAGCGTGCGGCCGGCAAAACCGGAGTTCTCGGCGCGCGACTCGTAACCGTCCTCGCCGACCGTCCAGGTGGCAGAGGGGTCGAACACGGTCAGGTCGGCAACGGAGCCCGCCTTGACCTGAACCTGGTCGAGGCCCAGGATCTCACGCGGCTTGATGGCCATGAGCTCGACCATACGGCCCATGCTCATCTTGCCCGTGTTGACCAGCTCGGTGAGCACGAGCGACAGCGAGGTCTCGAGACCGATCATGCCAAAGGGCGCAAGCTCGAACTCGCGGGCCTTCTCCCACGGGGTGTGGGGAGCGTGATCGGTGACGATAACGTCTACGGTGCCGTCGATGACGCCCTGACGGATGGCCTCGGCATCCTCCTCGGTACGCAGCGGCGGATTGACCTTGAGCGAGGTGTTGTAGGTCTCGTCCAGGTCGTTCTCGGTCAGGAACATGTGATGCGGGGTGGCCTCACAGGTAACCTGAACGCCAGCGGCCTTACCGGCACGCACGATCTCCAGGCCATGGGCGGTGGAGATGTGCTGGATGTGTAGCTTGGCACCGGTCAGCTTGGCGATCTCGATGTCGCGGGCGATCTGGAGCTCCTCGCCGGCAGCCGGCCAGCCCTCGAGGGCCAGACGGGTCGAGACCTTGCCCTCGTTGATCTGGCCGTGGCCGACCAAGTCCTCGTCCTGGCAGTGGCTCATAAAGACCTTGCCGAACATCTTGCCGTAGTCCATGCAACGACGGAGCATGCCCGCGCCCTGCACGCCGCGACCGTCGTCGGTGAAGGCGACGGCGCCGTGGGCGACCATATCGCCCATCTCGGACATGGCCTCGCCCTTAAGACCGCGGGTCATGGCGCCCGACGGATAGACGCGGCAGTGACCGACCTCGGCAGCACGGGACTTGACGAACTCCACGACGGTGCCGTTATCGGTGACGGGATCGGTGTTGGGCATGGAGCACACGCCGGTAAAGCCGCCCTTGGCAGCTGCGCGGGTACCGCTCTCGATGTCCTCTTTGACCTCGTAGCCGGGCTCGCGAAGGTGAACGTGCATATCCACCAGGCCGGGGACGAGGTACTTGCCGGAAAGGTCGCGGACCTCGGCTCCCTCGACGGCGAGATTCTCGCCGACCTCGGCGATCTTGTCGCCGTCAATCAGGACGTCAACGACACCGTCAAGCTCGACGGACGGGTCGACGACGTGGGCATTCTTAAGAAGCAAGGCCATTATCGGCACCTCCAAGCAGCAGATACAGGATAGCCATACGCACGCAGATACCGGCGTAGACCTGCTCCAGGATGACGGAGCGTTGCGGGTGGTCGGCCATATAGGAGTCGAACTCGACGCCGCGGTTGATGGGGCCCGGGTGGCAGATGATTGCATCGGGCTTCATGAGCTTCTCGCGGTCCTTGGTCAGACCGAAGAGCTTGTGGTACTCGCGAATCGTGGGGAACGGGGCACCCTCGAGGCGCTCCTGCTGCACGCGCAGCATGTAGACGACGTCCAGCTCGGGCAGGACAGAATCGAGATCGCTCGTCACGTGGTCGCAGCGCAGAACCTCGGGCGCCGGCGGCAGCAGCGTGCCGGGGGCGACGGCGTAGGTCTCGCAGCCCATGATCTTCAACGCGGGAATCAGCGAGCCGCAAACGCGGGAGTGGGAGATATCGCCGACGACGGCGACCTTCAGACCATGGAAGTCACCCTTGTGCTCCCAGATGGTGTACAGGTCGAGCAGGGCCTGCGTGGGGTGGTTGTGCTTGCCGTCGCCAGCGCAGATGACGCTCGCGGGCGAGTTCTGCGTGACGATGTAGGGAGCACCGGCGTGCTTATCGCGCACGACGATGCAGTCGATCTTATAGGCGTTGAGGGTCTCGACGGTGTCGACGAGGCTCTCGCCCTTGACTGTAGAAGTCGAGGAGCCGCCAAAGTTAAGGCTATCGGCCGAAAGGCGCTTCTCGGCGAGCTCGAAGGAGCTGCGGGTGCGCGTCGAGGGCTCGTTGAACATGTTGACGATGGTCTTGCCCTTGAGCGTGGGGACCTTCTTGATCGCACGCTCGTTGACCTCGGAGAACGCCTTGGCGGTCTCGAGGATGAGCTTGATATCCTCTTCGGAGTACTCGGTAATGTCGATCAGGTGCTTATGGTTGAACGCCACGGTACTACTCACCTCCCAGCGGCGCAGAACCCACGTGGGAGCCCGGCGCGACGTCGTTGATCTCGACGGCGGTGTGGCCGTCGACTTCCTTCATATATAGATGCACGTTCTCCTCATGCGACGAGGGAACGTTCTTGCCGACAAAGTCCGGCGAGATGGGGAGCTCGCGGTGGCCGCGGTCAACGAGGACTGCCAACTCAATGCGGCTCGGACGGCCCAGGTCCATGACGGCGTCGAGAGCGGCGCGGATGGTACGGCCCGTATACAGGATGTCATCCACCAGCACGACGCGCTTGCCGTCGACGCTAAAGGGAATGTTGGTGGCGTGGATCGCGGGAGCGAAATTGGTCGCATAGTCATCGCGGTAGAAGCTGATGTCGAGGCTGCCGAGCGGAACTTCGACGCCCTCGATCTCCTTGATCTCCTCGGCGAGCTTCTTAGCCAGAAGGTCGCCGCGCGTGACGATGCCGACCAGAGCGAGGTCTTCACAGCCCTCGTTGCGCTCGAGAATCTCGTGCGCGATGCGGGTCATCGCTCGATTGACGGCGGTCTCGTCCATGATGACCGCCTTGGGGGAAGTCGTGCCCATCGATCTCCTTCCTCACATGTCTTGACTGCTGACACAGTCAAAAAAATAGATGCCCGACCGCTTAAAGCGGACCAGACACCCACAGGAAGGGCTGCTCGCATGGCAGCTATGTAATTCCATGTGGGTATCTCGTACCCCTTTAATGGTCAAGGGATAGTGTAGCCAACCTCGAGCTTAATTGCGAGCATAAATACAGAGCAATCCGTAAACGGAGCCCAAAGCCCAATAAACCTATATATATTTGTGGGACGAGCTTGAAAACGCACGCACGAGCTGGCATAATCCCCTCTGCTGCACGCAAATCGGATCTACGTCCAGGGCCGTGGCGTGGGCACTATCGCCAAAAGAGGAATATCTCTGTGTAGATTGCGCACAGGGAGCGACTTCTGTGCTATAGTTCAGGCTTGTTTGTTAACGCGACATGTTCGTTTGTCGCCCAAGGAGGGTCAGTTATGTCCAAAGTTTGCGAAGTTTGCGGTAAGCACCCCGTTGCCGGTCGCTCCATCAGCCACTCTCACCGCGTCACCAACCGTAAGTTCCGCCCCAACATCCAGCGCGTCTACGTCGTCGTCGATGGTCACCGTCGCAAGATGAACGTTTGCTCCACCTGCCTCAAGTCCGGCAAGGTTGCGCGCTCCTAAATAAGGTCTTACCAACAAGTACCTCGGACTCTCCGGGTCAAAGACCTCGCGTTCATATAGAACTTACCAAAGGCGTCCTCCCCTACGGAGGGCGCCTTTTTGCACTCATTGGGGACAGGCTTACATGAGTGCTTTCACGCATTGGGGACAGACTTAGATGAGTGCTTTCCAAAGCTCACAGTGCATCGACGAACTCACGGCGCTTCGATCGTCACCAGTACGTACCTCACGCCGCCTCGTTCCAGCCCGCGGTGGCCTTGGTTACGCTTGTAGCGCCGATGCCGGTGATACGGGCAATTTGCTTGACCGTGAGATGTGCCCGCCTGAGCCTCAGCAGACAGGCATCGCGATCGGGGCGTGGCAGGGCCTTGAGCAGCGCAGGATCTATGCTCGGCAGGACTTCGTGCGCAACGGAAAGGGCCTCCTCATCGGGGATCCGCCGGCGTGGAAGAACCTCCACTGACCAGATGTGCCCGGCAACTTCCTCGAGATGCTCGCAATAGCAACGGGAGCCTCCGACGATATCGAGCATAGGAGCCGCGTCACAGATGTCAAAGGGATCATAGCCCAGCTGATATGCCTTGTAGCTTGACCAGCGGTACGCCTCGAGCGAGTCGAGCGCACCTTTCACGGGATTGAGATGGATATAATCGAGCAGCTGTACCGCCTGCGTGTCCGACTCGACCGCGACCCGTGAATAGCGATTGTCAAACAGATGGCCTGTTCTCCCCGTTTTCCCATTGAAATACTTGGCATACGCCGTCAGCGCACACTGCATTGCCTTTGAAAGATTGTCAAATGGGTCATCAACCATCAAATGGAAGTGATTGTCCATAAGGCACCAAGCCAACACCGCCACTTTATGGTGCGCGAACCTGTCCGAGATGTCCGATAAGAAACGATATCGGTCAGAGTCATCTTCAAAAATAATCTGTTTAGAGTTACCACGGTCAAAGACGTGGTAATAACCGGTGAGCGAAACGGCACGGGCGCATCGAGGCATAATCTCTCCTTTCAAAAACTGAACAGGCAACACCTAAAAGGAGAGAAGGAACGCGAAATGCTGAGCCTGTGATCTATTTATATCCAATGAGCGGCAAAAACAGGCCCAGAACGGCAAAATGGCAAATCAATGTCTGTCCCAAATGAGTGAAAGCACTCATGTAAGTCTGTCCCCAATGAGCGGGGCGACAAAGCAGATGGTTTTAGTTGAATCGCTTCATTTAGTTGAAGCGTTTTAGTTTGTCTTTTACGGGAATCTGACCGTTCACCGAATTATTTCTTGCTATCATGCAAGGCGTAGGGTAAATCTCCGATCGCAAGGAGACACAAATGGTGAAAAAGTCACCGGAAAACACTACTCCCGCAATTGTGGACAACGTAGAGGCGCTTGAGGCTAAGCTCGCTCAGATGCGAGAGGCCCAGGCGCTTTTTGCTACGTACACGCAGGAGCAGGTCGACAAGATCTTCTATGAGGCCGCCATGGCCGCCAACAAGGCTCGTATCCCGTTGGCGAAGATGGCCATCGAGGAGACCGGCCGCGGCGTTCTTGAGGACAAGGTCATCAAGAACCACTACGCCGCAGAGTACATCTACAACGCTTACAAGAACACCAAGACCTGTGGTGTCCTGGAGCGCGACGAGGCTTACGGCATCACCAAGATCGCCGAGCCCATCGGCATCGTGGGCGCCGTCATCCCGACGACCAACCCCACCTCCACCGCGATCTTCAAGACGCTGATCTGCCTGAAGACCCGCAACGCCATCATCATCTCCCCGCACCCGGCTGCCGCCAAGTGCACCATCGCCGCCGCCAAGCTCGTGCTTGACGCCGCCGTCAAGGCCGGCGCCCCCGAGGGCATCATCGGCTGGGTCGATGTCCCCTCCATCGAGCTGACCAACATGGTCATGCGCGACGTCGACATCATCCTCGCCACCGGTGGCCCGGGCATGGTCAAGGCCGCTTACTCCTCGGGCAAGCCCGCCCTGGGCGTTGGCGCCGGTAACACCCCGGTCGTCATCGACGACACCGCCGACGTGCTGCTCGCCGTCAACTCCATCATCCACTCCAAGACCTTCGACAACGGCATGATCTGCGCTTCCGAGCAGTCCGTGACTGTCATCGACAGCATCTATGACCAGGTTAAGGCCGAGTTCCAGAAACGCGGCTGCTACTTCGTCAAGCAGGGTGCCGAGATGGAGGCCCTGCGTGCCGCCATGTTCAAGAACGGCGCTCTCGATCACCGCATCCCCGGCATGGCCGCTGCCAAGATCGCCGAGCTCGCCGGCATCGAGGTTCCCGCCAAGACCAAGATCCTGATCGCCGAGGTCACCTCCACCGACCCCGCCAAGGAGGAGTTCTCCCACGAGAAGCTCTCCCCGGTGCTGGCCATGTACCACGCCAAGGACTTCCAGGAGGCCGTCGACAAGGCCGAGCACCTGGTGCTCGCCGGTGGCCCGGGCCACACCGCCTCTCTGTACGTGCACCCCGCCCAGGCCGAGAAGATCAGCCTGTTCGAGCACGTCATGAAGGCCTGCCGTATCGTCATCAACACCCCGTCCTCGCACGGCGGCATCGGTGACCTGTACAACTTTGGCATGAAGCCGTCTCTGACCCTGGGCTGCGGCTCCTGGGGCGGCAACTCCGTCTCCGAGAACGTTGGGGTGAAGCACTTGATCAACGTTAAGACTGTGGCCGAGCGCCGTGAGAACATGCTGTGGTTCCGCGCTCCCGAGAAGGTCTACTTCAAGAAGGGTTCCACGCCCGTCGCCCTCGACGAGCTGGGCAACGTAATGGGCAAGAAGCGCGCCTTCATCGTCACCGACCAGTTCCTCTTCAAGAATGGCAACACCCGCGCCATCGAGGCCAAGCTCGACGAGATGGGCATCGCCCACGACTGCTTCTACGACGTCGAGCCCGATCCGTCGCTGCAGTGCGCACGTCGCGGCGCCAAGCAGATGGCTCTCTTTGAGCCGGACGTCATCATCGCCGTCGGCGGTGGCTCTGCTATGGACGCCGGCAAGATCATGTGGATGATGTACGAGCACCCCGAGTGCAAGTTTGAGGACATGGCCATGGACTTCATGGACATCCGCAAGCGTATCTTCACCTTCCCCGAGATGGGCAAGAAGGCCTACTTCGTCGCCGTCCCGACCTCTTCGGGTACCGGCTCCGAGTGCACGCCGTTCGCCATCATCACCGACAAGGAGACCGGCATCAAGTGGCCGCTCGCCGACTACGCGCTGCTCCCCAACATGGCTATCGTCGACGCCGACAACTGCATGACCGCCCCGCGCGGCCTGACCGCTGCCTCCGGCATCGACGTCATGACCCACGCCATCGAGTCCTACGTCTCCATCATGGCTTCCGACTACACCAAGGGCCTCTCCGAGCGCGCTGCCAAGCTCGTCTTCGAGAACCTGCCCTCCAGCTTCACGAACGGCGCCAAGGACCCGCACGCCCGCGAGGAGATGCACAACGCCTCCTGCATGGCCGGTATGGCCTTCGCCAACGCCTTCCTGGGCCTCAACCACTCCATGGCCCACAAGCTCGGCGCTTTCCATCACCTGCCCCACGGCCTCGCAAACGCCGTCATCCTGACCCGCGTCATGCGCTACAACGCCGCCGAGGCTCCCGTCAAGATGGGCACCTTCTCCCAGTATCCTTACCCCAACGCGCTGCACAACTACGCCGAGATGGCCAAGTACTGCGGCATCGAGGGCAAGGACGACAAGGAGGTCTTCGAGAACTTCATCACGAAGCTCGAGGAGCTCAAGGACTTCATCGGCGTCAAGAAGACCATCGCCGACTACGGTGTTGACGAGCAGTACTTCCTCGACACCCTCGACGAAATGACCGAGCAGGCATTCAACGACCAGTGCACCGGCGCCAACCCGCGCTACCCGCTCATGAGCGAGATCAAGGAGCTCTACCTGGACGCCTACTACGGCCGCGAGCCCCAGGATTACGCCGTCTGCTAGTTTTAGCACGGTTTTTAACGGCGGGGGTGCACGGGTGTTTCACACACCCCCGCCGTCGCTTCTATCGCATCGTTGAAAGGATGCAACCATGCTGCTACCCGATTCCAAGACCGAGCTCGTCCGCCGTGGCAACAAGGTCGTTTACGACCTGGGCGACAAGATCGTCAAGGTCTTTAACGAGACCAAGCCTGTCTCCGACGTGTTCAACGAGGCTTTGAATCTTGCCCGCATCAATGAGTGCGGCATCCGCAGCCCCAAGGCGCTCGAGGTTTCCCAGCTCGAGAACGCCAACGGCTGGGCGCTCGTGACCGAGAAGGTTCCGGGCACCACCCTTGCCGAGAAGATGACTGCCGAGCCCCAGCGCTTTGGTGAGTACCTCGAGATGTTCGTCGACCTCCAGATCGAGATCCACGGCTACACCTCCCCGCTGCTCAACCGTCAGCGCGACAAGTACGCCCGCATGATCGACAGCCTTGATCAGCTCAATGCCACCACGCGCTACAACCTTCAGGAGCGTCTGGACGGCATGACCAAGGAGTTCAAGGTCTGCCACGGCGACTTCAACCCCTCCAACGTCATCGTCGGCGACGACGGCCAGCTCTATGTGTGCGACTGGGCACACGCCACCCAGGGCTCCCCTGCTGCCGACGTTGCCACCACCTACCTGCTCTTTGCCCTCAACAGCAAGGATCAGGCTGAGGCCTACCTGGAGCTCTACTGCGACCGCGCCGACATGCCCATGCAGGTCGTGCGTCAGTGGACGAGCATCGTCGCCGCTTCCGAGCTCGCTCGTAAGCGCAATGTGAACGATGAGTTCCTGAAGAACTGGATCGACGTCGTCGATTATCAGTAATATCTGAGCGATTTATTTCGCATCGGAGGCACAAAGGAAAACCCCGCAGCTCGAATGTGAACTGCGCCCCAAATCTTGGACGCCCTAAATAGCGACTAGGCCGCAAGGGCCTGATTCCGGAACTCCTCCGGGGTCAGGCCCTTCAATCTTACCTGCCTCCGGCTCGTGTTCCAGTGGACTATGT
>NZ_JAWHPN010000007.1:0-82504 GCF_032584215.1 Collinsella aerofaciens | reverse complement strand
CGATAGGCAACCGGACACACATTCTGTCCGAGCGGTTAAAAGCGGGCACGGAATTTAAACGGCTGAAAAAGGGGCATCGACCTGCGCCGATGCCCCCAACGTGGACACACATTTTGTCCTATAAGCCCCAATCCAAGCACAACGCCGTCGGCAACTCCCCTACTCAACAACAAGCCCCGCCAACCGCAATCCCCAAGGGGACCGCGATCAGCGGGGCTCAAACGCGTTCCCCAAGGGAAATCACGCTAGCTCACGAGCAGTTCGTTACTCTTCCCAGTAAGCATCTGCAAGCAGCTTAAAGCAGATCTTCTTGACCGGCTGCGCGCCATCGTCCGGGAACTCGAGCGTGGGCATATGAGGCTCGCCGGCAACGAACAGTGCAAACTTATCGTCAGCAAGATCGCCGGCGATCGAGGCGTCGGAATCGACCAGATCGTAGTCGTCCTTCTCGTCAAACTCCTGAACCAACGTCAGGCTGCCCGTGGCAACCTTAAAGGCCTCGCGACCCTCGACATCGATCTGCAGGTCGTGATAGCGCTGATGCGTCTCATAGTGAGCCTCGGCCTCGGGACGCGTCGTGGGAGCCATGACGTTCGCATAGACCTTGTCGCCCAGAATCGGATGGCTGCCGACCTCGAGCTGCGCCGGGTCGTTCTCCTCGAGCCAGTCGATCAGCACGTCGAGGCCCTTGAGCATTCCGCGATACTCCTCGATATCGCCCAATGCACCGTAAATCATCTAAATCCCCTCTCGGATCGTTTCCTTGGCGGCTACTCGGCAAACGCATTACCAAAGCTGTTGCCGCCCACATACGTCTCGACCAGGGTAAGGTCGGGACTGAACACGACAAAGTCGGAGTCGTGCCCCGGCATAATGCTACTGCACTTGTCGTCGACATGAGCTAGCAAGCGATGCCGGGGCCGCAGCACAAGCTCCTACAGCTCGGTCACGACAACGCCGTTGTAGACCTCGTCCCAACGATCCATGACCAAGTGGCCAGTCATAGGATCCATGGCATTGAGCTTGCCGCAGGTGTTGGCGGTACGCAGCACCGTCTCGTCGTCCGCGCCAGCAGCAATGGCATGCGCGAAGCCAGCGATAGTGGAGTCACCAGAGCCCGTGGCGTTAACGGCAGGGATATCGGGCGTCTTTGCGCGGAACGCACGGCCATTGTGGAAGCCAACGGAGCCGGCAGCGCCCATGGACACGACGACCCAGGGGATATCGGAGAAGCGGGCATCAGAGGCGAGCGCGGCGCGGAGCTCGTCCACATCGTCGGTGGTAAAGCTCGTACCCAAAAGGCCGTTGATCTCGGTCAGGTTAGGCTTGACCAGCTCGGGCTTAATTTCGGACTTAAGGGCGGCCTCGAGCGAAGCACCCGAGGTATCGAGCAGCACCTTGGCGCCGGCGTTCTCGGCAATGCCCGTGATCTTGGCATAGTAGTCTGCCTCGACACCGCGGGGCAACGAACCCGAGATGGTGACGACGTCGGCCTTGCTCGCAAGCTCGGCGAACTTTGCGGTAAAGGCATCGAGCTCCTCGGGGGCAATCGTCGGGCCGCTCTCGAGCAGCTCGGTCTGGTTGCCGGCGTGGAGGATGTTGAGGCAAATGCGAGTCTCGCCCTTGATGGGCACAAAATCATTCTTAATGCCGTTAGCGTCCATGAGCTCGGCCATATAGGCGCCCATATGGCCACCAAGCAGGCCGGTTGCCACAACATCGTCGCCCAACTGACCAAGGACGCGGGCTACGTTAAGGCCCTTGCCGCCGGCGGTCTTTTCGGGCGTCACACGGTTGACGTCGTCGATGACGAGCTCATCGAGCTGATAGCGCGTATCGACAGACGGGTTCATCGTAACGGTGAGGATCATTTTTAGCTCCTTATCTCGCAGGCTCCTTGTGCCTCGCGATACGAGTCGACAAAACGGAATTACAGAATCTCAATCGTGAACGAGCGAACGACGGTCTCCTTGGGCTTGGCGATAAGGCAGCCGCGCTTGTGCTCAAGCACGTCGTCCTCATCGGAGCAGGTCGAAAGGCCACCCCAGGGTTCAACTGCCACAAAATCGCCCTCGGGCTTGCTCCACACAATGAGATATGGGAAGCCCTCAAAGCTCAGGCGGACGCCCTTGTCCTCGCCCTTTTTGGAAAGCGTGACCTGACAGCTCTCGAGCACGTCAAAGATGGTCTCCGCAAAATCGAAGAGCTCATGTGACAGAGGCAGCGTCTTTCCCACCATGGGGTTCTTGGAGCGATTGGTCACGTCAATCAAGCCAGTCGAGGGGACGGCAGTGCAAAGCTCAGCAGCCTCGTCCTTCTCAAAGCGCAACTCGTAGTCCGTATAGGCCTCGCCCTCATCGAGCGGACACCTAAAGCCGTGATGACCGCCGATAAAGAACGGCATGTCCTCGGTTCCCTCGTTGGTCACCTCATAGGAGACGCGAACGGCATCTCCCTCAAGCGTATAACGAGCGACAAGCTTAAACGGATACGGATAATCGCTCAGCAGCGCGGCGTTATCCTCGGAAGCCAGGCACATCGCCAGCTCGTTCTCGCCTTGGCTCAGCAGCTTCCACTCCTGTTTGCGCGCAAATCCGTGGCGAGCGAGCTTTACATGATGCCCGGCGAACGTCATGGCGCTGTTATCGCGCAAGCCTCCGCAAATCGGGAAGCAAATCGGTGCCCGGCCGGACCACACGGCGGGATCGCCCTGCCACAGATACTCGCGACCTCCGGCCTCAATCGAGGTAAACGAACCACCAGCCGTGGACACCTTAATAGAAATCGAATCGTTGGAGAGAGCGTATTCCATTGCCCATCCTTTCGAACAATTACTTTTTTGCTCGCAAGAACCCGTCTCGGCCCTGACCAAAGGACAAACCCGCACGTTCATCGATGCGTCCGGTATCCCAGCCATGCAACGGGGTACCATACAGACATTGATGCAATTACAGCTGAAAGGCCTTCTTATGCGAACCATCATCCTTTATGCCTCGCGCCATCACGGCAATACGAAAAAGCTCGTGGACGCCATCGTCGAGGCACACCCCGAAATCGATACCCTCGACGTCAAGGCGCTTGGCAAAAACGAGTACCCCAACCTGCACGAATATCATCTGATCGGTGTCGCCACGGGCATCTATTACTCCGAGATCGACAAGGACATGGCACGCGTGCTCACTAACGTGCTGCAGCCGCAGGACAAGGTGTTTGGCCTTATGACCTACGGTGGCAAAAACAAGTGGTACGGCAAGGATATCGATGGCATCTGCCGCATGAGGCAGGCCATCTTTATGGGTGTCTACGGCTGCCCCGGCTTTGATACGTGGGGACCGTTCAAGCTCGCCGGCGGTGTCCAAAAGGGACACCCGACCGCTGAGGAAATTCAGGGCGCCGTCGACTTCTTCGACAAGATCGAAGACGAGTATGGCGACATCATCGTCGAAGAGTACGCCAAGCGCGAAAAGCGCCTAGCATACGAGAAGGAGCATCCTGCAGGAGGCTTGGTGGCCGGCGTCAAGCGCACGGCAAAGAAGATCGCTAACAAGCTGTAACTGTAAAGGTGCTTTTGAGCGTTTAACCCATACGGCGGGTCCGAGCAGATTCGGGCCCGCCGTCTTTTTCTATCGTTACTCGGTAAAGGCGTTGCCGACGCTCTGGCCGCCAACATACGTCTCGACGAGGGTGAGCTCATGGTCGAACACGACAAAGTCGGCGTCGCGACCCGGCATGATGCTGCCGCACTTATCCTCGATGTGCGCAGAGCGAGCCGGCACCTCGGTTGCCATGCGAATGGCGATATCAGCGCTGGCGATGCCCCAATCGACAATGTTCTTGACGCCCTGGGCAAGCGTGAGCACCGAGCCGGCAATGCTTTTGCCGTCGGCGAGCCAGCACAGGTTGTCCTTCATGATGACGTCCATGCCACCACTGGTGTAGCTGCCCTCGGGCATGCCGCCGCAGCCCAGGCAGTCGGTGATGAGCACCGTATGCTGCCAGCCCTTTGCCTGCAGCAGCGCCTTGATGGCAGCGGGGTTTACGTGTTTGCCATCACAGATGATCTCGGCGTAGGTCTCGGGCGTGGACATGGCAGCACCCACGACACCGGGCTCACGGTGATGCAGCCCGCGCTGGCCGTTATAGGTATGCGTAAAGCAGCTGGCACCGGCGTTGATGGCGGCGATGCACTCATCGTAGGTGGCGTCGGAGTGACCGATGCTGGTCACGACGCCCTTGGCGTTCAGAGCAGCCGCATAAGCAGCGGCACCGTCGCGCTCGGCCGCCATGGCGCTCTTAACGATGCGACCACCCGCAGCCTCCTGCCACTGGTCGAAGACCTCCTCGGAGGGATCGATCAGGTAAGCGGGGTTCTGCGCGCCCACATGCTTCATGGTAAAGAAAGGGCCCTCCAGGTAGATGCCCTGAATGCGAGCACCGCAGAAGTCGGGGCCGCGACCCTCGTCCGCCTGGGCGATAGCGGCGCAGGCGTCCTTGATCTGCTCGACGCCATCAGTGAACGTCGTGGGCAGCCAGCTGGTGGTACCGCGACGGGCGAGCTCGGTCGAGCTGATATCGATGCCCTCGGGATCGTTATCGGTAGTTGAGTGGTTGTAGAAGCCATGGATGTGAGTATCGACCATACCCGGCGCGATCCACGATCCCGTGTAGTCCTTAATCTCGCAAGAGGGCTCGTCGGCCTGCCAGGCGCCAAAGACGCCATCCTCGACCATAAGATAGCCGCCCAGTTGCGGGCCTGCCGGCAAGAAGAACTTGTCAGCCTTAATTGCGTACGTGCTCATATGCACTCCTTGCTTCTAAAGCAGTTGACTGTGGTGATGCTTATACCCAGCACACGTAAAACAAAAAGCGCCCGCCCGCCGTTATGAGCGGACGGGCGCCCTTACAGGGGGACGCGATTAAGCGGTGAAGGGGTGAATCGTCACGCCCTTAACCACGCGGTTGACCGTGCCGGTGGGGCTCGGCGTATCGGGCGTGTTGCCCACGCGCACGGAGTTGAGCAGGCTGATAGCCTGGGCAAACATCACGAACGGCAGAGCAAGGTAGCCCTCGGGAAGTGCCTCGTAGCCCTTAAAGGTGAAGGACTCACCCTCATAGACGGTGGCACCTTCCTGCTGAACGGCGACGGTGTGCTGAGCGATCTTGTCGCCACCGATCTCGTTGAGGATGTCGATGTCGTACTGACGGGTGTAGGCGTCGTTGTTGACGAACACGAAGACGAGCGTCTTATCGTCGACGAAGGACTTGGGTCCGTGACGATAGCCCATGGAAGTGTCGTAAGAAGTGGCAACCAGGCCGTGAGCAAGCTCGAGAATCTTAAGCTGGCTCTCCTGAGCAAGGCCGCCAAAGGAGCCGGAGCCCAGGTAGGTCACGCGGTTGAAGTCGCCAGCGAGGTAATCGGCGACCTCGGACTCGCGAGCGATAACCTCCTCGCCCATCTTGGCGATGGTCTCGACCCACTCGGCCTTCTGCTCGTCAGAGGCAGTGTCGAAAATAAGGGTGGAGAGCAGGGTCATGCAGGAATAAGAACCGGTCATGGCGAAGCCCTTGTCGTTGGCGCGCGGAATGAGCAGCGTCAGCGCATTGGGATCATCGGCAGACTCGACGGCGAGCTTGCCCTCGGGAGCGCAGGTGATGTTGAGGAACTTGACGTTGTGGACGAGCTCCTTGGCAACGGCAACGGCGGCAAGGCTCTCGGGGCTGTTGCCAGAGCGGGCAAAGGAAACCACGAGCGTGGGATCCTCGGCGCGCAGGAAGTCGCGCGGAGCGCTCACGATGTCGGTCGTGGCGATGGGCTTAAAGTCGTAGAGATCAGTGTTGCCAGCGTGACGCAGGTACGGGGCGCAGGTATCGCCAACGTAGTCGGACGTACCGGCACCGGTGAAGACAACGGACAGACGACCCTCGCCCATAGCGCGAGCCTCGGCCAGGAAGGCCTCGATGGCCTCCTTGTTCTCGCGATAGATGTTGAGCGTATCACGCCAAAGCTCGGGCTGCTGAGCAATCTCGGCCGTGGTGATCTGGGCGCCGAGCTCGGTGAGCTCCTCGACACTCTTCTCGAACATTTCTAATACCTCTCTCTAGAAGTAATCCTTTGACGTGCAATTATACACTTCGGTTGGTTATCTGGTAGTAACCAGTTAAATGCAAAGAATCATCATATGGAAACGATGCGGACACTAGTTGCTACGCTGGTGGTAAACCTTGTATTTAAACTGATCGGCACGAGCAACCGAGAGTGTATACTCCACAACCTCGTTTGACTCGTTATACGTAGTCCTGACCAAATCGAGCACAGGCGAGCCCTCGACAATTCCCAAAAGGTGGGCGTCGGTGGGACGGGCTATGCTCGCATAGAACTCCTCTTCGGCCACGCGAATCTTTTGCTGAAAGTCTTGCTCAATCACATCGTAAAGCGGCTTACGCTCCAGCAGTGGTCGCTTTAGGGACAGAAATTGACGAACCGGTAGATAGCTGCGTTCGACCATCATGGGCATGTTATCGGCAGAACGAAGGCGCTTAAGCTTAAAAATGCGATCACCGATACGCAATCCCATATGCTCGGCCAGATTCTTATCGGCCTCCATCTCGCAAAACTCGAGAATCGTGGTCTCGGGGTCGCGACCCATCGCGCGCATCTGCTCGGTAAAGCTGTAGGACTGCATAAGATTGGTTGCTTTTGCCGAACGGTCGGTCACAAAGGTACCGCGACCGTGCTGCCGAACCACCAGTCCTAAACGCTCCAGTTCCTGCAGAGCCAGGCGTACCGTAGTGCGCGAGAGACCATAGCGCTCCGAAAGTTCGCGCTCGGAAGGAATCATGTCACCGGCGCGATATTCATGGTCGATCTTTTCGGTCAGAATATCGACCAGCTGATCGTACAGCGGTTGCTTACGCGCTCCGATCGCCATCCTATCCTCCCTTTTGCTCGAATTCGGCTAACTACCTAGGGTGTTAAGCATTATCAGTCTGCAACACCCGAATCATCAAGAAAACAAAAGCCGCGTGCTCGAAAGAGCGCGCGGCTTTTAACATACACATGGCTTAAGGGGTCGGGGTGTGAGCCGCGTAGGGACACACCCCTCAAGCTAGAGCCTTACCAGATGCTCGGCCAGAGACCAAGCGGGCCAGCGCCCAGGATGCCAAGGACGAAGAGCAGGAGAATGCCCTTGGTCGGGGTCCAGCTGTGCTTAGCGAACATGTAGTAAAGCAGCAGCGTAAGCATAAGCGGGACGAGCTTCGGGACGATGGTGTTGAGGGTGTCGGCAACAGAGAAGTTGACCGGATCCTCGGTAACGGTGCCGTAGGTCACGGACTCCATGCCGTTGCCCAGATCGGTGACGCCGCACTCGACAGCGTTGCCGTCGGCATCGGAAGCGGTAAGGGCGTTGCCGTCCTTATCGGTCATGGCGATGGTACCGGCCTCAGCGGTCTCGGTATCGATGCCCTCCATACCGGTAAAGTTCTCGGCCTCCTTCTCGGAGACAATCACGGTAGTAGCGGAGAGGCCGCGGGTGGTGCCGTTGGGGATCTGGAGGTTGATCTGGGTGCCACCCATGGTGACGACCAGGCAACCGACGACGAAGACGCCCATGATGGAAGCGGCACGCGTGAAGGCCTGCATGTTGGCGGTCAGAGCGTCAATAGCGCTGGTGCCAAGCTTGTAGGACCAGTTCATGAGCCAGAAGCGCAGAGCGAACTGAACGGCGTTGAAGATCACCAGGAAGATGATCGGCGCAGCGGCGTTGCCGTTGATGGCCATGTTGGAGGTGATGCCGGCCGTGATAGGCACGAGCGTCAGCCAGAACAGGGCGTCACCGATACCACCGAGCGGGCCCATTGCGGCGACGCGGACGGCGCGAATCGTGGGGATGTCAACCTTGTTCTGCTCGAGCGAAAGCACGATGCCCATAACAAAGGTGACGAGGAACGGGTGGGTGTTGAAGAACTCCAGGTTGTGGCTCATGGAAGCCGCGAGGTCGTTCTTGTTGGTGTGGATCTTCTCCAGACCGGGGATGATGGAGTAGAGCCAGCCAGCGGCCTGCATACGCTCGTAGTTGAACGAGGCCTGCAGGAAGCAGGAGCGCCAAGCCATCTTGTTGAGGGTCTTCTGGTCGAGCTGCGGAGCAGGAGTGAGATCCTCGTAGTGCTCCGGGATCACATACTCATTAGATGCCATCTTCGAAGTCACCTCCGTCAGAAACAGCTGCACCCTTCAGCTCGGTCTGCTGCTGGAAGTCCCAGAAAGCGATGCCGAAGCCGATGAGAGCGAGGATGAGCAGAGCAGGGGTTGCCAGCGAATCGTTGGCAACGGTGATGAGCGCGAGGCCAAAGCCCATGAGGAAGAAGCCCCACATATCGCGGTTCATCATAACCTTGAGCAGGACGGCGAAGCCGACGAAGCGCATCATGCCGCCTGCAGCGGACAGACCGGTCTGCAGCCAAGTCGGGATGGCGGAAGCGATGGTCTGACCAATGGTAGCGCCAGCGATGAAGAACAGGGTGACGACGACAGCGAAGATCAGGCCGAGCAGAGCCATGGCGAAGTAGTTCAGGCGCTCGATGCCCTTGGTGTCCGCGTTGTGAGCCATGTTATCGGCCGTGGACATAAGCGGGGACATAAGCGTGAAGACCAGGGTAACGCCAAGCTGGCCAAGCAGAGCGAACGGAATAGCGAGGCCGACTGCCGCGTTGGGCTCGAGGCCCGTGGCGATAGCGAGAATGGCTGCCATGATGCCGCCGATGACGGCGTTAGGCGGCTGAGCGCCTCCGATCGGCATGTTGCCGATCGTCATGAGCTGATAGGTACCACCCACGAGAAGACCGGTGTTGAGGTCGCCAAGGATAAGACCGATGACGGCGCCGGTGACGATGGGCTGATAGAGAGACTCGAGGAAATCAAACTGGTCGATTGCCGCGATGAACGTAACAACGAAGACCAGAGCGATCTGGATGATCGAGTATTCCATCTTGCTCCTCCTTTCAAAATGAATGTACGCACTTTGGATATCACGTACAGAACGTCAGGGTTTCACTCCTGACAACGTGGATCACGAGGATTACGAGAAGAGCTTGCTCGTGTCCTCAACAGGCGTGCTCGGAACGCGCCTGATCTCCAACTCCACCCCCAATTCCTGCAGCTCTTTAAACGCAGCGACATCCTCGTCGTTAACTGCGACGGAGGTGGCGACTTGGCGCTTTCCTTCCGACATGTGCATGTTGCCGATGTTTACCTTCTTTATAGGCACACCGCCCTTGACGAGCGTAAGCACGTCTTCCGGTGTTTCGGCCACGATGAAGATCTTCTGGCGCGGGCTCGCCTTGCCAATGACGTCGATGGTCTTCTGCAGGGAGAAGAAACGCGTAGCGACGCCGGCGGGAGCGGCCATCTTCATGAGGTTCTGGCGCATGGTGTTGGACGCCACGTCGTCGTTGGCGACGAGGATGAGGTTGGAGCCCAGAGTGGAGTTCCACTGGGTGGCAACCTGACCATGAACCAGTCGGTTATCGATGCGGGTAAGAAGAATGTTGGGTTCTGCCATGTTGATCAGCTTCCTTTCGATATTTGCTGACGACAGTTACTTAATCTCCTGAATCGCGTAACGCGAAACATCTACGACGGCTCCGGATCGGACTTTGATCTGGACCTTCTCGCCTTCGATGCCTTTGACGGTTCCGTAGATACCGCCGGCGAAAAGAACCTCCTGACCCGGCTTGAGCTCGGTGTGCAGCTCCTTGAAGTACTTCTGCTTCTTCTTCATGTTGATTTGCGACCAGATGGTGTAAATCAAGCCCATGATGACAAGCAGGCCTAAAAGAGCGACCGAGGAGCTCAGGACGTTGGCTCCGAAATCGGCCATTAGATGCCGTCCTCGTCGCCGAAGATATCCTCTTCCTCGGAGTCGGCAACGGATGCGACCGTCTGGGCGGTGACGCCCGTCTGGCCAACGGTCACGGCCTGCTCGCCAAGCTCGGCGAGCGTGGCATTGCCGCGGAGGAACAGAAGCTCAATAACCATGGGAAGGTTGGTGCCAGTCAGAACCTCGACGTTATCGACATCCTGGGCAATCATCATCGACTGGTTGAACGGGGTGCCGCCAAGCAGGTCGGTAAAGACGAGCACGCCATCGCACTCCTCGCGCATAGCGGTAATAGCGGCGCGGAGATCCTCACCGTAGGATGCAGCCTGGTCGCCCTCAAAAGGAACGACGGTAAAAGCAGGCTGGTCGCCGGCAACCATAGCGATAGCGCTTGCAAGGCCGGGTGCGAACTGTCCATGACCGGTAAGAATAAAGCCAACCATTCAAATTTCCCTTCCGAAGGTGTGTACGATCTGAGTCCGATGATTTTCGGAAGCCAGCGGGCGCTCGCCCTTAAAGCTTCTTGGAAAGCGTTCTTTGAAGACCAGTGGTTTCTAAACTGGTAGTAATCACGTGACGTGTTGTTGTCACTATATCACCCCAGAAGAGGTCGCTTTCGTTGATTCATACGGTAAAACGTTTTTGCACCGCTCACGGTGATAAATCGACCGTTTACCGCTCGTTAATACTTCTACCTGCGGTTTTGAAACCGTTTCGAAATGCTTTGGAAAAAGATCAGAACTTTTATTGTGTCTAAACAACGCAGGGCGGCTAAAAATAGCGTAAAGAAAAATTGCAGGTCATTGTGAAGATATGTGAATTGGTCTTTTTGTCTTAATACCAGTTAGAACCAGTTTTGAGATTATCGGGAAAACCCGATGAAGCATTTGCGCGATCACGGGAAGTTTTGGCATTTGTCCCCATCCCCCGTGCGCCAAACTCCGGCATCCAAAATGAGCTAATAGGTCACGTTAATCTTTTTCAATCATTACTAACTCAGTTTCCGTAATTATTTATCGTTTGTCGTTAATTCTGATATGATACAAGTATCATCCAAAATACCGGTTGGAGGGGTTATGGTCCATCGAAACGCATCTATATCGAATGAAACCATCAGCCGCGAACAGACGATAGCCAAACTGAGGAAGCTCGCTCGCATCTGCAAATGGGCCACAATCTGCATTACCACCGCGCTCGCTCTGGGACTTCTCGCAGTCATTGCGATTGACCTTCTACTCATATTGCCTGGCCTCTCCCAAGGGTCGTGTCTCCAATCCGTAGAACTTCAAGGCGGCGAAGGGCCGTGCCTTGCTATCGTCGGCACCGATGCGCAGACCCCACTTATGCTCGTCGCACACGATGGTCACACTGCCATAGGGAGCCTCTTGATGACATGCCTCGCGCTCACCATCGCGATAAGCGTGCGCAGGCTTTTCTTCAACATTGAAAAGGAAGGCAGGCCCTTTGACCTTGAATGTAACCACACACTTCGTCGAGTAGGACACTTATTTCTTATCGGCGGCGTTGCCGTGAGGCTTCTTAGTGCCGTAATCACGGGAATGATACTCTCAGGATTTGGTGGCAGCTTTACGGATGCGTTCGTCGGCCAGCTATTCGAGCCCTCCATGCTCTTTGCAGGCCTGATAATTTGCCTGATTGCCAGTATCTTCCGCTACGGGTATATCCTGCAAAAACAAGATGACGAGCTGCTCTAGGGGGAATCCATGATTATTCTGCGGCTTGACCGCATGCTCGCCGAACGCAAGATCTCATCCAAAGAGCTTGCGGAACGCGTGGGCATCTCCCAGGTCAATATGTCACGCATTAAGACGGGCAAGGTTTCTGCCATACGTTTTTCAACTCTTGACGCGATATGTCGGGCACTCGACTGCCAACCGGGCGATGTACTGGAATATATGCCTGACGATGAAGCCGATAACCTTTTTGGACTTAAAGATTGATAGGCATAATTTAGCCACCAGCGCCTAAACGCAAATAGCCCGCTAGAACAACATCCGTTCTAGCGGGCTTATTCAGATATTTCGGTTACGCGCTCGGCGGCTCAGACAGATCTTTATGCAAACAGACCATAGATGCTGATGTTGGCCTTGGCATACAGGCCGTTAGCATACTCGGTCCACTTGGAGCTGGCGCTCGAAGCCTGCGAAGAGTACTGCTGGTAAGCAGTGTAGTAGGCGGTCATGGCCTGCTTATAGGTAGCGCTATCGGCCGTAAAGGCATCGTCGGCAAAGGCCTTAGCGTAGGTGCTGTCGGCGTCCTTCCAAGTGCCCTTCTCGCTATCCCACTCGTCGCCGGCAAGGTTGATGATGTAGTCGGCGTAATCCTTGCTCGCGGTGTCCTCATTGCCGTCAGAAGGCTCGGTCGGAGCGGTCGGCATGCTTGCGGAGCTATCGCCCACCTTCTTCTTGTAGAGCTTCTGCAGCGTCGCGGACTGGCGGACGATCTGCTTGGCCTGGTCCTTGGACACGCCATACTGCGTGGCCATGGTCTTGTAGTCAGAAGTGCCGATGGAATCCTCGGCGTACTTCTTCATCTCCTTGGAAGAGACGGTAATGCCCTCGTCCTCGGCGGCATCGAGCAGGATCTTGTTGCGCACGTAGGACAGGATGACGTCGGCAGAAGGAGCGGTGTAGTTGCCATCACTATCCTTGACGGTATCGAGGCTGTACTGGCTCTCGATGGCCTCGCGCGCGGTGATATCACTCTTCTTGCCGTTGTAGCTATAGCTTGCCACGGTCGAATCGAGCTGGTCCTCGGTCAGGGTCGCCGAGCCGACACCCTTGCCGCCAAAGCCGCCATTGCCGATAAAGAAGCCGACCACCGCAGCGATCACGACGGCAACCACAAAGGCGGCAATCATCGTCTTCTTGTGCTTGGATACGCGATCGTCTTCATCGGAACCCAGGATATCGTCGTCCTCATCCTGGGCCTCGGGCATCAGATTCTCGTCAGCGGCATCCGCGGCAATCTGAGCCTCCAGACGGGCGTCCTCCTCCTCGGCCGTCGTACCGGCAGCAATGTGCTCGGCAGACGTACCGGCGACCAGGTCGATCTTCTCGTCCTCGTCACCGTCGGGGCCTTCGCCGCGCTCGATGATCTGGATGCCGTCGATCTCGTCCTTCTCGTCCTTCTCGTCCTTCTTTTGAATCAGACCCATATCAGTTACTCCTTGTTAGGAAACATAGTCCGCAATAGAATACGCCCGACGAGGCGCCGGGCGTATTGATTCTTAGGTTATACGCAAACACTTAAGTACTATTTAGGCATTTGCAGCGTGCATACCTTAGGCCAGGTGCGCAATAACGGCATCGGCAAAGGCCTGCGTACCGACAGCGCCCTCAACGGAGCCGGTCTGGGCACGACGCACGTCACCGGTAACCTGCTCGCCCTCGTCGAGCGTGGCAGATACGGCGGCACGAATGCGATTGGCAGCATCGTTCTCGCCCAGATGATCGAGCATCATAGCCGCAGACAGAATCTCGGCCGTGGGGTTGGCGATATCCTTGCCCGCGATATCGGGCGCGGAGCCGTGCGTTGCCTCGAAGATGGCGCAGTCGGCACCGATGTTGGAGCCGGGGGCCATCCCTAAGCCGCCCACGAGGCCGGCGCACAGGTCGCTCACGATGTCGCCGTACAGGTTGGGCAGCACCAGGACATCGAAGTCGTTGGGGTTCTGGACCAGGCCCATGCAGGTGGCGTCGACAATCTTGTCGTTGAACTCGATATCGGGATAGTTGGCGGCCACCTCGCGCGCCACGCGCAGGAACAGGCCGTCGGTCGCCTTCATGATGTTGGCCTTATGCACGGCCGTCACCTTTTTGCGGCCGCAGCGGCGGGCGTACTCAAAAGCGTACTCCACAATGCGGCGGCTCTTGGCGATGGAAATCGGCTTGATTGAGATGGCGGAATCCGCGGCGAAGGTCTTCTGGCCCGAGCGCTCGACGAGCTGCGAGAGCTCCTCGACCTCGGCAGCGCCCTCATCGAACTCGATGCCGGCATAGAGGTCCTCGGTGTTCTCGCGCACGATAACCAGGTCGACGTCGCGGAAGCGCGAGCCGTCGCCCGGCTGCGACAGGCAGGGGCGCACGCAGGCGTACAGGTCAAAATGCTTGCGCAGGGCGACGTTAACGCTGCGGAAACCCGTGCCGACCGGCGTGGTGATGGGGCCCTTGATAGCAACCTTGGTCTCGGCGACCGCATCGAGCACATGTTGGGGCAGCGGCGTGCCAAACTCGTCCATGACGCCGGCACCGGCCTCCTGGACGTTCCAGTTGATCTGGACACCAGTGGCCTCGACCACGCGGCGCATAGCCTGCGCAATCTCGGGACCGATACCGTCACCAGGAATCAGGACTACATCGTGCGCCATAATCTGTTACTCCTCGTCTTCGGCGTCGTCAGATTTTTTTACGCTAGCACGCTTCTTCTTTTTGGAGAGATCCAGGCCAAAACGTTTAACAAGCATTTCGCAAATCTCGCTCGAACGGGCCTTGAGATAGCTACCCTTGCCGTTCTCGGCATCGAACTTAAGGCGCAGCGCGAGCTTCTCGGCGACCTCGGCGTCAATCTCGCCCCGGCCAAACTCGTACAGGCAACCGAGCATGTCGCGATACTCGAGGTCGCCGTGGTAGCACTGGATGGCCTCGTCCAGGATGGGCCAAGCCTCGCGCGAACGCTCGACGCTCGTGGCGCCCCACACGCACAGCAGGCGGAAGGCGGCATAGCGCAGCGTGGACGAAATCTCATCGAACAGCGCGGTCTCGGCGCCCTCAAAGGCATCGCCCAGCTGCTCGGGGCAGGTGGTGGCGAGCGCCGCCAGGGCATCGAGAGCCTCCCAGCGGGTCTGAGCCTCGGGGCGGTCGAGCGCCTCGATCAGCGCGGGCACGCAGGGCACGACGCGCTGCGGATCGCGCTCGGCAAGCAGGTGCAGCACGCGGGCGGCAAACTGACGGATGCGGCGCGTGGGGCAGCCGAGCTCCTGGACCAGGCGGTCGACGGCGTTCTCGTTCTCCTCTGCCAGCTGGAGCTGTGCCAGCTCCTCGTCGGTGAGCTGTTCGTCTTTGTTTTCTGCCATAGTTACCTCTTTTTACTATTTCTTAGCGTGCTTGTCAGCACCCTTGCTGTCATCGGTGACCGAGATGAGCTGTCGATCGGCCGCGCCATTGCGACGCGCACGGCGGCGTTCCTCGGCGTCGCCCGCGTCGGCGGCGGCACGGTGAGCCTTGTTGACGTTAAAGACCTCGTCGTGCTTGCGCCACGGACCGACGGACTCGCCAAAGCTCATCTTAAGGCCGGCGATAAAGCCGCCGAGCCAGCCGATCGGCGCAAACTGCACCAGCGGGAACAGTGAGAACACCCAGGTCAGCAGGACGACTGCCGCCGCTCCCGCAAAGTTGGCAATCCAGTAGTCGCGCTTGGTGATGACGCGCTTTTCGCACGCCCACTGGCCGCACAAAAAGCCAATGTAGATCGCAAAGAGAAAGAGCACCAGCGCAAGCACCACGAACGTCCAGCTCATGGGCGCTACTCCCCGTGATGGTGGCCGCAGCAGCACTCGTGGCCGTCATCATGGCCGTGGCCGCCGCAGCACTCGTGGCCCTCGTCGTGGTGGTGGCCACAACCGCACTCGTGATCGTCGCCATGCTCGCCGCAACCGCAGCCTTCCTCGTGAGCGCCATGCTCCTCGGGACGATACTGCGACCAGTCCAGACCGGCGGCGATGGCGTCGGCCTCCTCCTTATAGAGGACCGTGACGGCCTGGGTACCCAGCTTGGCACCACCGATGGCGTCGAGCATGTCGTAGAGCGTAAAGGCCACGTCGGCACCGGGCAGCGCAAGCTCGCGGTCGTCGGCATAGGCGAGCGCCAAGCGCAGGTCCTTGATAAAGTGCTCGACCATAAAGCCGGGCTTGTAGTCGCCGTCGAGCGCCTTGGGAGCCAGGCTCTCCATGGCGCCGGACTTGCCGGTGCCGCCCAGGATCATCTGGCGGGTCTTCTCCAGGTCAAGGCCGCTCAACTCGGCAAATGCCATGGCGTCTGCCATGCCGACCATGCAGGCGCCCAGCGACACCTGGTTGGCGAGCTTGGCAGCCTGGCCCTTGCCGGCGCCGTCGAAGCAGCAGATGTTGGCCGCAAAGGTGGCAAGGATGTCGCGGACCGGCGCGATGTCGCTCTCGGTAGCGCCCACGATAGCCGTGAGCGTACCGGCGATAGCGCCCGACTCGCCGCCGGTGACGGGGCAGTCAAACGCCATGCGACCAGAAACCTGGGCGGCCTCGGCAATGTCACGGGCAAGCTCGGGCGAGCTCGTGGTGAGGTCGATCAAGACCGCGCCGGGCTTAGTGCACGAGAGCAGGCCGTCGCCCGCCAGGTAGAGTTCCTCGACCTCGGAGGGATAGCCCACCATGGTAAAGACGACATCGGCGTTCGCCGCGGCATCGGCCGGCGTATCTGCCCAGACGGCGCCGCGCTCGATAAGCGCCGCCGCCTTGGACTTGGTGCGGTTGTTGACCGTGACGGAATAGCCGGCGTCCAGAATGTGGCCGGCGATGGGGGCACCCATGATTCCGGTGCCGATAAATGCGACGGAGAGCTTGTTTGCCATGAAACCTTTCCTTTTGGGTTGGGTGTTGTTACCAGGTTGAATACTCGGTGCCAGCGTTTGGGCTGTGAGTCGAGGGCGATTACGGACGCAGCGCTTGCCTACTGACCGCGCACGCGGCGGGCGATACGGTCGGAAAGCGACGCCTTGTCGGCGCGGTTCTTACCCCAAAACGCGCAGCCCACCATGCCGGGGCCCACGTGCGAGCCGATGGTGGGACCCACGGAGCCGCGAATGATCGTGACGTCGGCGCAACCCTCCTCCTTGCGGATGGCGGCTTCGAGCCAGTCACCATCCTTTTCGGCATCGGCCGTCATGATGGCGATGGGCATGGTGCGATCGGGCACGTAGTTCTCGCGGAACGACTTGAGGATGGACTTGAGCGCCTTCTTGCGGCCGCGGTTGACGCCGATCAGCGACAGCGAGCCGGCCAGGTCGTAGGAGAGCTCGGGCTTGACGTCGAGCTTTGCCGTGAGCTGCGCCGCCGCGGGCGGAATGCGGCCGCCGGCAGCCAGTGCGTCGAAGCTCTCGAGCGTAAAGTAGCCGTGGACGTAGGTCTTTGCCTCGTTTGCCCAATCGACCAGCTGCTTGGCGGTCAGTCCCGCCGAACGCTGGCGCACGGCCTCGAGCGCCAAGAGCGCGCCGGTCGCGCAGGGCAGAGCGTTGTCGACCACGTACAGCTCAAAATCGGGATACTCGGCGCGCACGGCATCTGCCGCCTGGCACGCGGAGTTGTAGCTCGACGACAGCGCCGAGGTAAAGCACAGGTAGACCGTGGGCGTGCCCTCTTTGGCGCACTCGGTAAAGAACTCGATATAGCGACCGAGCGACACAGCCGAGGTGGACACGCGGGCACCAGCGCGCATGCGGTCGTAAAACTCCTTGGGCGTGATGCTCGACCAGATGTCATCCGTGCGCTCCTCGCCATCGATAATGAAGGGGAAACCCAGGATATCGACATCGAGGTTCGCGGCGACCTCGGGGCTAAAGTCGCAGCAGGTATCGACGACGATGCGGCAACGGTCCGAATGACCGGTAGATGCGGCCTTGTCCATCAAAGCGACTCCTTACGTAAAAAGGCGGCCACCCGCATGGGATGGCCGCCAACCGTTAACTCATGCAAGTTAACGTATTTTACTCGTCAAGTGTTTCGATGCGGGGCTTGATGATGCCATATCCACCATTCTTACGGTGATACACCACATTGATAAGGCCGGTCGTCGCGTTCTCGAACACGTAGAAGTCGTGGCCGAGCAGATCGGTCTGCACCAGCGCCTGCTCCTCAGTCATCGGGGTGACGTCGATAACCTTCTCGCGGACGAGCAGGTCGTCCTCCTCCTCGGGCAGCAGCAGGTCGGCCAGATCCTCGACGCGCTCGACCGGCGCGACATCCGCGGCGCTGGCACCGCCCTGGCGGTTGTCCACGACCTTGGTCTTGAACTTGCGCAGCTGGCGGGTGACCTTATCGGCGGAGAGGTCGATGGCGGCGTACATATCTGCACCGTGCTCGGCAACGCGAATCACCGAACCGCGGGCACGAACCGTGACCTCGACGATTGCCGGGTTGGGGTTCGAGGGGTTCTTCTCATAGCGAAGTACAACGTCGACCGTCATGGGCTCGATATCGAAAACCTTGAGCGCCTCGCCGATCTTCTCATCCACATGCGCACGCAGAGCATCGGTTACCGTCGTCTTGCGTCCAGAAACCTTGATATCCATACGTGGCTCCAATCTGCCTCGGGGACTTACCGTACTGGCTATGTACCCATTGCCGTGTATTTAATCACGCGGATTCCTAAAGACCCGAATAACGATTGCTTGATACCGCATACCGAAGTCTCGCACTTTTCTGTGGCAAAGTGCGCTATAGGAGGGAGCCCACAGATTTGTATTTGGTCTCGAAAATTGGCTTTGACCTGCTGGTTTTATAGGGATGAAAAAGCCGGGCTCCCCCATCGGGGAAGCCCGGCAGTGCGTGTTGAAACCGTGAAGAGGTGTCCTTTCCAACGTATAGGAGACACCACCCCTAGCAATAACTAGCTATTGAGTTTGTTAATGTCGTCGTCGGTGATGGCACCTTCCTGGCTGGACGATTTGTCCTCGGAGGATGCGGTCTCATTGTTGGAATCGGAGGACTCGCTGCCGGAGGACGTGGTCTCACCGGACTCAGAGTCGCCCGGCTGCACGTTAGCGCCCGAAACCGTCTTAGTGGTGAGGTCGTAGGGCATCCTGCCATACCAGACGCAGTGGACTGCCTCGAGTGTACCGTTGACCGTGATGTCGTCGAGGGCATCGCTCACAGCACGACACAGTTCGTCATTGGATGAGAGGCCCGCAACACCAAGCGTCGAGGGCGCCTCGAGCGAACCGACATAGGAGACCTCGCTCATCAGGCGTGCAAGGTAGCCGCCGGCCGTGGAGTCGCAGATCACATAGTCGACCTCGCCGGACTCAAGCGCCTCAAAGCACTCGTTGATGTTGGAGTAGGTCTTTTGGTTGGCGGTGATGCTCTGCTTGGCAAGCGCCTCCTGCGAGGCCGAGGACGCCTGAACGCCCAGGGTGGACGTGTTAAGGGTATCGGTGGAAACGCTTAGCGACCCACCATCGCTAGTTTTACCGAACACGGAAGTGGCATCGTACAGGCAGGTGCCGAGCGAGCTAATGTCCCCGTCCGTGGAGTTAATCTCGCCGATAAAGATATCGGCCTTTTTGTCGCCGAGCGCGGAACCTGCCGAGGACGCATCGACAAAGGCAACCTTAAGGCCCATGCGGCTTGCGAGGGCGCGGGCGGCGTCGACCGCATATCCCGTGAGCTCGCCGTCGGCGCCCTGCATTGCCTGCGGCGCATCGGAAGTATCGAGGGCGACCGTCAGGGTTCCGGGAGTGACCAGGGCATCGTCCGACACCGCCGGCGTGACGGTCTCGTACTCGATCTGGTCGATCGTAGGAGTCGTGAACGTAGACAGCGGGTTGAACGCGCATCCGCTCAGGCCCAAAACGGCGATGACCGCTGCGGCCCCAGCACCTAACCGAGCCGCGTGCATCAAGCTGCCCCTCACCATGTCCACTACCCTGCCTTCTGTGTCGTATACGATCCGTGCGTTGCGCGGAATATCGGGTTGTTCCCACCAGCTGACCTGGTATTTGACCCCACACTTGCGCACCGGGGTGTTTGCTCGGGAGGCCGCAGCCACCTTCACGACTGACCCGCTCGCCCGCGAGGCGGTATTGCCCCAAAGAAAGTAGAACGGACGGTGCGGCTTACATCTAGGACGCGCCATGATCGCGCCGCGCGCACGCGGTCGCTTACGTGGATCCCTTTGACCGCGTCTGTCTTGGACTAGGACGGGCATTTCGTCCGTCCGCAACCACAGCCTGGCAGGAACGTAGCGCATTATAGCTAAGTTCAAGCTAAAGTTTAAGGTTAGGGGCGTCATTCGCATCGCGAGTACAGATTTCGCAGGTCAGGACGGGCCGCACGTGCTCTGATTGAGCCCGTCGCTCCCCTATGGAAAGCCCCAACACACCCGTCTTAGGGCGCCGTGGCCAAAAAATAGCAAATATGAGTACTGTTACCAATTTAGTAACAGGTAATTTTGGCCTCTCGGACAGATTTTGCGCTCAGAGTCGCCAACCTGATGCTTAGTTATTCTACATTTGTTTATTATCTTCTTACTTTACGCCGCCTCCGAGTTCAAAATTCCTTGATTTTGCTGTTACTGATTTAGTGACAGTACTCATATTTGCCATATTTTGGCCAGGGCATGTGATTAACCCCCTATTTTCGACGTGAATTAGACCGGCTTAAGCCCAAAACACGCCCGCAGCGTGTTAAATAGCGCCTCTTGCTTCTTTCTGCGAGCGTCAACACGGTTGCGATATCGCTTACTCATGCGCTGGTGGATGCGCCATGCGAGCGCTTCCATCGCTTCCATGTCGCAGAGCATTTCGTTGTTGACCGTCGCGACCTCGATTCCCATAGTAATCAAGCCCGTGTTGCGTTTTTCATCATGGATACGTCCCCTCCGGGAGGAATGGCCCAGCTCACCGTTGTATTCCAGGTCAAACTGGGCTGCTTCCTGATACGCATCGCAAACTGCATGCGGCATCCCCGAGATTGCCTGCGCACGGTCATCGAACTCGATCTTGTAGTCGGTCTTAAAGGGACCGCAGGCAAATCCGCCATAGGAAAACGGAAGCGAAAACAGAGCGAGCATGATGCACTCCATGGGCGAGCGCAGGTTTTCCGAAAGATAGGGGCACAGACGCCGCAGCTGCTTGGCCGCGTTCCCCTTGCATGCCGCGAGGTAATCTACCAGGCGATCGGGTGTCAGCACGGACTCGACCTCAAAGTAACCGACATCTGGCGGCTGGTCTTTGTCCTTTGCCAATTTGTTCACGACAGGCGAGGTGTAGGGAGGCAGATGCTTCCCGCGGTCGCTCAGTGAAATCTTAGAGCACAGTTCCTGGGCCAGGGCAAACGCCTGGATGCAGCCGACCTCGCGCGCGATGGCAACACAAAGGGCCTCGGGAGATAGACTGTACACCCCCGGTTCCACCTCTAGAATCGAGCCGGCGGGCAACCCGGAACACACGGACCAGCTCACGCCAGGGATGCGGCGGCGCTGCGCCGCAGATCCCACCAGCAAGCAAAGATCTTCTTGCACCTCGCCGCTTGCGGCCCCAATCCGCACCAAGTCGAGAAGATAGATGTCCTCGATCGAGGGCGACGACGCGCTCAGCACACGGCACTCTTCATCGGGACTGAGGTCCCTCCAGCTGATGTAACCCATTTGTCGGCGCTCGGCGCGCATCATGCGTAGCGCCGAGGCGCCCGTCAGAATTACGGAAGCAGCCAGCTGCTCGCTTGCAGGCTTGCCACGCTGCCCGATCTTTATTGCCATCTGAACCACCCCTACCAAACGCGTGCGATAGCGAGGCCATCAACGGCCGTGGCACCGGCGCGCTTGAGTTCCGCCGAAGCCGCTGCCATCGTCGCACCCGTGGTGATAACGTCGTCGATAAGCAGCAGGCGGCGGCCGTGCACGTCCTCAACCGTCTCGTACATACCTCGGGCACGCTCGCGGCGCTCCTCACGACCGAGTTCGCGCTGGTCGCCATGCCCGTACTTGACGAGAGCATCGAGCAGGGGAACACCCGACAGCTCGCAAAATGGGCGCGCAATGGCCTCCATATGATCAAAACCACGCCGCCGAAACGCTGCCGCCGTCGCAGGCACAAACACCACCGCATCCGCGCCGGACAGCACACCTCCATAGCGATCGGGCGCTACGACCTGGGCATGCAGGGCGGTGTCGTAGAGCAGCTCCGCCAGATACGGAGCCAGACGTCGCTCGCCCGCGTCCTTGTACGCTTTAATGATGCGCGGCAGCGGATGCGCATAGACGGCGCACGCCAGGCAGCGGTCGAGCGCCTCCGCCATTGCCGAGGACGTGCCCTCGACCGAACACTCAGTGCACAGCAAATCCCCAAACGGGGCGCCGCATCGGGTGCAGCTATGACGTGGGTCGATGAGCGTGAGCGCGGCCAGGCAGTCTTGGCAAATAAGCGCACCGGCGCGCTCGCAGCCGGTACATCGTGTTGGCGACAATGCCTCGAGCGCCTCGTACGTCGCGTGCTCGGCAAACGGTAGCAATTCGTCCGCAAACGGTAGGGCACCGGCTCCCTGCAGACGGCTCAATATGTTCAGATGGCTCTTCAAGACACAACCCTCCCTACGTTCGGTCGCGGGGAGGGTTGTTGATTCGGCGCTATGATACCCCGATGCGCTCGGGGCAAGGCGGGCTAAATCCGCTCGCGGGCGTTATTCGCCGGCGGGCGGTTGTGGTGCGGACGAAGACGGGGTCGAGCCCTCGCCACCATCCTGGCGCGGCTTGCGGGAACGACGACGGCGACGGCGCTTTTGACCCTGGTCGGCCGAGCCCTCGCCACCGCGATTCTCGCGCGGCTCGCGCTCGTCGCGAGCGGCGCCACGCGAAGCCTTGGCAGCCGCTCCCCCGCCATCCCCGGGACGACGGCGCGTGACCTTGACCTCGCCATCCGAGACCTGATCGGCCACGGAGGGCACTGAGGGCTTCTGTTGCGCGCCCGAGGAATGGCGACGGCGCGGACGCGGCGCGCGCTCCTCCTCGCCACGTGACTTGCCGCTCTTGTCGACAGGCGCATCGGAGGCCGAGGCGCCCTTGGAAGCGGCACCGGCCTCGCGAGCAGCTGCGGCGCGGAAGGCGTCCTCGCGCTCCTCGCTCGACAGATGACGGCGGCGGCGACGTGTGGGGTTCATGCCGCCGCCGCGATTCTGCTGCTGGGGCTGCTGAACCTCGCGCTCGCGAGAGGCGTTCTTGCCCGCGGCTGCAACCTCGGTAGCATCGCCCGAGCCCGCGCGCTTGCGACGGCGACGGCCATCGGCCGCCCCCTCGGCCTCGGGTGTCTCGGCCTTACCGCGGCCTTTTCCGCGGCCACGGCCCTCGCCCTGACCCTGACCGGCGCGAGCATCGGATTCAGCATCGCGACGACGGCGCTTGGGCATCGACGTGCCGGCCAGACGGTCGGCACTCGACAGGCCATCGCCCACATCGACGCCGTTTTCGCGATCGAGCTCCATGAGCGCCAGGCGCATCTCGGGCGACTCGATGCGCTCGAGCACGTCGCGTGTCACGCAGTCGGGGCGGCAGTTGCAGCCCTGCTCGGCGGCCTTCTTTTTGCAGCCCTCCGAGCACGTCATATCGGCTAGGTTGACCTTAAAGACTTTGCCGTTCTCCAGGCGCAGCACCAGCTGCTCACGCGGCGTGTCATACTCCTGGATACGCGCCTTGCCAAGCGGCGTATCGATGAGCGTCTTCTTTTTGGGCGCACGGCTCTTAAAGTCCTTGTAGGCCTCGAACTCGTAGCGCAGGCAGCACATCAGACGACCGCACACGCCGCTGATCTTGGAGGAATTGAGCGGCAGGTCTTGCTCTTTTGCCATGCGAATCGAGACGGGCTCAAACTGTCCGCCAAAGCGCGTGCAGCAGAGCTCCTGTCCGCACTGGGCATAGCCGCCCACCAGGCGGGTCTCGTCGCGCACGCCGATCTGGCGCATGTCGACGCGAATGTGCAGCGTCGAGGACAGATCCTTGACGAGCTGGCGAAAATCGACGCGCTCCTCGGCCGCAAAGTAGAACACGGCCTTCTCGCCGCCAAACAGGTACTCGACGCCCACCGGCTTCATCTCGAGGTCGAGCTCCTTGACCAGGCGGCGGAAGTCGACCATGGCCTCGTCGCCCTGGATGGCCAGGTCGTCGGCAAGCTGGAGGTCGATGTCGCTCGCCACGCGCAGCACGGGCTTGAGCGGCTGACCGATCTCGTCTTGCGGCACCTCAAAGGGATCGGCCGTGACCAGGCCAATCTCGGTTCCGCGCTCGGTGGAGCAAATGGCATAATCGGCCTCGAGGATATCCAGATCCTGCGGATCGAACCACAGGTCGCGCGAGGCGTAGGTAAACTTAACGGGTACGACTAACGGCATTTCAGTGCCTTCCTGATATCGAACAGCATGACCTCGATGGCCAGCTGGGGAGTAACGTTTCTGGCGATGTTGCGCTCGGCGGTTGCGACCGCCTCGAGCGCCCGCGTGGCACCCGCAACATTCGTCGCGGCGGCAAGCCGCCCGATCGTGTCGCGCACGTCCTCATTCACAACGTCTGCCGCCTCGTCCTGAAGCGTCAGCAGCACGTCGCGCATGAGCGTCCGCGCGCTCGCCAGCGCTTCCATAATACCCGAACGCTCGCGCGCGTTGAGTTCGCGCTTGTTGCGGTCCTCAAGCTGCTTCAATGCTCCACGCGACAGGTAGTCGGCGTTTTGCTCGAGCACCTTTTCCTGCGTGGACTTGACCTCGGCGAGCGGCGCCTTAACGGCGACGATGAGTGACTTGGCACGGCTGAGCACGTCGGCCTCGTCGGCGGCGATGAGCGAATCGATGGCGCGAACCATCTGACGGCGGGCGTCCTGGCGCTCGGCGCTCTTGAGGAACTCGATGCCACGCGTGGGGCTTCCCGCCACGGCGACGGCCATGCGGCAACGCGCGGGGTCCTGACCGGTGGCGCGGCTCACGGCCTGCGCGGCGACGGCGGGCGATACCAGCCGAAACGGCACGCACTGGCAGCGGCTCACGATGGTGGGCAACATCACGTCTGCCGAGGTGCCCAACAAGATAAACATAACGCCCTCGGGCGGCTCCTCGAGTGTCTTGAGCAGCGCGTTGGCGGTGTTGGCGCGCAGCTGCTCGGCACGGTCGATGATGTAGACCTTGGCCTTGGCGCGGATGGGTGCCAGCGGCACGTCGTCGAGCAGCTCGCGGGTCTGGGCAATGAGGTAGCCCGTGGCGCTCTCGGGCGTGTAATAGTGCACGTCGGGGTGCGTATGGCGAGCAACGCGCACACAACTGTCGCATGAGCCGCAGCCATCCTGCTCGCACAGGAAGGCTTGGGCGAGCGCCCACGCGGCGTCGAGCTTGCCCGCGCCGGGCGCGCCCAAAAACAGGTAGGCGTGCGATGCGCGACCGCTGGCGACGGCATTGGTCAAAAAGTCGCGCACGCGCTCTTGGGTGTCGAGCTTGGCCAGCAGACTTGCCTGAGCGGGGGCCATGCTACTCGGCCTCCTGGGCAAGCGCAGCGGTGACGGCGTCCTGGGAAATGTCGAGGCCGTAGGCGCGAACCCGCTCGACCGTCTGCGCGAAGACTTCCTCGATGGACGCGGTCGCGTCGATGAGCTTTACGCGGTTTGGCTCCTCGGCGGCAATGGCGCAAAATCCCTGGTAGACGCGCTCTTGGAAGGCCATGCCCTTAGCCTCCATGCGATCTGCCGCACCACGGGCTGCCATGCGCAGCGCCGCCTGCTCGGGCGTGATGTGGTAGACGAGTGTGAGCGCCGGGTGCGTACCCGCGACGGCCAGGTTGTTGGCATCGCGCACCATCTGACGATCGAGGCCGTCGGCAAACGCCTGATAGCAGGTCGTGGAATCGTAGAAGCGGTCGCACAGGACCACCTTGCCGGCCGCGAGGGCGGGCGCGATAACCTCATGCACTAGCTGGGCACGGGCGGCCTCATACAGCAGCAGCTCGCAAGTGTCGCCCATCGCCGTATTGGCGGGGTCGAGCAGCAGAGCACGGATCTTTTCGCTGATGGCGGTACCGCCCGGCTCGCGCAGGCTCACAACCTGGTAGCCAGCGAGCTCGAGCGCACGGGCAAGCAGGCGCGCCTGCGTAGATTTACCGGCGCCATCGACACCCTCGAGCGTAATGAAGCTATGTTGAGCGGGCACAAAAGCCATGGGCGCAGCCCCTTCCTACAAGGCGCGTAAATGCAGATATATCAACCAAGCCATGATACCCCAGGGGCAGGCGCGTCCCAAACCCCACCTAGTCATTGGGGACGTTCTTGAATGACTAGTCGTTTAAGAACGTCCCCAATGACCCCCACAACCTAGCCATCGAGGCATCCCCGAAGTTGCGGTGAAATAGGGACTGATTGAAGCTCTGAGACCGCCAAACAGTCCCTATTTCACCGCAACTTATGATGGGGAATTTTGGACGCTGGGTATAATCGTCGTATTGCATTGAAATGTGGCGAAAGGAGTGGCAATGTCTCGGTATTGCGCCTCGTGCGGCAAGCTTCTTGCAGATAATGCCAAGTTCTGCACCTCGTGCGGTGCACCTGTTGAGCAAACAACCGCGAGCGATAGCCAGCCCGCTTTTGAGCAGACCGGCTCCCTTGATACGCCGCAAGTCAAGGCGGACGACCCCCTCGCCTATCGCCCCGACCCCGCCGCAGGCCCCGCGGCCGTCGAGACCACGCAGCGCATACTCGTCGCGAGCGACTCGCCCCAACAGCAGCCGGCTCCCGCATACGCGCCCGCTTCGCCACAGACCCCCGCTCCCAAAAAGAGCGGCACCGGGCCGCTTATCGCCGTTATCGTTGTGCTGGTGGCGATCATCATCGCCCTGGTCGTTTTCTTTGTGATCAAGCCTTTCGACAACGCCGCCACGCAGACGTCTGCCGAGGTAGCTAAGCTGCACCATGACGTCGACGACGATGACCTAAAGCCTCTCGGCGATCCCAACAGCCTGTACGACGATGATGACGATGACGACGAGGATGGCGGCGAAGCAACGCTCTCCGAGCAGAATCTCTACCGCCGACTGAGCGAATACTACGACTTGCTCGAAGACCTCGACAGCTACGTCCGTGGCTGCGCGCAGAACTTCAACGGCAGCTATCTGGAAGAGGATCGAACCACCCGTCAAAATCTCGCCGACGTCGCCGAGCGCACGGAGGACACCATCGAGCAGTATTACGACATCGTCGAGGACCTAGACGTTCCGACGAGCTCCAAGAACTACAGCTCCTGGAAGGACATCATCGCCCTGTACGACGACCTGGATCACCGCATTGACGCAATCTGTGATGCCTGGGAGATCAGCCTGAAATACGCCAAGCCTGCGGACCACAAGAATGAGATCGTGGCGCCGCTGTCGCGCGACAACGTGGCGGGCACCAATGACAATAAGTACCGCCTAGACTTTGAGGAGCGCTATCCCGGCGCCAAGCCTGTCGAGGTGAACTAGCGCTCTGTCGTTCCCGAGCCGGCAGTAAGGGACGTTCCTAAACTGCCGGCAGAAAAGGAACGTCCCTAACTGCCGGTCAAAAAAAACGAGCGAGGATCGCGGGGTCCTCGCTCGTTTTTTTGGGCAATGTTTCGACTGCGCCGTTACTTGTCGGCGGCTGCTTTCTTGGTAGTCGACTTCTTCGCGGTCGTCTTCTTGGCGGCAGTTGCTTTCTTAGCCGTCGTCTTCTTGGCCGCCGTCGTCTTCTTGGCCGTGCTCGCCTTAGTCGTGGTCTTGCGGCCGCGGGCGGGCTTCTTCTCCTTGGTCGGGCAGTCCATGTTCACGCAGATGCGCCACGGGCCGCGCGCCGTGTTGACCACCACGATGGGGGCGCCGCACTCGGGGCAGGTCTCACCCGTCGCCTCGAGCTTACCGCGCGCCGGTAGAGGATAGCTCACGCCGCAATCGTCATAGTTGGTGCAGCGGATAAAACGCTTGCCGCTCTTCTCGCTCTTGTGCGCGATCAGGTCGCCATGGCGTCCGGCCTCGGCACACACCTTGCACTCGCCCACCTTAAGGTCGGGCTCGTAGTTGGTGGGGCATGTGGGGTTCACGCAAATCTCGAAGGCCTTCTGGCGGAACGGCTGACACTTAATGCGCGGCGCACCGCACTCGGGACACACGGCGGCCTCGCCCTCGAGCGGGCTCACCTTGACGCCGCTCGGCACCGGATAGGTCACGTCGCAGTCGGGCCAGCCCATGCAGCCAATGAAGCTGCCACGGGTCTTGGCGCTCGTCTTCATAACCAGGTCCTTGCCGCACTTGGGGCAGGCGCCCACGCGCGCATCGGCCGTGACGGCGTCGCTGATGGCGTCGCCCAGCTCCTGCGTATGCTTGAGCAGCTCGTCGAGCACGCCAGCCAGCAGCGCGCGCGAGTGCGTCACGACATGCTCTTCGGTATCCTCGCCGCGCTCCACACGGGTCATGTCGCCATCGAGCTCGCTGGTCATATCGGGGCTCGTGATGCGCGGGGCAAACTGCGTCAGTGCGTCGATGATGGCGATGCCCAGCTGGCTCGGCTCCACGGGATCGTTTTTGAGATAGCGCACGGCGTACAGGCGCTCGATGATGCTCGCGCGCGTGGACTTGGTGCCCAGGCCGCGCTTTTCCATCTCCTGCACGAGCTTGCCCTGGCTGTAGCGCGCGGGCGGCTCGGTCTGCTTGGCCTCGAGCTTAATGTCGAACACGTCGACCGTATCGCCCTGCTCCAGCGGCGGCATCTGCTCGTCGCGCTTGAGTCCGTACGGGTACGCCTCGCGGAAACCCGGGGTCACGAGCACATCGCCCGAAGCCACGAACGGCTCACCGTTCACGTCGAGCTCGAGCTTAGTGTTTTCGATGGTCGCGGGACCCATAAGCGTCGCTAGGAAGCGGCGGGCGATGAGGTCGTAGAGCTTGCGCTGGCCGCCGTCGAGCGTGGACGGATCGCCCTCGCCCGTGGGATAGATAGGCGGGTGGTCGGTGGTCTCGACCTTGCCGCGCGTGGGCTTCATGGGGCCGGCGAGGACCTTTTTGCACACGGGCGCCAGCGCCGGGTTGATCTTTGCAAGGTCACTCACCACAGCGCCCAGATCAAGCGTCGCGGGGTATACGGTATTGTCGACACGCGGGTAGCTGATGAGGCCCGCCATGTAGAGGGACTCGGCGATGCGCATGGTACGCGCAGGCGAGATACCCTCGGCTGCGGCGGCAGCCTGCAGCGAGGTGGTCGCAAACGGCGTGGGCGGCTGCTGCTTGCGCGAGCGCTTGGTCACCGCGGCGACGGTTGCCGTCTTGGCACCGTCAACGTGACCGTACGCCGTCTCAGCAGCATCCTTGTCGGTAAAGCGCGCCGTCTTGTGCGCGATCTTAAAGCGATCGTCCTCGGCAGCGCCTTGCGCGGCGCCCATGCCGCGAATCTGCCAATAGTCCTCGGGCACAAACGCCATGCGCTCGCGTTCGCGCTCGACCACCAGGGCAAGCGTCGGCGTCTGCACGCGGCCGGCGGAACGCACGTTGCCAAAGCCGCCAAACTTGGCGAGCGTCAGGTAGCGCGTGAGCACCGCACCCCAAATGAGGTCGATGTGCTGACGGCTCTCGCCGGCGTCGGCCAGGTTCTGGTCGAGCGAGACAAGGTTATCGAAGGCCTGCGTGATCTCGGCCTTGGTAAACGAAGAATACTGGGCGCGGGCGACCGGCAAGTCGGGCGCCACCTCGCGCACCTTGTTGAGGGCGTCCGAACCGATCAGCTCGCCCTCGCGATCGAAGTCCGTGGCGATGATGACGCTGTCGGACTTTTTGGCGAGGTTCTTAAGCGAGCGGATGAGTTCCTTCTCGGCCGGCAGCTTAATGACGGGTGCCCAGGTGAGATACGGCAGACTCTCGAGCTTCCAGCCCTTGATGGAGATGCCATCGGCAAGGAACGGCTTGCGCTTGGTGTCATAGGGCGGACGCGCCAGGCCATCGGGCATGTCGGCCGGCAGCATCTCACCGTCCTCGGTGACCGAATACCAACCCAGCTTTTCATCGAACAGCACGCTGTCGCAAAAATCGGGTGCAAGGATGTGACCGGCAAGACCGATCGTCACGCACTCCTCGCCCTTCCACTCAAAACGGTAGATGGCGGTGTTGTACACCTTGTCCTTTTTGGGCTTACCCGTGGACAGCCGCTCGGCGATCTGACGCGCGGCGTCATTTTTCTCGGCGATGATGAGCTTCAAAAGAGGCTCCTATCTCGTGTCTCTGCGGCTACGCCCGCCCGTATGGCGGCCGATTTACGCCCTTGCTTGCTCGATCTGCCCGATGAGCCAATCGCACCAGGCATCCATGCCCTCGCCCTTGCGCGCGCTCACGGCAAACCGCGGCGCCTGCGGATTGAGGTCATCGAGTGTCTTAGTATACCTATCCATGTCAAAATCGAAAGCCGGGGCCACGTCGACCTTATTGAGCAGCTGCGCGCCAGCGTGCTGGAAGATGCCCGGGTACTTGATGGGCTTGTCGTCGCCCTCGGGCACCGAGAGAATCATGATGGACAGGTTCTCACCCAGGTCAAAGTCGACCGGGCAGACCAAGTTGCCCACGTTTTCGATAAAGATGACGTCGATGCTCTCCAGACCGACGGCCTGGTCGAACGCGTCAACGGCCTCCATGATCATGTTGCCCTCGAGGTGGCACAGGCCACCCGTGTTGATCTGGATGGCGGGCATGCCGGCTTCCTTCATGGTGATGGCGTCGACATCCGAGGCAATATCGCCCTCGATGACGGCACAGCGCAGGCCAGCCTTGTCGCGCAGGCGCTCGTTGGTGCCCAGGATCGTGGTGGTCTTGCCCGAACCGGGGCTCGACAGCACATTGATCACATAGGTGTTTGTCTCTTTAAATCGCTGTCGCAGCTGATCTGCCAGGCGCTCGTTGCGCGACAGAATCGGCGACGCGATATCAATCGTTTTCTCAGCCATACTCGGCACTCCTTACTTTGGCCCCTTTATACACCATCACCAGATGGCTAGCGGGCTAATCGTCGGGGGTTTCGATTTCGATACTTGCGATGTCGAGCTCGCGGCCGTGCAGCAGACGCACGTTGGCGCCGCCACATTGGGGACAGCGGCAATGGAAGCGATCGTGCTCAAAGACCTCCCCGCAGTCCAGACACTCGCTTTGTGGATGGACTTCCTCCACGGCAAGCTCGCAGCCTCGCGTGAGCGGGTCCTCGTCACGAAATGTCTCCCACGCAAAGTCGAGCGCCTCGCGCACAACCTCGGTCATATCCCCGATACGCAGCGTTACCAAAACGGCGCGCGAGGCCCCCGCCCCACGCGCCGCGCGAATCACTGTATCGAGTATGCCGTTGACAATGCCAACCTCGTGCATACCGATTTACTCCTCGTCGTCCTCATCGTCCGAGAACAGGTCCAGACGGCTCACAAACAGGCCCTCCTTGCCCTCGCGCGCGGTAATGACCACGCGGGCGATGGCGAGCGAGATCTCGTAGAGCGAGAGCAGGGCGCCGTACATGAGGCCCAGCGTAACGGGCGAGCCGTCGGGCGTGATCACAGCCGAGCCCACGAGCAGGCCCACGTACACGTAGCGCCAGGCGCTGCGGAAAGCCGCGTAGGACACGATGTGGAAGACGGACAGGTAGAAGATGATGAGCGGCAGCTCAAACGCCACACCAAAGCCGATCATAAAGAGCAGCTCCATGTTGACGTAGTTCTCCAGATCGGGCAGCGCGGTTGCAACGGCCGAGGTCTCGCCGATGAGCCACTCAAAGCCCGCGGGGATGATGATGAAGTAGCAGAAGATGGCACCCAGGAAGAACAGCACCGTCGAGGCGAGCACCGTGGGCACGACCCACTTGCGCTCGTTGGGGCGAAGCGCCGGCAGGAAAAACGCCAGAATCTGCCAGATGATCATGGGCGTGCACATGACAACGGCCATCTTGATGGCCAGCGAAAAGCGCAGACCAAAACCGCCGAGCGTGGTGGTGATGTAGAACTTACCGTCCGGCACAAAGGAGCGGATGGGGTCTTCCAAGATGTCGAGCACCACGGGCGTGGCGAAATACAGCACGATGGCGGCGGCAAACACCGACACGACCACGATGGTCAGGCGGCGACGAAGCTCTCCCAGGTGATCGAAGAGCGGCATGCGCGCGGGTCCGATAGGCATTACTCATCGCCTCCCTTCGGGGCATCGGCGGCAGCGGCGTCGTCCTCGGCCTCGAGCTCGCGAGCGAGCTGGTCGACGACGGCCTTGCGCTTGCGGGGACGACGGGCGTAGAGGTCAGCCGTCGTGGGCTCTGCCGGCTCGGGCTCGGACTCCGGCTCTGCAGCAGGCTCGGGCTCGACGACAGGCTCGGCGGCAGCGGCAGGCTCGGCACCCTCGGCCTCGGACTCCTCAGCAGCACCCTCGCCCTCGGCGGCAGCCTCGCTCGCGGCCTTCTCGGCAGCAAGACGGGCGCGACGCTCGGCAAAGGTCTCCTTCTTGGCGGGCGCTGCCGCCTCGACGGCATCCTCGTCCGCATCGGAATCGTCATCGACGGCAGTCTTCTTGGGCTTGACCGGTGCCGAAGCGGCCTCGCTTACCGGATCGATAATCTCGGACTGAACAACGGCCGTCATCTTTTCCTGCGTCTCGCGGAACTGACGGATGGCACGGCCGATCGTGCGGCCCATCTGTGGGAGCTTATCCGGGCCAAACAGCAAAAAGCCGAAGACCACGATGATCGCGAGCTCACCCTCTCCAATACCAAACACACATACCTCCAAGGCTCGATGTGAGTCGAGCCCGCACCGCGCCATTCGGCCGGAACTCGTCTATTCATTCGGTCAAGTATAGCGCCCGGACGCCAAAACGTCCGAGCGCATCACAAACATATGCCAAACGGCACGCCCTTTTGGGGGCAAAGATTATGCCGCCGTGATCGAAATCTCCTGGTCGACGCCCAGCAGCTGAACCACGCGCATCACCTGGGGCTGCACATTAGTGCAGCTAAAGCGCTTACCGTGGTCGACCGCGTGGTGCGCGGCGCCCACGAGCACGCCAATGCCCGTCGAATCGATGTAGCTCACCTGGGCAAAATCGAGCTCAACGGCCTCAGTGGGCTGCTCGAGCGCCAGGTCGATAGCATTGCGCAGGCTATCGGCGTTAGAGATATCGATCTCGCCGGTTACCTTAATGGTGTAGATCTCCGGCGTGGGGTTGGTGGAAATACCCAAATCCATGTATACGCTCCTTTACGTATCGAAAGTGCGGATAGTACTGGGCGCGGACTTGCGGGGCCCTAGGCGTTAGGCGCGCTCGGCACGAGCAAGCTCGGCAGCGACAAGCTTAACGGCCAGCACCAGCACGTCGAGCGCGGCCTCCAGGTCCTCGACCGTGGGATAGCTCGGCGCAATACGGATGTTGGTATCGCGCGGATCCTTGCCATAGGGCCAGGTGGCACCGGCCGGCGTGAGCTTGACGCCCAGGTCGGCGCAAAGCGCGGCGACCTTCTGGGCCGAGCCCTCGGGACCATCGAAGCTTACAAAGTAGCCGCCGCGGGGGTGCGTCCAGGTGGCACAGCCCGTATCGCCCAGGCCCTCGGTGAGCTTGCGCTCAACGGCCTCAAAGCGCGGACGCAGGAACTCGGCATGCTTTTTCATGTGCTCCTTGACCGCCTCGATGGTGGGAAGGAAGCGCACGTGGCGCAGCTGGTTGAGCTTGTCGGCGCTGATGAGGCCGGCCTTCAGGCGCTTGGAGAACTCGGCGATGACCGCGGGGCTCGCACCGATGAAGCCGATGCCGGCGCCCGGGAAGGTAATCTTGGACGTCGAGGCAAAAGCCACCACGCGGTCCTCGGTGCCCGCCGCGCGAGCGAGGTCGAAGATGTTGGCGAGCTCGTCGGTCTCGTCGTACAGGTCGTGCACGCAGTAGGCGTTGTCCCAGAAGATGCGGAAATCGGGTGCAGCCGTGGGCATCTCGACCAGGCGGCGCACGGTGTCCTCGCTAAAGGTGATGCCCGTGGGGTTGGAATACTTGGGCACGCACCAGATGCCCTTGATGGAATCGTCGGCGGCAACCAAGCGCTCGACCTCGTCCATGTCGGGACCGTTGTCGGTCATCGCGACGGGGACGTTCTCGATACCCAGATCGGCGGTGATGCCAAAGTGGCGGTCGTAGCCGGGAACGGGGCACAGGAACTTGACCTTCTTGCCGTCGTGCGCGGCCTCATAAGCCTCCCAGGGCTCGCTGCCGCACGAGCCGCAACGCCAGAACATACCGGCAATATCGTGCTCGATCAGCAAGCTCGACGAACCCAGCACGAGCGTCTGCTCGGCGGGGCAACCCAGGAACTCCCCCGCCAGCTTGCGTGCCGAGGGAATGCCCTCAAAGCAGCCGTAGTTGGAGCAGTCGACATTGCCGTCGTGCAGATCGGCATCGGCATTGAGGATATCGAGCATGGGGCGCGAGATGTCCACCTGGGAGGGCGACGGCTTGCCGCGGGCCATGTCGAGCGCCAGACCCTTGGCCTTGACCTCGGCGACCTCGGCTTTGAGTGCCTCGATGGCAGCATCGAGTTCGGTGGTTTCCATCTTCTGGTAGATCGTCTGCATGGGTGCGACCTTTCGCGAAGCGGTACGTTGCAGTTCGTCTAAGTATAGACCGCCACCGCCGCAACGTTATGAAGCCGTGATAGATTAAGTCCATCGCAATAAATTACGAATCGCCGCGCATGCCGGCGTGGGACGCCCAAGGAGGCACTATGGAGTATGGATCGTTCCAGGCCGAGGAATTCGGCGACCTGCAGCGCCTGGTCGACGGACTGTTTTACGACCGCCACGCCATCGACCGCCTGGATCTGATCGTACAGGCCGAAATCTTGGACCTGGCGCCCGATCTCATGGAAATCGTGAACCTGCTACCGCCCGGCTATTACGACCGCCAGTCACTTTGCGACCAGCTCAACTCCGCCTTGGCCGCCCACGGCTGGGGCGCCATCTACGGCACCGTGGAATAAACCTAGTCATTGGGGCCTGTGGTCAAAAAATAGCAAATATGAGTACTGTTACTTTTTTAGTAACAGCGATTTTGAATTAAAAAGGCCAGTCTTGGCCTTTTGTGTCCGGTTTTGGAAGGATGCATCGGCATTTTTCGTCCAGCCACGCAATCGTTAATGCACAGACAGAATAGATTTGTACATTATTTTTCGCGCCTAAAATGAAACGCCGTTTGTGACAGTACTCACAAACGGCGTTTTTTGGCCACTGGGGTGTCCGGCAGGTGGCAAGTACCACTCAAAACCGCGTTTTACACGCGCTCGAGCAGACTCTGGCGTCTGTTTCTACGCGCCTACTCGTTCTTGGGCGCGGGGTGCTTGCAGATCACACTCATGTAGATCATGCCAAGTACGGCAGCGGTGACCGAACCGGCAAGGATGGCGGCCTTGGCGGCCAGGACCTCAAACTGGGCCGTCGGGAAGGCAAGGCCGCTGATGAGGATCGACATCGTAAAGCCGATACCGCCCAGAATACCCACGCCGGCAATCATGTGCCAGTTGACGTTGCGCGGCAGCTCGCAGGCCTTGAACTTGACCAAGGCGAACGTCATGCCAAAGATACCGATCGGCTTGCCCAGCAGCATGCCAAAGTACACGCCGAGCGTCACCGGGTCGGTGAGCAACGTGCTCATATCCACACCCACCAGGCGAACCTGTGCGTTCACGAACGCAAAGATCGGCAGAATCACAAAGTTGACCGGCGTGGAGATCAGACGCTCCATACGGATGAGCGGCGGGGTCACGCGGTGCATGACGCGCTCGACCCTGGTGGTCGAGACGGTAAAGTCATGCTGGCCCAGGATGTGCGCCTCGTCGTCGTAGCGGTCATCAAGCAGCGGCAGGCACTCGCCCAACCAATCGGTGAGGCTATCGAGCTTGACGCCGCACTTGGCCGGGATGGTAAAGGCCAAGATGACGCCGGCGAGCGTGGCATGTACGCCGCTCTTGAACATGCAGAACCACAACAGCAGACCCAGTACCGAATACGGGGCAAGGCGGTAATGCTGCGTCTTGTTGAGCCACACGAGCGCGCAGGTCACAAGCGCAGCGGCGCCCAACCAAAACGGATTGGGGCTCTGACCGTAGAAGATGGCGATGGCGGCGATGGAGATAAGGTCGTCGGCGATGGCGAGCGTCGAGAAGAACACGCGCACGCCGTTGGGCACGCGGTTGCCCAAAAGCGACAGCACGCCCAGCGCAAAGGCAATATCGGTTGCCATGGGGATGGCCCAACCGTTGCGGGCGCCGGCATGGTTAAAGATCAGGTAGATGCAGGCGGGAACGACGACGCCGCCCACGGCCGCCAGCATGGGAAGCATGGCCTGACGCGGATTCTTGAGCTCGCCGACCGTCATCTCGTACTTAAGCTCAATGCCCACCAACAAAAAGAAAATCGCCATGAGGAAGTCGTTGACGAAAAGTTCAACGGTAAGACCGACCGTAAGGTTGCCCAGACCCACATACAGCGGGGTCTCCAAAAAGTGATGGATGGCCTCGTAGGCATCGGTATTGGCGCAAATGACGGCGGCGATGGCGGCGATGACCATAACCGCGGCGGAAATCGTGCCGTTCTCGGCGATGCGCTCCCAAATGTCGTGGCGTTCAAAGCGCTTGCGCTCACGGACGTTGAACAGCTGCTCGGTTGCTGCCATGGGCGGCTCCTTTCACGGGAAAGCTCCCGTCTTAAAAAAGCACGGCCCGCCCAAGTGGCGGCGCCGCGCTCTAACGTATTACGCTTGCATCTAGCCTACCCTGCACGACAAGCACGCAGGCGTGGCCGAAAAGCGGAACCACAGGTTGAACATTATTTGCTCAACGGCACGGGCACGCCTGTCCAAGAGACGACGCGGCGCATGCACAAAAAACGACCGGAGCGCGGGGCGTCCGCGATCCGGTCGTGGCGTTTGGTCAACTAAACCTAGCAGGCGGCCATGATGGGGGCAGCGACCTGCTTCTTACGGGAGAGGACGCCCGGCATCCAGACGCCGTCGTGCTCGTCGGCAATGCCCAGGCCCTTCTGAGCAGCCTCGGTCTCGCCCTCGAGCAGGACCTGCGAGCCCTCCTCCATGATGTCGGTGATGCACAGGACAATGCCGTCAGCGCCCTTCTCGGCGGCGCAGGCGCGCATGGCCTCGCGAATCTCGTCGATCATGCCGAGTGCGCGGGTCTTGTCGACAGTCTCGTACTGGCCGATGAGTAGCTTCTTGCCGGCGGGCTCGAACATTTTGATGTCGTTGCCGACCATCTCGGCTGCGGTGAAGGAGCCGGACGGACGGGTGAGGAAGACCTCCATGCCAAACTTAACCGGGTCGACGCCCACCTGCTCGCCGAGCTTGGCGGCGACGGCGCGGTCGACATCGGTGGTGGTGGGGCTCTTGAGCATGAGCGTGTCGGTCATCATGGCCGAGAGCAGCAGCTTGGCCTGGACGTCGGAAAGCTCAACGCCGAGCACGCCGGCGAGCTTGGTGACGATGGTGCAGCTGGAACCCCAGGGCAGGCAGATGTAGTGCAGCGGGCCGGCGGTCTCGAAGTCGCCGATGCGGTGATGATCGACAACGCCAAAGACCGTGGCGTCCTTAAGGCCGGCGACGGACTGGGCGGACTCGTTGTGGTCGGTGAGAACGACGAGCTGGCCGGCCTCGACGGACTCGATCACGCGGGGCTCGGCAATGCCGGCGTCGGCGAGCAGCTTGGCGGACTCGGCCGGAAGCTGACCCAGAGCGCAAGCCTCGTAGGTGTTGCCAGCATACTCAACCTGGTTGAGCAGCTGGGACAGGACGACGGCGCTCATGATGGCGTCGTTATCGGGGTTCTGGTGACCAAAGACAAGAACGTTTGCCATGGATATCCTCCACTTGATATGTGTACTTGGACGTAGCTATGGTAGCACGCCGATGCCGAGCCTTCGCAGACGGAAGGGCCACGGCATATTTTGGGGCAGGCACGGGGGCCAAGGCTGTCCCTTTTGCACCATGTTGGTGCAAAGTAACCTGTCCCCCTTGCACCGACTATTTACCGGCGGCGCGCAGGGCTACGTAGGCGGCACCGATGATACCGGCGTCGTTTCCGAGCGAAGCGACCTTAATGGGCGTCTCGCGCGAGGCGGAGAGCGCATAGCGCTGGAAGTGCTCGCGGACCTTGTCGAGGTAGACATCGGCCGAAGCGGACGCGCCGCCACCGATCAGGAACATCTCGGGGTCGACCACGTTGGCGATAAGCGCCAGGGCGCGGCCAAGGTAGTCGGCCATGGTATCGGCCGCGGCCAGCGCGAGCTTGTCGCCCTCGCGGCAGGCCTGGAACACGTCCTTGGAATCGGAGGGACCGGTGAGCTCGATGGGGTCGACGCCCGCCTTCTTGCACTCGGCAAGGTAGTTGCTCACCACGCCGGTGGCGCTGGAATACTGCTCCAGGTGGCCATGGCCGCCGCAGCCGCAGGTGCGCTCCTCAGCCGGGTTCAGGCACATGTGGCCAATCTCGCCGCCGGCACCCACAACGCCCGATACCACGTCGCCGTTAACGATAACGCCGCCGCCCACGCCGGTACCAATGGTGACCATCACCACGTTCTGCACGCCCTTGGCAGAACCGAGCCAGGCCTCGCCCATGGCAGCGGCGTTGGCATCGTTCTCATACTTAACGACCGCATCGGGGCAGTGCTCCTGAATGGCGATCTTGAGTTCGGGCAGGTTAATGGCAATGTTGGCCTTGACCTTGGCATCGCCCGATGCCGGGATGGGGCACGGAACGGCCAGGCCAATGCCCGCCACAAAGGCACGCGGAATCTGTGCCTTGGCGACCACCTGGTCGATAGCCTCGGTCACCGCGGCAAAGCCCGCGGCGTCAACGATAGGAGGCGTGGGCACGCTGGCTTTGGCAAGCAGGTTGCCGTCCTCGTCGAACAGGCCCTCCTTAACCGAAGTGCCGCCGACGTCGATGCCGATGTAGTACTGCTTAGGTTCCATGGGAGCCCACCTTTCTCGTTTAAACATTGCCTGTATGGTACCGCTCCCAAGGCAAAAACCTACCAAAAAGGGACAGGTTTGTTTTGGCAGGTTTTATCTGGGGAAACGCAAATGGCCGCTTAATAGGTCGCGCAAGACCTTCCCCAAATATAAAGGCGCCGGGAGGCGGAGACTCCCGGCGCCCGTCAAAGGGACTGTGTTGTCTGTTGGACCGCACGGCCCATCGCGGCGATAACGCCGACTAGGCCTGAAGTACCTGCAGCTGCTTGTGAATCTCGATGAGCTCCGTCGCCATGACGCGCATGGTCTCGGTACCGGCCATCTGGTCCTCGGCATGCAGCAGAATCAACGGGGCCTCGCCGTTACGCTCGCCGTTGGCCTCCTTCTTCAGAAGCCCCATGTGAACATCGTGGCCACCGTTATAGGCCTCGTCGCCCTGCTTGATAAGCTCCTCGGCGGCGTCAAAATCGCCCTCCTTGGCCTTTTGCACGGCATTGATGTACATGCTCTTGGCGGTACCGACGTAGCTGATGATCTCGAAGCAGGTCATCTGCAGTTCGTTCATATCCTCCATGCGGAGCACCTAGCCCATCACGCTGACACAGTGGTCGATGATGCCGGCAGCGTTCATGCGGCCGTAGTCGACCATGTTGATGACCTCGACCGGAAAACGACCGGCGGCCTCCTTCTCAAAATCGCCCTTGGTGTAGCCGATCTGCGGACCAAGCAGCAACATGTCGCACTCGTCCAGGTGATCGTGGGCCTCGTTCATGGGACGAGCCTCGACCTCAATATCCAGACCACGGTTTGCAACCTCGGCCTGCATCTTCTGGACCAGCAGGCTCGTGGACATGCCGGCATTGCAGCAGAGCATGATCTTCTTCATGGTTTCCTCCTTATAACTGCGCGGCGCGCAGACGACAACTGGTTGTATTCCTTGCGGCTATTGTGCCCACTCCCCTGTATCTTTAAGCAAGGGAGAGAGCCGCGGGCACCGGCACCGCGTACCGGCGCCCGCAAAGGTGAAAGGGACGAACGTTAGGCGTTCTACTCGGCGAGAGCCTCCTGCTTGGCGATTGCCTTCTCGGAAATCTTCATAAAGGGCAGGTAGACGGCCATGCCAATGACAATCTCGAGAGCCTGCCACACGCCGGCGCGCCAGTCAAAGCCCGTAGCGAGCAGGGCATTGATGACGGGAGGCATGGTCCAGGGCACCTGGGCGATGCAGGGGCTGATGATGCCTGCGCAGGTAAGGCCATAGGTGATGCCGATGAACAGATCGGGAAGAAGGACGAACGGGATCATGAGCGGCAGGTTGTACACGATGGGGTAACCGTAGATAACCGGCTCGTTGATGTTGAACAGACCAGGCAGGATAGCCATCTTGGAAACGGTCTCGGAAGCCTTGTTCTTGGAGAACAGGAGCGTGTCGAGCAGAAGCATGAGGGTGCAGCCCGAGCCGCCGATGAGGGCGAAGCTGTTAACGATCTGCATGTTCATGTAGTGATCGGGCTGGATGGTGCCACCGGCGGCAAAGGTAGCCATGTTGTCGACGATGAGCATGGTCAGGATCGGCTCGACGGTAGCGCCAGAGATGGTGGACTGGTGAATACCGACGCAGAACAGCAGGTTAGCAAGGGTGTAGATGAGGATAACAGCCCACGGACCGGCGTTCATGATGCTCTTGAGCGGGTTGGAGATGCACGTGGAGATGATGGTGCACAGATCGGTGCCGGCGCACACGGCGAGCAGGGCTGCGGCAAGAGCGAAGATCGCGAGGTTGAGCAGCATCGGGATCATGACGTTGAAGGAGTTGGAGACCGCGGGAGGCACGCCCTCGCCCAGCTTAACCTTGAGCTTCTCGACGCCAGAAATCTTGATGAAGAGCGAGACGGAAAGCAGGGCGATGATAATAGCCGAGAACAGACCGTTGGTGCCGGTGTTGGCAGTCGAAAGGGCGCCCGTGACCTCGGCGGAGGTGATCTTGTCGGTGAGCAGCGGGCTCGTGGCGGCAAGCGAGGCGGTGATCTGCTGCGGCATCATGATGACGAAAGCAGAGATAGCGACGACCACGCAAGCGAGCGGGTTATCGAAACGCTTGTTCTTAGCGAGGCTGTAGCCAATCAATCCGGCCAAGATAATGGCAGAGACGTTGAGGGTGCCCAGCGTAATTGCCGAACCCCACGTCTGAAGGTTGGCAAGGCCCGCCGCATCGAGCGGGAACAGAGGGAACACGACGTTGTTAATAAGAACCGCGATACCCGCAAGGATATAGAGCGGCGTGATGGTCGCGAAGGCGTCACGCAGGGAACGCAGGTGAACCTGGTTTCCCACCTTCGCAGAGACCTCGGCAAACTTGTCGAGGAAGCTCTTTCCGTTGTCACTGGCCATGATTGCTCCTAACTTTCAAATCCGGCCTTTTCCTATGCGCACGGTGGTCTGTCGCCCTCTGCCACCAGATGTGCCATGCGTTGCGCGCAGCGGCGCGCGGTCTGGGCGTTCGCCCGTTCGCTAATCAACCACGTGAGTCGTGGCGACCTGCTTGAGCCAAGCTGCCGACTTCTTAAGGCGGCGCTTGTAGCCGTCCATAAGGTCGACCTCGACAAAACCGTAACGGTTCTTAAAGGCATTCGCCCAAGACCAGTTATCGATGACGGCCCAATAATGGTATCCACGGCACTTGGCGCCCTCGGCAATTGCCTTGGCAACCCACTCCAGGTGCTGGCGTACAAAGTCGACGCGGTAGTCATCCTGGATGGTTCCTTCGGCGTCTCGGTTCTTGTATTCGTCCATGATGCCGATGCCGTTCTCGGAAACGAACCACTCAAGATCGGGGTAGTTCTTAGCGCAGTCCATGCCAAAGTCGTAGAGGCCCTGCGGGTAGATCTCCCAGCCGCGGCTCTCGTTCATAACGGCGTCGGGCCACACGTACTCGTCGGCAAAGTGCGGCAGACCGTACTGGTCGATCTTGCTCGCCGGCGCCTGAACGCGCGTGGGGTGGTAGTAGTTGCAACCGAGCCAGTCGACAACACCCTGCTTAAGAATCTCTTGGTCGCCGGCACGGAACGGAAGCTTAACGCCGCCCTCGGTCAGGCTGTCGAGCACGTCGGCGGGAAGCTCGCCCTTGGTAATGAGGTCGAGCCACCAGCGGTTGTTGATGCCGCTGGTCATACGCACGGCCTCGAGGTCCGCCTCGCTGGGGTTCTCCTTGGTGTAGACCGGGGTAAAGCAGTTGATCATGCCGATCTTGGCATCGCTGCGAACGGCGCCCTCGTCATAGGCGCGACGGTAGTTGGCCACGGCCAGCGCATGTGCCAGCGAGATGTGATACTGCACGGTGCGAGCGCGGCTAAAGTCGTGGAGCTGCGGGAACCACACGCCCTCCTGATAGCGCTGCTCGGGCTCGACGATGGGCTCGTTAAAGGTGAACCAGTACTTGATCTCCTGGCCAAACTCGTGGAAGGCGACGTCGGCGTAATGTGCGTAAGCCTCGACAACCTCACGGCTCTCCCAGCCGCCACGGTTAAAAAGGTAGGTGGGCATGTCAAAGTGGTACAAGTTGACAAACGGCTCCAGGCCGGCTTCGCGAGAGGCGCGGAACAACTCGTGATACCACGCGGCGCCTTCCTCGTTGAGGTTGCCGTCGGCATCGAGCAGACGGCTCCACTGGATGGAAGTGCGATAGGTATCCAGGCCCAAGTCCTTCAAAATGCGAAGGTCTTCCTGGTACTTGGCCATAAAGTCATTGCCGGCGTAAGAGCCAACGCAGTTGTAGAACGAGCCCAGATCCTGGATGGACCAGGTGTCCCACAGGTTCTCGAGCTTGCCGCCCTGGTTCCACTGACCCTCAGTCTGCGGGCCGGACATAGCAGCGCCAAAGAAGAAGTCGTTGGGCAGCTGATACTGTGCCATCAAAGTCCTCGCTTTCGTGTTCTAGAGCTTCCGGTTGGAGACGGGTTTGCTTTGGCAGGTTATCCGGCGCGGGCGCGCACCGGTCATACCGATATCCAACCCGCCAAAACAAAACCGTCCCCAAACGGTCGATCCTGTTCTGCGGAAAGATTCCGTTCGTTGCTTAAACTATAGCGCTCTAATTCTAAAAGTAAAGCGTCTTTTTCTTTTTTCTTTCTCGAGCTTCTTAGATAAAGGTTATATGGGTGCCTTGTTAAGGGTTATACTTACTTGCGTATTGATATATGTCGGAAAGGAGGTTCAATGATTCCCAAATACGAGGCGATAGCTGCAGATATTCGTCGAAGCATCGAGGATGGCACTCTTAAACCGGGCGACAAGCTTCCCACCGTCGTTGAGTTCTGCGAGCTCTATAGCGTTTCCAAAATCACCGTCAAACGAGCTATCGAGCAAATCACCGAGGAAGGTCTTATTACCAGCCGACGCGGATCGGGTACCTACGTTAAGGACACGACGGGACTTCCCGGTCAGGCGTTTTTCCAGGGCAAAAACGACCGTGCCCAGGGCTTTTCGTATGAGCACCGCGGGGAGAAGGTGACCTCGGTGGTCTACGATTTCTCGATTGTTAATCCACCAGCGGACATCGCAGCCCAGCTGGGAATTGCCGAGGATGACTTTGCCTATCACATCGTGCGCGTGCGTCAGGCCGATGAGAAGCCCATCGTTATCGAGTACACCTACATGCCCCTCGAGCTGATTCCAGGCCTTAAAAAGAAGGACCTGTACGGATCGGTCTACCACTTCATCCGCGAGCAATGTGGGCTGAAGATTTCGAGCTTCCACCGTACCATTCGCGCCGTGGCAGCAACCGAGGAAGAAGCCGAGCGCTTGGACACCAAGCCTGGCTCTCCCCTGCTCGAGCTCACCCAGATTGGCTTTTTGGACAGCGGCGCCGCCTTTGAGTATTCGGTCTCGCGCAACGTTGGCGACCGCTTTGAGTTGCACAACGTAACGTTGGCATAGGTTTTTGTAGTCATCCGGGCGCTCGCTTTGAGCTGTTTTGTGCAGCGCCCGCGCAACACAATGGGGGTATGAACATGTCCGATTTGATTAAGCTGACGCCGATCTTCCACGAGAAGATCTGGGGCGGTCGCCAGCTCGAAACCGTATTTGGCTACGACATTCCCGATGGCCCCATCGGTGAGTGCTGGGCCATCTCGGCCCACCCCAACGGCGACTGCCAGATTGCGGAGGGCCCGTATGCCGGCCACACGCTGTCGTGGCTGTGGGCCGAGCATCGCGAGCTCTTTGGCAACTGCGAGGGCAAGGAGTTCCCGCTGCTCATTAAGATTCTGGACGCCAAGGACGACCTTTCGATCCAGATTCATCCCAACGACGAGTACGCTGCCGAGCACGAGAACGGTAGCCTGGGCAAAACCGAGTGCTGGTATGTGCTGGACTGCGAGCCCGGCTCCACGATTATCGTCGGCCAGCGCGCGCATGACCGCGCCGAGGCCGCACAGATGATCGAGGACGGCCGCTGGGACGACATGCTCAACGTGCTGCCGATCCACAAGGGCGACTTTTTCCAGATTGATTCCGGTACCGTGCACGCCATCAAGACCGGCACGCTCATTTTGGAGACGCAGCAGTCGAGCGACGTGACGTATCGCCTGTACGACTACGACCGTCCCGGCACCGACGGCAAGCTGCGCCCACTGCACATTGAGCAGAGCCTCGACTGCATCGACTTTGATGCCCAGGCTCCGACCGACGGCACGGTGACCGCGCCCGAGGTAAACGGCGTGACCGAGCTCGAGTCTAACTCCTGCTACACCGTCGATCGTGTGCGCGTCGACGGCAGCAAAACCCTCGACCAGCGCTGGCCCTTCATGTGCCTGTCGGTCATCGACGGCGAAGGCACCGTCTGCGGCGACCCCGTCCACAAGGGAAGCCACCTGCTGGCACCCAGCACCGTGAACCAGATCGAACTCGAAGGCAAGATGGAACTGATCGTCTCGCACCTCTAGGTCGCACCAACAACCAAAACGCAACAAGGGGCTCCCCCGTCCATGTACGGGGGAGCCCCTACTCACATCTATTTATCTATCAGCCCACCCGGCTCTCCAGATCAAAAAGCGGACGAGCAAAGCGACGATTGCGCAACAACGTTATCTAAGAACCTGGGCGGGCGTATGGGGCAACATCGATCGCGAGTTCCGCACGAGCCGGAGAGCACTTAATGTGCTCTCCGTGCGAGCAGGACTGCCCGAGCAGGCGATGTTGCCCCATACGCCCGTCCAGGTCCGCCGGGATTATGACAGCTTGACGATCGGTGCAAAGCCCTTCATCAGCTTTTTGGTCTGGCCGGTCTTTTCGAATTGAACCTCGATCATGTCTCCGGCGACCGAGATCACGGTACCCGTGCCAAAGGTCTTATGGCTCACGGTATCGCCCGCGGCAAAGTCCTGTGATGCACTGGCGCGATCGACCTTGCGCTCCACCGTCGGGGACACCTTAGACGACGGCTTTTTGGCTCGCGGCGCGCCCGAGCCAAAGGTCGAGGCAACACGGCCGGCGTCTGGCGAGACCCCACGATGGCGTTCGGTCCCGTAACTGCTGCCGCCAAAGAAGTCGTCAAAGCTCGATCCGCCACGCGAACCGGAACCGCCGGTCGAGCGCGTATGCGAACCGAACACCTTGCCGCCATACATATCCGAGCCCATGCCCGAGCCAAAGGTGCCGTGACGGTCGCCGCGCTTCTCCCAGCCCGTCCCCTCAAAACCGGCAGAACCGATACCGCTAAACTCGATGTCCTCAAACGGAATCTCGTTGAGAAAGCGCGAGCGCGGATTGGCAGAGGTCGAGCCGTAGGTGCGACGCGTGGCGGCATACGTCAAGAACAGGCGCTTGCGAGCACGCGTGATGGCGACATAGGCCAAGCGACGCTCCTCCTCGAGCTTGCCCGGATCGTCACTACCGCCAAAGTCGTGCACGTGCGGGAAGATGCCCTCCTCCATGCCGGCCACGAACACCGCCGGGAACTCCAGGCCCTTGGCGGAGTGGATGGTCATCATGGTGATGGCATGCGTCTCGCCTGCCAAAGAATCCAAGTCGGAGCGCAGGGCAAGCCACTCCATGAGAGCCGGCAGTGCCTTACAGGTAAGCGGACCGTAGGTGCGCTCGATCTCGTCGGCATGCACGGCACCCGCCGGCATCTCCGTCGGCGCGGCATAGGCGTTACCCGCGATGGCGGCGGCCAGGGCATCCTGCGGAGACAGCGCCGGAGCGGCTAGGCTATCGAGCGGGTTGGAACCAGCGGCGTCGCGAGCGCCGACCAGCGCCTCAAACGAGGATGCCGGGGCGGACGGTCCCGGCTCGGGCGCGGGCGCACTCACCACGACGGGCTCGGGCTCGGCGCTGACAGGCACATCGGCAACACCGGCAGCGCGCAGCTCTTCTAGGCTCTCGAGCGTACCCTCGATATCCTCGTGCGTCTCCTCAAATTCGGCGGCGACGCCCAGGAATTCCTGGATGTTCTCGGCGCGGCTCTCGGACTCCATGGTGCCCTCGGCGCGGAAGGCCTGCAGCAGGCCCGTCTTGTCGACAATCATCTCGACGACGTCCTTGAGCTCGCCGTCCATGCGACGGCCCTCGCGCACCAGCGACACAAAGCTCGACAGGCCGTTACGCACCTTGGCGCTAAACATGCCTGTCTCGGCTGTTGCGATCTCGCAGGCCTGAAAGAACGAGCAGCGGTTGTCGCGTGCCAGCTGCTCAATCTTTTGAATCGAGGTGGAGCCGATGCCGCGGCGCGGCGTGTTGATGACGCGCTTGACGCTCATCTCGTCGGCCGGGTTCACGATCATCTTGAGGTAGGCCATGACATCGCGGATCTCGGCACGGTCGAAGAATCGCGTGCCACCCACGATTTTGTAGGGCACGCCCGCACGCAGGAACATATCTTCGAGAATACGCGACTGGGCGTTGGTGCGATAGAACACGGCGATGTCGTCGTAGCTCGTGCCTTTGGCATGCAGTTTCTCGATCTCGCCGGCAATCCAGCGGCCCTCGTCGCGCTCGTCGCTCGCCTGGAAGGCCTGGATCTTCTCGCCATCGCCCTCGGCCGTAAACAGGCGCTTATCCTTGCGCTGCGAGTTATGGCGAACCACGGCGTTGGCGGCGCTCAGGATATGGCCCGTGGAGCGGTAGTTCTGCTCCAGCTTGACGGTCTTGCAGTTTTTAAAGTCCTTCTCAAAGTCCAGGATGTTGGTGATGTCGGCGCCGCGCCAGCTATAAATGGACTGATCATCGTCGCCTACGACCATGAGATTTTGGTACTTGGCGGCCAATAGATTGGCGATCTCGTACTGGACGTGGTTGGTGTCCTGATACTCGTCGACGCTAATGTAGCGGAAACGCTCTTGGTACTTATCGAGCACCTCAGGGCGGGTGCGCAGCAGCTCGAGCGTGCGCACGAGCAGGTCGTCGAAGTCCATCGCGTTGGCGGCGCGCAGGCGGCGTTCCAGCTCCAGGTAGACCTGCGCGGCCTTTTTGTCGTTGGGGCTATCGGCGGATTTGAGCATGTCCTCGGGGCCGATCATGGCGTTTTTGGCCGAGCTGATCTTGCTGCGGATCATGTTGATGGGGAACTGCTTTTGCTCGATACCGAGCGCCTGCATAATGTCACGCACCATGCGCTTTGAGTCATCGTCATCGTAGATGGTGAACTGACCGGTGTAGCCCAGCAGGTCGGCGTCCTCGCGCAGCATGCGAACGCACATGGCATGGAAGGTGCACACCCACATGCCGCGGGTACCGCTGGGGATGAGTGCCGCCAGACGCTCACGCATCTCGGCCGCGGCCTTGTTGGTAAACGTGATGGCAAGAATCTGCCAGGGCTTAACGCCCAGGTCGCCGAGCATATGGGCGATGCGGAAGGTCAAGACGCGGGTCTTGCCCGAGCCGGCGCCGGCGAGCACCAGCAGCGGGCCCTCGGTGGTCAGGACCGCCTCGCGCTGAGCGGGATTAAGGCTGTCGATGTCGACGAGCGGCTTGGCAGGCTTGGGTGCCGGCGCGGGAGCGTCGTAGATGTCAAGCGGAACGAGCTCGGGCTCCGGCGCGGCGGGGGCGGTGTACGCATCGAGCGGCACGGGTTCCGGCGCGGGCGGCACGGGTACCGCGGTGTTCTTTTCCCAGGGCAAGGGCTGGGTCATGGGCGACTCCTCATCTGACGGACGGCGCGCCTGCGGGCAGCGCCATAGTTTGAGCCGTACCAGTATACCGAGCCGCGCGGACACCGACGCAAATCACACCACGACTCCGTGCGCCACCGTCAGGCCCGCCCCAGCGGATTTGGCGCAATGGGGTCAGGTTAGTCTGCACCAATCTATTGACAATCACGAAACCGCCGATGTCATGGCAGCAGCAGCGAGCGGCGGCCAGGGCGAACAAATTGGCATGAAAAAGGGGGGCAGCATAGACCTTTTGGTCATGCCACCCCCTTTGAATGACAAGTTGTCGCCCCGGCCGCCGCGCAGCGTCGACTAAGTTAGAGGCCGAGTATCGGCTCCAGAACGAAGAAATATGCGAGCACTACGATGCCCAGGATGATGCGGTAAACACCGAAGCACTTGAAGTCGTGACGGCGGACGAAGCCCATGAGCCACTTGATGGCGATGAGCGAAACCACAAAGGCCACAACGCAGCCCACGCCCAAGATAGCGACCTCGTTGGCGCCGAACGTACCGCCCTTGATGAAATACTTGACCAGCTTGAGCGCACTCGCGCCAAACATGACAGGGATGGCTAGGAAGAACGTAAACTTGGAGGCCACCGAACGCGTGCAGCCCAAAAGCAGGCCGCCGATGATAGTAGAACCGGAGCGAGACGTTCCAGGCACCAGCGAAAGCACCTGGAAGCAGCCGATACCCAGGGCGGTCTTCCAGCTCAGGTCCTCGAGCGTGGCGATGGAACCAAAGTCCAGATTCTCGTCATCGTCCTCATCCTCAGCGGTAGCCGCGGCGGGCGCCGCAAAGTGCGCACCGGCGGGACGTCCACCCGACACCACAGCACGCGAACCAAACGAACCGGCAACGGCCATTTCCTCGCGCTTGCTCGCGCGCCAGTTCTCGATCACGATAAACAGCACGCCGTACACAATAAGCGCCAGCGCCACGACGGGAGCATTGTAGAAATGCTCCTCCATCCAGTCGTTGAGCGGCAGACCGATCGCCGCCGCAGGAATGCAACCGAGCACAATCTTGCCCCACAGCACCCAGGTGTCGCGGCGGCCCTCCTTGCCCTTGCTGGGCGAGAACGGATTGAGCTCATGGAAGAACAGCACGCAGACGGCCAGAATGGCGCCGAGCTGAATCACGACCAGGAACATGTTCCAGAACGTCTCGCTCACGTTCATCTTGACGAACTCGTCCACCAAGATCATGTGACCGGTCGACGAGACGGGCAGCCATTCGGTGATGCCCTCGACCAGGCCCATGAAGGCAGATTTTAGAAGCTCGATGATATCCAAAGGGACCCCCTCGTTAGACACCCGCCGATATTGTTCTGCGGACGGTGCGGGCGATGTCCCATTATCAACCGTTCGGGCGTGTCTGCGCCTACCCTTACCAAAAAACTCGTCCGTTCACAGAATTGCGAGCGGTCAAACCGAAATCCTTGGGTATAACTGCAACAAGATAAAGTGTCCGGCGGCCAACGCGCCCGCGCCCGCCCGACGCACGAGCCCCGCGCCCGTGCGATAGACCAAGGAGGAAACCATGAACGAGGGCTACACCAAGGTATTTGTTTCACTCGACGGTACTGAGCAGCAGGATTTTGTGCTCGCACGCGCCATCAAGGTCGCCGCGAACAACGGCGCCAAGCTGATTATCGGCCACGTTATCGATTCCACGGCACTCGAGAGCGCCGGCTCCTATCCGGTCGACCTGGTCAACGGCCTAGAGGAGGCATTTAAGAACTCCATCGCCAAGCAGCTCGAGGAGGCCAAGGCCAATCCCGACATTCCCGAGGTCGAGGTCATGATTCGCGCCGGCCGTATTCGCGAGACGCTCAAGGACGAGATGCTCGACGTAGTCAAGCCCGACCTGGTGCTCTGCGGCGCACGCGGCCTGTCCTCGATCAAGTATGCGCTGCTGGGCTCGATTTCGACGTTCCTGCTGCGCAATACGGACTGCGACATCTTGGTCGTGAAGTAGGTTCCTTCCCGCCGGCGCAAGGCCTGCGGGGTTATCACGCCGACGTCCTCGCCGCTTCGCGGCTGCGGGATGTCGGCTTAGATAACCCCTCCCGGCCTTGCGCCTTCGTCACCGTACTTCAACGAGTTGGCTGATAAAAGATGGCGTGCCGCCCCGTTTGGGGCGGCACGTTTTGTTTGGGCGGCCGTTTGCCGTGTGCGTTACTCAAAGTATTGGAACTTGTTCGTCGAGAAGGCGAACGTGACGACAAAGCCTTCGCCGGGCTCGGATGCTGCGGTGACGTCGATGCCCATCTTGGAACACAGGCGTGCCACCAGATAGAGACCGATGCCCGTTGCGCGCTTGGTGGTGCGGCCGTTGTCGCCGGTAAAGCCCTTCTCGAACACGCGCGGTAGGTCTGCCGCACACACGCCGCAGCCGTTGTCCGCGACGGTAAGCTCGATGCGCTCGCTTGCCAGGCCCTCGTCCAGCAACGCACCCGAAAACACGATCTTTGCGCCGTCCTCACGCGCATATTTAATGCTGTTCTGAATGAGCTGGCCCAGAATAAACTCGAGCCACTTCTCGTCGGTAAAGACCTCGAAGTCGAGGTTCTCGCACACCGGGGCCACATGCGCCGCAATGAGCTCGCGCGCGTTGGCTTTAATCGCGCCCGTCACCAAGGTTTTGAGATCCCAGCGGCGAATCAGGTAGTCGCGCTCCACGACTTCCGAGCGCGCGTAGTACAGCGCCTGGTCGATATAGCGCTCCACGCGAGCAAGTTCGCGTGCCAGGTCGTCCACGCGCGACAGGTCGTCTTCGCTGCTGTCCAGGTTTTCCAAAATCAGGTGAGCCGCCGCCAGGGGCAGCTTGGCCTCGTGGACCCAGCTCTCGATATAGTCGCGATAGTCATCGGTCTGACGCCTGCCTTCGGCAACCTCGTCGCAGGCGGCTTTGCCCACCCGGCGCAAGACCTCGTATTCGAGCTCGCCCTCGGCATAGGTCGGGCATTGCACCATCTCTTGCACCCATGCGGGACTCTCGAGCTCCTCTGCCGCGCGCTCCAACTGACGCAGAAAACGGCGACGGCGAGCGTACTCGATCACGATGCCGAGCATACCAAAGATAAAGGACACGCCAACCGCCACGACCACGATAGAAACGGGTGCACCGGCGACCGTCAGCACAAAGCAGCTCAGCAGCACGCCGCACGTCCACACGGCGACGGGAAGCAGCGCGTCTTTAAAGAACTTGGCAAACGACATAGCCGACCTCTAGACCGAATAGCCTTGGCCGCGGTGCGTCGTCAAATACCCCTTGATGCCGATTTTTTCGAGCGTGGTGCGCAGGCGGTTGATGTTGACGGTAAGCGTATTGTCGTCCACGAAGGCGTCGGAGTCCCACAGATCCTGCATGATGGCCGAGCGCGAAACAATCTTGCCCGCGCGGCTCAGAAGCAGCGAGAGAATACGCAGTTCGTTTTTTGTGAGCTCGGTGCTGGTGCCCGTTTGCGTGTTGGTGACCATGGAGCGTGCGAGGTCGAGCTCCAGTCCCTTGTGGACGAGCGTGCTGCGCTCGCCCGCCGCCGCGGTGCGACGCAGCAAGGCATTGATGCGCGCCACGAGCACACGGGCGCTGTAGGGCTTGGGAACAAAGTCGTCCGCGCCGAGCGTCATGGCCATGACCTCGTCGATCTCGGTCGTGCGCGACGTGAGGACGATGATGGGAACCTCGGATTCGCGGCGAACCTCGTGGCAGATATGCTGGCCGTCCTTGACGGGAAGCGTGAGGTCGAGCAGCACCAGGTCGGGCACGGCGGCGAGAATATCGCGCGAGACATGCTCAAACGATTCGCAGGCCTCGATTTCAAACCCGGCGCGGGCAAGGATGTCGATAAGTTCACGACGAATGGGCTCGTCGTCCTCAACGATATAGATTAGCGCCATGGATTCCGCCCCCCTCTTGGTTGTCTTGCCCCATTATGACCGCGGATCCGCAGATACGCGCCTCACGCGGCACCAAAGTGACAGAACTGTTCGCGAGTGGCAGAGGCTTGCCTCTCGCTCGCGACGAGCACGGGAATTAAATGAGTTTTTAATCCCCGTCCCAGAAACATCATTTAGCGGCGGGCACGGAGCTTTTCGTAGCCTTCGGCGAAGAAGGCGACCGTGGCGGCGTCGGCCTCGGCGGCGTTCGTCTCGGTCGCGGGGATCACGCCGTGTTCGTCGCTCACTAGGAACAGCGCGCCCTTAAGCTGCGCGGGAATGTCTACGCGCGTGACTGGGATGCCCTTGGTCTGGGCCAACTGCTCGATGAGCGTCGCCGTGCCGCACAGAAACTCGTCCGTCGGCGCCACAAAGGCGAGCTCGCCGTTGTTGACAGCGGCGAGCAGCTCGGGCGCCACGCCGGTTTCGTCGGCCTCGGAGCGGGCCTCGGCGGAGCGGGCACGCAGCGCCTTGGCCGACGTATCGGCGAGCGGCTCGTACTCCCCCACCGTCATGGCGGCGTTGCCGTTAACGTCGATCACCAGCATGAGCACGCCGTCGCGTGCGGTGTAATCGCCCTCGGCAAGCGACCACTCAACGTGCTGCTTGGCCCAGCTGAGCATGTTATGGGTAAGCGGCTCGCCCTGCACCAAGCGCTCGGACAGTGCGCGAATGTGGCGGTTGAGCATGGGCACCTTTTTATTGGACATGCGCCAACGGCAGACAAGCGCGGGCTTGTCGAGCGTAAACTTCTCGACCGCCTCCTGATTGGCGCAAAAGTCCTCGTACGCACGCTGATCCTCGGCATTGCCAAACAGCTCGGCTTCATCAATCTGGGGCATGGTTGTACCTTTCGTGTTAGTCATTCCGTCCTCTTATACCAAAAAGACGGCCCTCCAAACGGAGCAGCCGTCTTTTGCGGAGATTATTTTGTCCCAAAGCGGAACTTAGTGGCGGAAGTGGCGAGCGCCCGTAAACACCATCGCAATACCATGCTCGTTGCAGGCCTGGATGCTTTCGTCGTCGCGCTTGGAGCCGCCGGGCTGGATGATGCAGGTCACGCCGTGTGCAGCAAGCACGTCGACGTTGTCGCGGAACGGGAAGAACGCGTCGCTTGCACAGGCAAAGCCGCCCTTCTCCACGCCCTCGCGCTCGCAGAAGTCCTCGGCACGCTCGCAGGCCAGCAGCGCAGAATCCACGCGGTTGGGCTGACCCGGGCCCATGCCAATGCCGGCCTTGCCCTTGGAAACCAGGATGGCGTTGGACTTAACGCCCTTGCAGACCTTCCAGGCAAACTCAAGCTCGGCCATCTCGGCGTCGGTGGGCTTGCGGTCGGTGGGGAACGTAAAGGTCGCGGGATCCTCGGTCACGTGGTCGACCTCCTGCACCAGCATGCCGCCGTCGACGGAGCGCAGCTCCACCTGGGCGCCGTGGTCCACGCCGCCGGTCGCCAACACGCGCAGGTTGGGGCGCTTGGCCATGCGCTCGAGCGCCTCGGCAGTGTAGCTCGGGGCGATGATGACCTCGACGAACTGCTTGTTCTGATCGGCAAAGTGCTCGACCAGCTCATAGGGAACCTCGCGGTTGCAGGCGATGATGCCGCCGAAGGCGCTCTTGGGATCGCAGGCAAAAGCGCGGTCGTAGGCAGCCGTGATGTCCTCGGCAACGGCGGAACCGCAGGGGTTCTGGTGCTTGAGGATTACGCAGGCCGGCTCGTCGAACTCGCGAACCAGGTTCCAGGCGGCGTCGGCATCCAGATAGTTGTTGTAGCTGAGCGGCTTGCCCTGGATCTGCTCGGAGCCCACGAGCGGGAACTGCGAGCTCGCGGTGTTCTCGCAGCCCTCGGCAAAGCGGTAGACCGTAGCCTTCTGCTGAGGATTCTCGCCATAGCGCAGGTCGTCGACCTTCTCCAGCGAGATCTCGAGCTTGGCAGAGGTGTCCGCCACGTCGCTTGCCTGGGCGGCAAGCCAACGGGAGATAGCCGTGTCGTAGGCGGCGGTGGTCTGGTAGACCTTCACCTGCAGGCGACGACGGGTGGAAAGCGTGGTGCAGCCACCGGTCTCGTGCATCTCGGCCAGGACGGTATCATAGTCGGCCGGGTCGGAGATGACGGTAACGCTCGCGGCGTTCTTGGCAGCAGAGCGCAGCATAGAGGGGCCACCGATGTCGATGTGCTCGATAGCGTCCGCGAAGGTGACCTCGGGGTTGGCAACGGTCTTCTCGAACTCGTACAGGTTGACGACGACCAGGTCGATCAACTTAATGCCGTGCTCAGCGGCCTCCTGCATGTGCTGCTCGGAATCGCGGCGGGCCAGCAGCGCGCCGTGAACCTTGGGGTGCAGCGTCTTGACGCGGCCGTCCATCATCTCGGGATAGCCCGTGAACTCCTCGATGGGGGTTACGGGAATGCCCGCGTCCTCGATGGCACGAGCCGTGCCGCCCGTAGAGATGATCTCGACGCCAAAGTCGTCAACCAGCGTCCGTGCGAAATCGACGACGCCCGTCTTATCGGTAACCGAGATCAACGCGCGTGCGATCTTCACATCAGATCCCATGCAGTCCTCCTGTCTGGTACGCCGCCGTGCTCTGTGAGTCGGTGATACGTCGATCTGCAGCGCTCGCGCAGCGGCATTGAAAATACTGATTTAATGTAGCGCATCGAGCGCATCGATGCACCCCGCAACGGGCGCATGTGCAGAAAAAGTTTGCGAGCGGAGGGGATGGGCATGGCACCGGGCACGGTGAGTTCATGGAACACAGGGGCACCATAATTAGATGCCAATGGCGTGGTAGAACTGTGCTCGATATGCATCCGCAAAAGAAAGAGGCACCATGGTCTCGCGGGTTCTCTACCGACCGTTTGATACCGAAGACTTCGACGCCATCGCGCTGATTCTGCAGCAGCTTTGGCATAACAATTCGGATAACGATGAGTACAACCGCCTTGAGGCCGCGTGCGACCTCGCCTATTGCCTTTCGTCGTCGACGTTTTCACAGGTTGCCGTAATCGACGGTCAGGCGCGTGGCATTTCGCTCGCGCGTGCGGGACAGAGCTCCGGCGCCACTATCAACGAGCATTGGATGGATACCGAACGCGCGCTGCTATCGCAGATGCGTGAGCTAGAGCCCGATGCGTGCGCCGAGTATCTCTCGTTTGTGCGCGCAACCATCCGAACCAACAACCGCCTGCTCGAGAGCAGCCCGTTGCCGCACGACAACGAGGTCACGCTGCTTGCCGTGGATCGCGATGTCCATGGCCTGGGCGTTGGCACGGTTCTGCTCGATGCCGCCGTCTCGCACCTGTCCTCGCTTGGAGCGACGAGGGCGCACCTGTACACCGACTCCAACTGCTCGTGGAAGTTCTACGAGCTGCACGGCTTTAAGCGCACGGCCACGCACCGCGCCAACCGCGAAGAGCGCCGTCACGACATGCCGCGCGAAAGCTTCCTCTACGAACTCGACCTAACAGCCTAAACCTGGCAGCCATACCTAGTCATTTAGGAACGTCCCCAGTGACTAGTCGTTGGGGACAGTCTTCGTAGGTAGCGCATAAAAATGGGATGGATCCGTCGGCAGTCGCCGGAGAAGATCCATCCCAAAAATCAGAGCGCGCTAGAACGTTCCGCCGCCGCCTCCGCCGACGCCGCCGCCTCCGCCGCCAGAGAAGCCGCCGCCTCCGCCGCCGCCCGAGCTGTCGGAGCTCGACGCCAGCTCACGGATGCTCTCGTGATACACGTCATCGAACGAATCGAGCGGAGACTCGTTGCCGTAATGATGGTAGTACCACCAGTAGCAGGGATAATTGTCATAGAAGCCGTCGGCCTCGCGCACCTCGGGCGGCACGGCCTCGGCAAGCTGACGCAGCACTTCCTTGGAAACACCCAGCGCCACGCCCATCACCAGCAGCTTGTTCCACAGCACCAGATCGCCGGGGACGCCTTCCTTTAGACGCGTGAAGTCCTCGAGCCAATGCTTAAGTGCCTTGCAGCGAGCCGCCACCTCGGCGCCCTCCGGCGTAAAGCGGCGGAACGTAAGGCCCACGCCGATACCCACCAGCACAATCGGCACCGAGATAACCGCGGCGGTAATGTTCGCCTGTGCGCCATCGGTAAAGAAGATGGATCCCACGGGAACAAAGGCAATCAGGATACCAAGAACCAGGCAAAACACCATTGCAACAATGCCGTCCGAGGCAACGTACTCGCTATCGGCCAGCTTGCCCTTAACGGTATTCTGATAGTCCTCGAGCTTATCACCCACGGGTGTAGCGTGCTGCTTGACGTAGTGCTGCAGCTCGTCGAACGTGCGCGAGCGATCGCCGTTCTCGTCAGGCTTAGCACCGGCAAAGAAGACCTTGAGCACCATGTGGTCAATGCCCTTGGCCGACTTCCAGCCCGCATCACTCACCGTCACGCGATACATCTGCTCTTCTTTTTCACGCCCCAACAGACCCTTCTTGGCCTTGGTCACGGTCGCCTGCTCCAGCTTGATCACACGGTCGTCAGTGAGCTTCATGAGCGTGGCGATATATGCCTGGTCGGGCACCTCGTTCCAGCTCATGAGGGCCGAAAGCACGGCGGGATGGTCGGCCGAAGGCACATCGCGGAAATATTCGTCCTGGAAAAGCGGCTTGGGCTTGCGCTTGCGCAGCTTGAGCATAACGATTGTGCCGGTAAAGACCACCGCCGCAACAACACTTAGCACGGCAAGTGCATTGGCAATCATGCGAGCGTGAGCGCGGCGGGCGTTAGCTTCGTCGGCCCATTCCTTCTCTTCGCTCAGGATCGTTGACATGCGCTCTTCGCCCGAAGCGGCAAGCTGCGGCACCCAGTCGCTAGGGAAGGCGATGCGTGCCTCGGCGAATTCGCCCTGATGCACGCAGGGAATGGTATAGGTGACCATGGGTTCGTCCGCATCGAGCGATACATCGCCCGTCAGCGGGCCGTGGCCCCATGCGCGGAAGTTATCGCCCTTGACGGCCGCCGTACCGGCAGCGGCATTTGCGAAGTACACTTCCATCTCAACGTCATCGGAGTCCGCGGACCAGCCGTCGCCCACAAACTTCCAGTAGAGCTCGGCGGTATCGGCCCAGTTCATGACCGCACCGGTCATGGTGTAGCTCACGTAATAGATCGCGCTGTCGCCGCTCTCGTGGGGGCTGAACACCTTAATCCTTACGCCGTCACCGGTCTGCTCGACCGTGTAGACGCCAGAATCGCCCTTGTTCGCGCTATCGACTTTGTTAAACGCGGTGTCCTCTTCCTCGACACTCAACACGTCAACGCCCGCCGTGCCGCCCTGCTGGTTGGTGCCCGTATTGATCTCCCAAAACACGCCGTTGATGTCGTCGTCGAAATCAAACTGGCGTCCCTCGACAACGGTCAGCGATCCATCGGCCTCAACCGTGGCACTGATATAAGTTTGGGTCATGGAGTAGCCGTCGGCGTGCGCGGCGACAGGCAGCAGCAACAACGCAAGCGTGACGAGCACGCAGACGGAAGCGAATCGCGCAAACAGGTGGCGCTGCCGGCTGACTTTGGCGGCGAGGGTGTTCATAGGCACATCCTTTGTCTGTAAAACCAACAGCGCCATTGTCCCACGTTTGCGGGTACGCATGGCGAACATCTAGGCGACCGGAGCGCCAAACGGGATGAAAGTCACACCAGCACCCCGGCAGCTAGTCATTGGGGACGTTCTTAAATGACTAGTCATTAGGGACACCCTTGGCATAGCCCGCCCCGGCAATAGATACCACTTCACAGCTCCGTCACAGGTGTAGCGGCTTTGTGTGGGCGCGGCACGCGCTGATTGAGCCGCCAGCCGAGGGGCATAAAGCAGTTGAGCGAAAACGGTTTGCCCCTTTGCCGTTCGCTCGAGGATCATGTCCCCCTTTTCCGCGGAAACCCCGGCAGTTGCGAAGAGCTGCCGGGGTTTCTGTCGTTTGTGAGGCTAAGTCGGTACGCAGCGATCGAGACCTTGAGCCGCAAACCCACCGTGCGCAATGCGCACCGCCGCCAACTTGTGAGCGCAGCAACGCCTTCCCTGCCAAGCCCCGCGCTATACTCGTCCGCATGGATATCAACGCACGCAACATAGCAACACACGCCGCGGACGCACCAGCAACAGCAGCGCCCACCCCCGTCGTGGGCCGCTTTGCCCCGTCGCCCTCGGGCCGCATGCACTTGGGCAACGTGTTCAGCTGCCTGTGCTCGTGGCTTTCGGCCCGCAGCCAAGGCGGCAGCATCGTGCTGCGCATCGAGGACCTGGACGATCGCTGCAAGCGCCCGGAACTTGCCACTCAATTGATTGACGACCTGGCCTGGCTGGGACTGGAGTGGGACGAAGGCCCCTACTACCAGCACGATCGCCTGGATCTGTACGAGGACGCCCTGCGCCAGCTGCAAGACGCCGGCCTCACCTATCCCTGTTTTTGCACGCGTGCCGAACTCCACGCCGCGAGCGCGCCGCACGCCAGCGACGGCACGCCCATCTACCGCGGCGCCTGCAGAGGTCTTTCTGCTGATGAAATCACCCGCCGCAGTGCCCTGCGTGCTCCGGCCACGCGCCTGCGCGTGCCCACCGTCGACGACCTCGCCAGCGACGTGATCGAATTCGTGGACCGCACGTACGGAGCCCAATGCGAAGCACTCGCCACCGAGTGCGGCGACTTTTTGGTGCGCCGCAGCGACGGCGTGTTTGCCTATCAGCTGGCCGTGGTGGTCGACGACGCTGCCATGGGCGTCACCGAGATCGTACGCGGATGCGACCTGCTTGGTTCCACGCCGCGCCAGATCTATCTGCAACATCTGCTGGGACTGCCCACGCCGCACTACGCGCACATTCCGCTGCTCATGTCACCGGACGGCCGCCGCCTTTCCAAGCGCGATCGCGATCTGGACCTGGGCGAGCTCCGCACCCGCTTTGGCACACCCGAGGCACTGTTGGGATGGCTCGCCGGGCAAACAGGCATCGCGCCGGACACCACGCCGCGTACCGCCGAGCAGCTGGTCGAGCACTTTAGCTGGGACGTCATCCGCGCGCATCGGGAGAACATCACTGTAACGGTCGAGTAGCCAGCCACCCCGCCTCTACGCAACATCCCAGGGCTGGAGTTCGTCGCCCAAGCGAACGATGCAGTCGTAGAGCACGGTGTGACGCTCGGCCGGGTTGGTATCCCGATGAAAATGCCCGTAGTACCAGCGCTTGTAGTCCAAGCGGTCTTCCAGCTCATCGAAAAATGCCGTAAGCCGATCAACGGAGGGGCAATTCCAGCCGGACGCTGGATAAAGCGTGGACGAAAGCATGCGCGTAGAGCAGGTGTGAGTGATCACGTAGTCGACCGTCCAGCCCACGCTGTCGAGCTTTGCCCGCGCCTCCTCAAAGTTGCGCTCGTCCGGCAGCTCCTGCGGCCACCAGCTGGAATACGGAATGCGGTATTCCTTGTCCACGCTCGTGGCGCCGCCCATGGTAAAGACCGTTGAGCCGTCGAGCTCAAAAACCTCGCCGCGCGTCAGGCGCCGTATGGGCGAGGTATCCGACAGGCGCTGCGTCAGCCCACCGTGCCACAACTCCATGGGGCGTTCCGCCCAGTGATCGAAACGCTCGTGGTTGCCGTCGACAAACAGCACGGTGTAGGGGCGCGACTCCAGCCAAGCAATATCGGCACATTCCTCGGTAGAAAAGTCCCAGGGAAAGCCAAAGTCGCCCGCGATGATGAGATAGTCGTCGCTCGCCAGGCTATCCCCAAGCTCCCAATCGCGGAGCTTTTGCATGTCAGCGCCGCCATGAATATCGCCTGTTACATAGACCGTCATCGGATTACCACTTCCCTGTAAGTCGCTAGCCCACATTCTGCACGATCACTAAGCCAACCGTTCCAGCCCTTCCATCCCTTAGGGCTTACCCTTCGTTCTTCCATCCAAACGGGTCAAGCACCCAAAAAACCAGATCGAGCACGCCGCCGGTCATCATGGCGCCGGCAAGGGCCATGCAAACGTGCAGAGAACTGGCACTTCGGAGCACGTCGAATGGCCCCAGAACAGCCAGCAGCGCGACCGCTGCGCCGGCAAGGCACAACGCGAGGCACGGCCCCGCGTCCTTGACGCACTTCTTTGCGAGATGCTTGGTGTTATCGCTCATTGGTATCGAACTCCTTAGAGGGTCGTTGTTTGGGTACATGCCGCCGCGGCAGAGCAGGGCGGCAGGGTAAGTGTCCCATGCCGTGCGGACATCAATGGAGAAACCGCCTGCTCGACCAACCTTTGCCGCCGTTTTGCACCGGCACCACATCCCCCGCTATCGAGGTCTAATACTTTTCCCACCGCTACCCAAAAACTCATCCAACATTAATCTTGGCTCAAGAATCGCTTAATCTATAACCTGCACTATAGAGTTCGAACAAGGGGCGGGGCGGCGCCGCGCAACGCAGGCCGCCGAACGCAACGCTCGCGCCCATCGAACGAAAGGACAGGTCATGGACGACCTCGAAAAAGTTGAAACCATCCGCACCAAGTGCAACGTGAGCTACACCGATGCCAAGGCCGCGCTCGACGCCGCCGACGGCAACGTTTTGGACGCCATCATTTGGCTCGAGTCGCAGGGCAAGACGCAGACCACATCGGCGCACGCCGCCACCGAGTCCGCGCCGGTCGATGAGCCCTCGGCCGAGATGGTCGCCGCGCAGGCAGCCTACGAGAAGTCGAGCGAAAAGACCGACTTCTCCAAGAAGATGGACAGCGTGTGGGAGTACCTCAAAAAGCTCTTCCGCCTGAGCCTGGACACCAAGTTTATCGCCACGCGCCGCGATGCGATCATCCTCAACATTCCCATCCTGATCCCCATCATCGCCCTGTTTGCCTGGGGCGCCACGATATGGCTGATGCTGATTGGCCTGTTCTTTGGCATGCGTTACCGTATCGACAGCGACGGAGACGTGCCCGGCAGCATCAACAATCTTATGAATCACGCCGCCGACGCCGCGGACGACATCAAGCAAAATCTCAACGACGACAAGTAATCGCAGACGGGGGGGGGCACGTATGGCACGGATCCTGATCGTAGAGGACGAGGAGAAAATCGCCCGCTTTGTGACGCTCGAGCTGGAGCACGAGGGCTACCAGGTGGAACACGCCGCCGATGGCCGCACCGCCGTGGACCTGGCGCTGGAGCGCAACTACGATCTTATTCTGCTCGATGTGTTGTTGCCGCAGCTCAACGGCATGGAGGTCCTGCGGCGCGTCCGCAAGCACAAGGATGTGCCGGTGATAATGGTCACCGCGCGCGATGCCGTGATGGACAAGGTGGCCGGGCTCGATGCCGGCGCCGACGATTACCTGACCAAGCCGTTTGCGATTGAGGAGCTGTTCGCACGGATCCGCGTGGCGTTGAAGCGCTCGGAGGCCGTGCGGGCGGCTTCGGGCGTTGGCGGCATCGGGACGGGCGCGGCAGGCGGCACGGGTGTCGGCGCCACTGCGATGCCCCCGGTCAGTGACTCGACCCAGGTTTCCGCCTCGCTCTCCCCCGCCACGCTCGCCGTGGGCTCGGTTGCGCTCGATCCCGACCGCCGCGAAGTCACGGTCGGCGGCTCGCCCATCGCGCTCACGGCCCGCGAGTTCGATGTCCTCGCCCTGCTTATGGCGCATGCCGGCAGCGTGCTCACGCGCGAACGCATCGCGCACGAGGCGCTGGGCTACGAATATGTAGGCGACACCAACAACGTCGACGTGCACATCGCGCACCTGCGCGCCAAGATCGAAGACGCCGGCAGCGCCCGCATCATCCAGACCGTGCGCGGGGTGGGCTATGTCTGCCGCGCGTAACGCCGAGGCCAAGCGCGTCACCTCCATCGCCCGCGCCATCAACTGGGGCTATATGTGGCGCCGCCTGATAAGCTACGTCTGGCTCGATCTGCTGCTGATGGTGATTGCGACGGCGATCCTCGTCTATGGATACAACCAGACGCTGCCCGACGGCGCGTTTACCGCAGGATGGATCCCCAGCGCCACCGTTCACGGCATGTCGCTGACGCCCGCGCGCGGCTGGGACCTGGCAACGCTCACCTATACCGTCGAGCTTGCGCGCACCACCAAGACTTTCCCCCTCGCGCAGGACCTCGTCGCGCTATGGCCTCTCTACCTTGTCGTTGTGGGTTGGCAGGTCATCAGCGTGCTCAACATGCTCGGCGGTGCCCGCCGTGTGCGCCGTACCATGGCACCGCTCAACGACTTGGCACTGCGCGTGGACGAACTCGGCCGCATGCAACTCGCCGGCGGCAAAATGGAGACACTGGAGCAGGCCATCGAGCGCGCAAGCGTCGACTCGCCGAGCGTCACCACCGGCGACGCCGACCTGTCAAGCATCGAGGTCGCGCTCAACCGCCTGCTGCGCCAGATGCAAGAGGCAAAGCTGCAGCAGATGCGCTTTGTCAACGATGCAAGCCACGAGCTACGCACGCCCATCGCGGTGATTCAGGGCTACGTGAACATGCTCGACCGCTGGGGTAAGGACGACCCGGACGTGCTGGCGGAATCCATCGCGTCCCTTAAAGCCGAAAGCGAGCACATGCAAGAGCTCGTGGAGCAGCTGCTGTTTTTGGCACGCGGCGATGCCGGGCGCACGGTCCTGCGGCGTGCCGATACCAACCTGGCCGCACTGGTCGGCGAGGTATGCGAGGAATCGCAGATGATCGATGCCGCACACACGTATCGGCTGGCCTTTGACGCTGCGCTTGTCAGCGACCCGCGCTGCGACGCGCCCGTCGACGTGGCGCTCGTGAAGCAGGCTCTGCGCGTGATCGTGCAAAACGCCGCCAAGTACTCGGATGCGGGAACGACCGTCACATTTGGCATAACGCCCGATGCGGGCATGGGCACGATCGACATAAGTGTTGAGGACGAGGGCATCGGCATGAACCAGGAATCCGCAGCTCACGCGTTTGAACGGTTCTACCGCGCCGACAACGCGCGCGATGCCGGCGCACAGGGTTCGGGTCTGGGGCTTGCGATCGCCAAGTGGATCGTCGACAGCCACGGCGGCGTCATCGGTGTGACCTCGGTCGAAGGGGTCGGCAGCCGCTTTACGATTCGCCTGCCACGATAGGAAGCCCCCTCGGCATAAATAAAGGGATAGGGCCACGCGACCCTATCCCTTTTTGCCAGCTATGGCAGCTTGTGCGCTACTCGCGGCACAGGTGCACGGCGAAACCGGCGAACTCGCGCTTAAAGTACACGAGCTTGGTACCACCGTCGGGCAGCAGCGCGCGCGACTCTTCGTTGACCTCGAGCCCGCGCTCGGCAAACCACTTCTCAGCTGCATCGATGTCGTTAACGGCAAAGCCGATGTGGCCCTTGGTGCCACGACCGTTCTGCTTCATGATCTCGACCAGCGAATCGTTGAAGTACGAAACCGGGGTCTCGATGACGGGCAGGCCCATCATCGTCGAGAACAGCTCCGCGATCTCCAGGGCGTCTGCCGGGTCGGTGGCGTTAATGCCCACATGGGCAACGCGCATACCAAAGAGCTCTACCGGGTTGGCGTTCTGCTCACTCATGCAGTCAGCGCCTACTGAGCCATGACGTCGAGAACGGCCTTCTCGGCGGCAACGCGGTTCATGCCGGTCATGAAGGGCACGCCACTCACGTACGGGCAGGTGAGGCCCTCGGGGGCAACGGTGGTGGCGATCAGCAGGTCAGCGCCCTCGTCGCAGTAATCCTTGGCCTCGGAGATGGCGCACTGCACGATCTCGTACTTGTCGGCATAACCGTTGGCGTCGAGCAGAGTAGCGACCTTCTGGGCAACGAGCGTGGAAGTAGCAGCGCCAGCACCGCAAGCCAAAACGATCTTCTTCATAGGTAATGTCTCCCTTCATGGTTTACTTTAGGTAAGTGTACCGCAGCGAGCGATGGCACTCGGCCTCGATGAGCTTTTATGCCAGTTTGCTTGCGCGCTGCGTATAATACATCTAGTACGTGTTGTCATACCGCTCGCTTTATGAGCGACTAAGGACCCTAATATGCCCGATTCCCGCACACTCTGGACCGCCGTCGTTATCATCTGCATCGCCGTGTCGGTGTTCTTTAGCGTCAAAAAACGCACCACGTTTAAACGCCTGCAGCAATTGATGGCCGCCAAGCAGTGGGACGAGTTCGATCGTTTGCTCGACGGCAAACTCACCAGCATGCTGTACCCGCGCTACAACCGCGACTACCTGCGCCTGAACTCCTATCTGCTGCGCGAGGACCATAAGCGCGCCGACGAGATGTTCGACCTGCTACTGGGACTCAACCTGCCCAAGATGCAGCGCGTCGACCTGGTGATCAAAGCTTTTAACTACTACGTTGGCCAGGAGGACCGCAAAAAGGCCAAGGAGTTGCTGCACGAGATCAAGGGCTTTGAGGGCGGTCAGGCCGAGACAGTCGCACACGAATGCCAGCTGATGTACGACACGATGATCCTCAAGCGCCACAACGACATTCCCGAGCTGGAGCGCATGCTCGAGGATGTCGGCGACGACCCGGTCAAGCGCTGCCGACTGGAGTACCTGCTGGCCCTGCAGTATCAAAACAAGGGCGACGAGGCAAAGTTCCAAGAGTTCCTGGAGAAGTCGGGCCAACACTCGATGGCCGTCAACGCGTAACGGACGGCTTGTGCTAGACTTCTAGTCTCACGGGGGCGTGGCGGAATTGGCATACGCAGGAGACTTAAAATCTCTCGCCGCAAGGATTGTGGGTTCGAGTCCCACCGCCCCTACCATGTGATTGCTTGCGAGCCCGTGTTCTCCAGGGATGCGGGCTCGCTTCTTTTAGATGCCGGTGGGACTCGAACCCGCGAGGGGGCGAGCGTTAAGCGGACGCGCAGCGTCCGTAGCGAGCCGGCGAGGGCGCCGACAGGCGGCCGAAGCCGGTGCGTATTTGCGCAGCAAATGCGCGGATGTCCCACCGCCCCTACCATATGGAGCTTTCGAGCCCGTGTCCCCAAGGGATGCGGGCTCGTTTCTTTTACACGCCGGCGGGGCTCTAAGTTGCGGTGAAATAGTTCCTGTTTTGGCAGTTTACCAGCCCATTTAGGAATTATTCCACCGCGACTTAGGTTGGTGTTCCCACATTTTCCGATGGAAAAACGTGGTTGTCTCCCACATTTTCCGATGGAAAAACGTGGTTGTCTCCCACATTTTCCGATGGAAACTCCCAAATGGCCTTATACTAGCCGAGAGGGTTGGGAGGCAATATGCAGCGACAGCTTATGAGTGAACTTATCGCTTGGAAATCAAGGGCGAATCGCAAACCTCTCTTGCTTAAGGGAGCCCGCCAGACAGGAAAGACTTGGCTTCTTAACGAATTCGCAAGCCAGCAGTATCGAAACGTCATTCGTTTTGACTTTATGCTCGAGCCGAGCACGCGCTCGCTGTTCGATGGGAACCTCGACCCCAAGCGCATCATCTCCCAGATAGAACTCCTACGTGGCCAAACCGTAACGCCGGAAGACACGCTCATCATCTTCGACGAGATCCAAGAGGCGCCACGCGGGATCACCTCGCTCAAGTACTTCAACGAGCTTGCACCCGAATACCACATCGTAGCAGCCGGTTCCTATATGGGCCTCGCGCTCCGACGCGAAAACGAGTCATTTCCCGTCGGCAAAATCGACCAGCTCACCATGCGTCCCATGGGGTTTGCTGAGTTCGTTCGTGCCGTCGACGGCAACCCGCTCGCCGACGCCATCCTTGCCGCAGACATGAACCTTCTGGCAAACGTTACCGAAAAGCTCGAGCACTTGCTCAAGGAATACCTTGTTGTCGGCGGTATGCCCGAAGTTGTCTCCACTTTCGCCGAGACACGCGACTTCATCGAAGCCCGAAGGCTTCAACAGCAAATCATCGAGGCTTACGAATCCGATTTTGGCAAACATGCACCCGCCCGCATCGTCGAGCGCATGAGGTTGGTTTGGAAATCCCTTCCCGGCCAGCTTGCAAAGGAGAACAAGAAGTTTGTCTATGGCACCCTTCGTCCCGGAGCGCGCGCACGCGATTTCGAGGAAAGCCTCCAGTGGCTCACGGACTACGGAATCGTTCATAAGGTGCCACGTGTTTCCGCTCTAAAGGCGCCGCTCTCGAGCTACGAAGACCTCTCGGGCTTCAAACTGTTCTGCATCGACACCGGCATCCTCGGAGCGCTCTCCGGTCTCTCTCCGGTCATCGTTCTTAACGGATCCGCTGTTTTTACCGAGTTCAAAGGTTCGCTGACCGAACAATACGTCGCGCAGGAGCTTTTGCTCCAGGACAAAACTCCCGCGTATTGGTCCTCTACCTCCGGCAATGCCGAAACCGACTTTGCCATCGACCATGCGGGAACCGTGCTTCCGCTTGAGGTCAAGGCGGCAGAGAACCTTAAAGCGAAGAGCCTGAAAATAGCCTGCGAAAAATTCAAGCTCGAGCGTTGCGTGAGGAGCTCCCTGGCGGCATATAGAGACGAAGGCATGCTCGTCAATATTCCGCTTTGGGAGATTGGGCAAATCGACAAGCTGGCATAGGCGCCGTGGGGACGCCCCGCAGGGACTGTCCCCAGGTGCCGGCAGAAAAGGAACGTCCCCAGGTGCCGGCTGTTGAGTTGCGGTGGAATAGGGACTGTTTGGTGCCCGAAAGGGCGATTTTAGTCCGTATTTCACCGCAACTTATTTAGAGGGCGCTGAGGCTCGGGGTCCAGGCGATGGTGGGAGTCGCGCCGTCGAGAACCTCGTTGATGGTGGCGGCCATGCCGGCAAGGAGGCTGTTCTCGCTTACGGTGAGCGCATCGTAGCCGCCGGCACGCATGAGCTCGCGAATCACCACGGCGCCGGCCAGAATCACGCCCGCGCGCTTGGGCTGCACGCCCGGCAGCGCAGCGATACCCTCCACATCCAGCGTAGACATACGATCGATGGCGGCCGAGATCTGCTCCATCGAAAGCTCGCGTAGGTGAACAAAACTCGAATCGTACGGTTCCAGCTCGTGGACCAGAGCCACCAGCGTAGTCACCGTGCCACCCACCGCGACCAGGCGCTCGGCACGCTCAAAATCGACAGGCAAGCTCTTAAAGTAGCCCGCAAACTGCTCGCCTGCCCACGCGGCGGCAGCCGCAAGCTCGTTCGTCGACGGCGGCAGCGCAGAGAAAAACCGCTCGGTCACGCGGCGGCAGCCAATGTCCAGCGAGCGCGTTCCCTCCAGCGCAAAGACCCCGCGCTCCGGCGCGTAGACACCCGTCGCGAGTTCCGTGGACCCGCCGCCCGAATCCGCGACAATAATGCGCTCGCCAGCAAAGTCATGTGCCACGCCAAAAAACGTCAGGCGCGCCTCGACCTCGCCCGGAATCACCTGCGGTTCGAGCCCCAGATCGCGCAGACCGTCCAGCAGCAGCGCGGCGTTGGACGCATCGCGCGCGGCACTCGTGCACGTGGCGCAGACGCACGCGGCCCCAAAGGCACGCGCCTCGTCCACAAACATGCGGCATGCGGCGAGCACGCGCTCGACCGCCGCCTCGCAAAAGCGGCCCGTCGCGTCCACGCCCTCGCCCAGATCGGTAATCTCGGTATGCTTGGACGATTCCACGATCGCCCCGCCCTCGACCTGCGCTAGCACTAGTCGCGACGACACCGTTCCCAGGTCGATCGCGGCCACCTTATATCGTTTGCAATTTGTCATTGCGGGCTCCCCTCCGGGCGCTATTTGCCGTTGGACACGACCGTCTGGCCCTCGACGCCGTTAAATCCAAACAGCATGTCAAGCGTCCGGATGTACCATGGCGCGTCCTTGCCGACTTCTTCGATCTCCTTGGCCACCTCGCTGGCCTTCTTGGCGTTCGACGACTTCTTTTCAGCCGACGACGAGTCCGAATCGCCGTCCAAGCCCTGCACTTCAATCCTCTTCTCGCCTGGCATCACCAGGCCCAAGTCCTCGGATGCCGCATCCTTGATACCCTCCTCCGAGAGCAGCTTGTCGACGCTTTTTTGCAGGTCGTCGTTATATTGCTCGCGAATCTCAACCTGCTTGGCCAAGATGTCGCTCGAGCGTTTTGCCGCATACAGGTCGCGCACGGGGAAATACAGGCTCACGAGCGCCAGGGCAACGACAATGCCAACAAACAGCCCTCGCTGAGGACCGTGGGTAAAGTCGTAGATTGCCTTGACCACCGCGTTGTCGTTGGCGTAGTGCATAAAGTCCGAGCCCGAAAAACGGTTCGAGGGCCTGCTCGACCTATCGTGCGTTTGAGCCGACGAGCGCTGAGCATGCGACGAACGTGCCGGGCGCACTGGTCCATCTGTCGAAGTATTCACTTGAGCATTGGGGCGCGAGGTACTTGTCGGGCGTTGCATGGAGCGGTCGGCGCCGGCGTAGGCGGACCCACCGAGCTGCACCGTGCGCGCACGGCGAGGCGACGGCTCACGCGAACCGGCGGAATAGTACCTGTTGTCGTAAATCTGATCCATGTGCGCCTTGTGCGGTTGAGGTTTGTTTGCGCTAAGTATTCTAGTTATAGCACGAGCGTGCGCACCGCCTTCGCCAGCCTTTGCTCGACATAAAAAAGGCGCTGAGCCATATGGCCCAGCGCCCAATGGCGGCCATCAGAAGTGGAACGGAGCCGAGTCAACCCCGCCCCCGCGTACGCCACTTGTTTAGCGAATGTTGTAGAACGCGGCCTTGCCGGCGTAGCGCGCGCTGCCCTCGAGCTCGTCCTCGATGCGGATGAGCTGGTTGTACTTGGCGATACGGTCGCTGCGGCACGGGGCGCCCGACTTGATCTGGCCGGCGTTAACGCCCACGACCAGGTCGGCGATCGTGGAGTCCTCGGTCTCGCCGGAACGGTGGCTCACGATGCAAGCGTAGCCGGCCTCCTTGGCGGTTTCGATAGCCTCCAACGACTCGGTGAGCGTGCCGATCTGGTTGACCTTGACCAGGATCGCGTTGGCGGCGCCCAGCTCGATGCCCTTCTTAAGGCGCTCGGTGTTGGTGACGAACAGGTCGTCGCCCACCAGCTGCACCTTGTTGCCAATGCGACGGGTGAGCTCAACCCAGCCGTCCCAGTCCTCCTCGGCCATGCCGTCCTCGATGGAGATGATGGGATAGGTGTCGACGAGCTTCTCCCAGTAATCGACCATCTGGGCACTCGTGTACTCAACACCCTCGCCCTTGAGCTCGTACATACCGGTCTCAGCGTTGTAGAACTCGGTCGAGGCCGGGTCCATGGCGTACATGAAGTCGACGCCGGGCTTAAAGCCGGCCTTCTCCACGGCCTTGGTGATGTACTCGAACGGCTCGGCATTGGTCTTAAGGTTGGGGGCAAAGCCGCCCTCGTCGCCCACGCCGCCGCCCAGGCCGGCCTCGTGCAGCACGCCCTTGAGGGTGTGGTAGACCTCGGCGCACCAACGCAGGCCCTCTGCAAAGCTCGGAGCGCCCACCGGCATGATCATGAACTCCTGGAAGTCAACGTTGTTGTCGGCATGCACGCCGCCGTTGAGAATGTTCATCATGGGCGTGGGCAACAGGCGGGCGTTGACGCCGCCCAGGTACTGGTACAGCGACAGGCCCGCCGACTCGGCAGCGGCGCGGGCGACGGCCAGCGACACGCCCAGAATGGCGTTGGCACCGAGCTTGGTCTTGTTGGGCGTACCGTCGGCGGCAATCAGTGCGGCGTCAATGGCACGCTGATCGAAGGCATCGAGGCCCACGACGGCGTTGGCGCACTCGTTGTTGACGTGCTCGACGGCCTGCGAAACGCCCTTGCCCAGGTAGCGACCCTTGTCGCCGTCGCGCAGTTCACATGCCTCAAAGGCGCCGGTCGAAGCGCCCGAAGGCACCATCGCGCGACCGAAGCTGCCATCCTCGAGCACGACCTCCACCTCGACGGTGGGGTTGCCGCGGCTGTCGAGCACCTCACGACCGTAGACGTCCAAAATGTCACTCATGTTGTCTCCCTCTCACTTGGAAACGTAGTGGATGCAAGCGACCGGCTGACCGTGCACCGTCGGTGCGCCTCCGTAAGTTAGCCATGTCGCACTTTTTGCATTATGCCCTAAGTTAGCCGAGGGATACACTTGATTTTCGAAAAAATTAGCGGGAACGATGAGGCGTGTCAGCCCGTCGTTCCCGCAGTCTTACTCCCCTGCCTTTGCTGCGTCCCACAGGTCGTTGAGGCCGTGGGTCGAAAGCTCGGCAAGATCCACGTGAGCATCGGCCGCCATCTGCTCCATCGCGGCCCAGCGGCGGCGGAACTTTGCTGTGCTGGCACGCAGGGCGCTCTCGGCGTCAATCCCCTCCTTGCGCGCGACGTTGACCAGGGCAAAGAGCAGGTCGCCAAACTCCATCTCGCGCTCGGGCGAGCCAGGGGCCTCGGCCTCAAACTCGGCACGTTCCTCGGCGACCTCGTCCCACACGTCCTGGACCGTCTCCCACTCAAAGCCCACGGCAGCCGCCTTGCGCGACACCTTCTGAGCCTGCATCAACGCCGGCAGATGCGTGGGCACGCCATCGAGCAGACCCTCGGGCGCGGCCTCGCCCGCCGCCACGGCCTTGTCCTTGGCGGCTTTCTCGGCAAGCTTGACCTCGTCCCAAATCTTGAGTACCTCGTCGGAGCTGTCGGCATCCGCATCGCCAAACACGTGCGGATGACGGCGAATGAGCTTGGCGTCGATATCGTGCGCCACGTCGGCCAGCGTAAACTCGCCGGCGTCCGCCGCGATCTGCGCATGCAACACTACCTGCATGAGCACGTCGCCCAGCTCCTCGCGCAGGTGCGCCGCGTCGTCGGCCTCGATGCAGTCAAGCGCCTCGTAGGCCTCCTCGATCATGTTCTTGCCAATGCTGCGGTGCGTCTGCTCGCGGTCCCACGGGCAGCCGTCGGGCTGACGCAGACGCCAGATGGTCTGCACCAGATGCTGCAGCTCGGCCGATGCATCTACCAGCGTGGACAGGTCACGCGAACCCTCGGCATTTTGCTGAGCCATATGCTCGGCCATGGCTAGTCCTCCTCCATGATCACGTGGCGGAACGCGCCGCCCTCGTAGATGCCGTAGCTGTGCGTACCGTCCTTGGGGATGCTCACGCTGCCGGGGTTGAAGAGCCACAGACCAGGATGCTCCTCGCTCGCTTCGTTGACCTTGATGTGCGTGTGACCGTAGACGAGCGCGGAGCCCTCGGGCAGCGCGGGCGCGTGGTCGACGCTGTTGTGCATACCGGCGCCAAAAACGTGGCCGTGCGTCAGGAACAGCTCGCGGCCGTTCTCGTCGAATAACGTGGCATAGTCGGCCATGATGGGAAAGTCGAGCACCATCTGGTCGACCTCGGCGTCGCAGTTGCCGCGCACCGCGATGATGCGGTCGGCCAGGGCGTTGAGCAGCGGAATCACGCGCTTGGGAGCGTAGTCGCGCGGCAGGTCGTTACGCGGGCCGTGGTAGAGCAGGTCGCCCAGCAGCACAATGCGATCGGGCTGCTCGGACTCAATGGCGGCGCAGAGGCGCTCGGTCCAGTATGCCGAGCCGTGGATGTCAGAAGCGATGAGGTATTTCATGGTGGTCCTTTCGGGTGGGGTTGATGGAGCTGGGCGTGGCGTGCCGCCGGCCGCGTTACTCAAATCGCAGTGCCGCGCTCTGGGCCGCCTGCATCACGCGTTGGAGCGGCACATTGTGCTCGCGGGCAAGGCGGGCGCAGTCCTCGTACTCGGGCGCCGCGCGCTCACTGCCGTCGGGTAGGGTGGCCACCTTGACGGATACCTCGCCCCATGGCGTCGTTACGCGCTCAAAGCGGCGTGGCAGGCAAACGCGCTCCATGACCTGGCGACGAATGCCGTTGGTCGTGGTTTCCAAAAAGATAATCGTCTGCAGGCGCTCGATATCCTCGTGAGCACAGATTACCTGTAGCTGCCAACTGGGACGGCCTTTCTTGCAATAGAGGGGCAGCCAATGCACCTCGCGCGCACCCGCCTCGCGCAGGCGGTCGGCAGCGTAGGCGAGCACCTCGGGCGACGCGTCGTCGATGTCGCATTCCAGCTTGACGATGGTCTCGGGCGCATCGGTCTCGCGGGACAGCGGGGATGTGCTATCGCATTGCATACGGTCCGGATCCTTTCCGCGCGGGCTCGTTTTGTTCATCCAAACGCTAGCACATCGGACGTGGCACAGGCGTGACTTTCGTCCGTCGCCGCCCTCGCTCCTATCCAAACATGTACATCAGCCTCCAAACATGTCATTTTCTGCAGCTTTTGGAGGCTGATGTACATGTTTTGAGAGCGCAAGCGAGGCCGCACCGCGCACCCTTTCCAGTCGATTTCGGCCCCCCGGTGCGCTCGTCGCATCGGGGGGCCGCGCCATTACAATGGAGCGGTTTCGCCAAATGAAAAGGAGTCGCCATGTCTGCTTGCCCGCTGGTCGATTGCCACACCCACACCTCGTTTTCGGACGGACATGCCTCGTTTGAGGAAAACGTCCGCGCTGCCGCGGCCGCCGGCTGCCGCGTCATGGTCTCGACCGACCACCTCACCTTACCCGCCAGCATGGATGCCAACTGCGAGGTGCAGGTTGTCGAGGGCGACCTGCCGGCACATCGTCTGGCTTTTGAGGATGCCCGCAAGCTTGCCGCGCAGATCGCGTCGGAGCTCGAGCTTATCTATGGCTTTGAATGCGATTGGTACGAGGGCTGCGAGCCTTTGGTTGAGCGCTGGTCCCGGGGCGCCGTCGTGCGCCTGGGCAGCGTGCATTGGATTGGCAACCCAGGCGATATCATGGCCGGCGCCGCGGGTACGGCGGGAACGGAAAACGTCGCTCGCCCCGATACACCCGATTCGCGCTGCGGCTGGATCGATGATGACACCAACCTGCATGTTTGGGAAAACCTGGGGGTACACGGCGTGTGGGAGCGCTACGTCGACGACTGGTGCCGCGCCTGCGAAAGCTCACTCAACTTTGACGTAATGGCCCATCCCGACCTGGTCATGCGCTTTTCGAAGGAAGGCTTTGCGCCCGACTTTGACCCGACGCCGTTCTGGGGGCAGATGGCCGAGTGCGCTCACGACACGGGCCGCCGCGTTGAGGTCTCGACCGCCGCGCCGCGCAAGGGGCTCGACGATTACTATCCCGCGACCGGGCTATTGCGTTGCTTCGCCCACGCCGAGGTACCCATCACCTTTGGCTCGGACGCACACCGCGCCTGCGACATCTGCTGGAACATCCGCGAGGCCCAGGCCCACGCTTACGACTGCGGCTACCGAACCTTCGACATCCCCCACCCCAACGGCGAATGGGAACCCACACCCCTCGACTAGCCATCCCTTCATAAGTTGCGGTGGAATAGGAATTGTTTTGCCTGATGAAGCGCTTAAACAGTCCCTATTTCACCGCAACTTCCATGACCCCGTTACACCAACAAAGACTGTCCCAAACGACTAGTGGCGGCGGGCGTTGAGTTCGCCGGCCAACTCGTCGAGGGTGATACCGTAGCGCTCGAGCGTCACGAGCAGGTGGTAGACCAGGTCGCCGGCCTCGTAGCGGATATGATCGTGATCGTTATCCTTGCAGGCCATGATCACCTCGCTTGCCTCCTCGGCAAGCTTCTTGAGCAGCTCGTCCTCGACGTCGGTCAGCAGACGCGCGGTATAGCTCTCCTGCGGCGATGCATCACGACGACCGTGAATCACCTCGGCCAGACCTGTCAGCGTCTCACCGATATTTCCATCCTGAACGTTTGCGGTGCGCACACCCATGGTTCAATCCTTTCTGGTGGCCGAGCGTCTAATCGAGCGCCCGCCCTACGCGAGTTTCTTAAAGAAGCAGGTACGGTTGCCGGTATGGCAGGCCGGACCCGGCGAGTCAACCTTGACCAACAGCGTATCGCTATCGCAGTCGGCCCAGAGTTCCTTGACCTCTTGCATGTTGCCGCTCGTCGCACCCTTGTTCCAGAGCTCCTGACGGCTGCGGCTCCAAAACCACGTGGTGCCGGTCTTGAGCGTCAGCCCCACCGATTCCTCGTTCATCCAAGCAACCATAAGCACCTCACCAGTGTCATATTGCTGAACCACACAAGGAATCAATCCTTTGGCGTCGTATTTAAGATCCACTGGAGTAGTAATTTCTCTCATTTCAATTCCCCAATTTAAACATCGCCGGTCGGCGAGGGTTGTCCAGGTGCCCGAGATTCCGAGCGACAAGCCCGACGACGCGTACTTAAGTACGCGAGGAGGGTTGGAGCCGGAAGGTCGGGTGCCTGGGCAAGCCGCAGCATTAGAAGTCCAGCCTCACAGGAATACCTTGAGAGGCCATATACTCCTTCACCTGGCGAATGCTGAACGTCCCAAAGTGAAAGACGCTGGCTGCCAGCACGGCATCGGCCTCGCCCTCAATCACACCCTCGGCAAAATGCTCGAGCGTACCCACGCCGCCGCTCGCAATCACCGGGATCGGCACCGCGCGCGCCACGGCACGGGTGAGCGCCAGGTCGAAGCCAGCCTTGGTGCCGTCGCGGTCCATACTGGTCAGCAAGATCTCGCCGGCGCCGCGACGAGCCGCCTCCTCGGCCCACGCCACTGCATCGATACCCGTGGCGTTGCGACCTCCCGCGGTAAAAACCTCCCACTTGTCGGCACCCGGCTGCCCAGGCAGGCCAACGCGCTTGGCATCGATTGCCACGACCACGGCCTGGCTGCCAAACGCCGCGGCGGCCTGGCTAATCAGCGACGGATCGCGCACGGCGGCAGAGTTAAGCGACACCTTGTCGGCGCCGGCGGCAACCATGGTCCGCATGCCCGCCAGGTCGCGAAAGCCGCCGCCCACGGTATAGGGAATGGCCAGCTCCTCGGCCGCATGCGCCGCCATCTCGATAGTCGTCGCACGGTTGTCGCTCGTGGCGGTAATGTCCAGGAAGACGACCTCGTCCGCACCCTCGCGGTCGTAGGCGCGCGCCAGCTCCACCGGATCGCCCGCATCGCGCAGACTCACAAAGTTGACGCCCTTGACCACACGGCCGTCCTTGACGTCCAGGCAGGGAATCACGCGTTTGGTAAGCATGGGCTACTCCTCCCCTCGGGCGGCGGCCAGCGGCTGGGCCAGCGTAAAGTTGCCCTCGTAGAGCGCGCGACCAGTAATGGCACCTTCAATCGCGCCCTCGCCCACCGCGGCAAGCGCACGGATGTCGTCGAGCGTCGAGATGCCGCCCGAAGCCACGACGGGAAAGCCCGCGACCTCGGCCACATGGCGATACGCCGCCACATCGATGCCCGTCTGCATGCCATCGCGCGCGATGTCGGTATACACCAGATGCTTAAAGCCCAGCTCGGAAAGCTGCGCCACGGCATCGTCGAGCGCCACGCCCGCGCCGTCGCGCCAGCCGTTCACCCTGACCTGGCCGTCGCGCGCGGCAATGTCAGCCACCAGCAGCTCGCCAAAGCCTTGGGCCGCCACCTCGGCAAATCCCGGCTCGGTCACCAGCACGGTGCCCAGCGCGATGCGGCGCGCACCGTAGCCGGCCAGCTCGTCGATGCGCGCGAGCGAGCGGACGCCGCCGCCCACGTCCACGGACAGACCGTCGACGCCGCAGATGGCCTTAATCGCCGCCGAGTTGGCAGCGCATGTGTTCTCGTCCTCGCCAAAGGCAGCGGACAGGTCGACGACGTGCACCCAGCTCGCGCCCTGCTCGGCAAACGAGCGGGCGACGGCCACGGGGTCGTCGGAATATACCTTGCAGCGGCTGCGGTCGCCGCGCTCCAGGCGCACGACCTTGCCGCCGATCAGATCGATTGCGGGAAATAGGATCATCGGCCACCCTCCTCGACGATGTTAACGAAGTTCTTAAGGATGCGCTGGCCCAGCGCGGAGGATTTCTCGGGATGGAACTGGCAGCCCCACACGTTGCCATGGCGCACGATGCACGGGAAGCTCCGCGTATAGTGCGTGCGCGCCAGCACATCGGCGGCATCGGCGTCGTCGGCCACCGCGTAGCTGTGGGTGAAATACATGTTGGCGCCCTCGGCAAAACCGGCAAGCAGCGGATCGGCCGCACCGGCGGGCGTCATGTGCACCTGGTCCCAGCCCACGTGCGGCACCTTCAGGCGGCTCGACTCCAAGCGCGTGCACGAGCCGCGCATAATGCCCAGGCCATCGACCCAGGGACCACCAGCCTGCTCGGAAGCGCTGTCGTCCGCGTCCGCACCCTCGTCCGCTGGCACGCCCTCGTTGCCGCGCTCAAAAAACAGCTGAAGGCCCAGGCAGATGCCGAGCAGCGGAGCTCCGGCGGCAACGGCGTCGAGCGCCGCGTCCGCCTCGCCGCTCTGGCGCATAAAGGCGATCGCGTCATAGAACGCGCCCACGCCCGGGATGACCAGGCCGTCGGCGTTGCGGATCTGCTCCGGATCGTCCGACGTGCAGGCAGCGGCACCAGCGCGCGCAAGCCCGCGCACGACGCTCGACAAGTTGCCCTTGTGGTAGTCGACCACCACGATCTTCGGTTCGCCCACGCGACCCTCCCTTTTCCCATTCAAAACCTGCCAAAAAGGGACAGGTTTATTTTGGTCGGTTAAACGTTCACCCACCACATGAGACAGCATTTCCGCAGATAAAACCTGCCAAAATAAACCTGTCCCTTTTTGGCAGGTTACAGCGAGCCCTTGGTGCTGGGGATGCCTTGCACGCGGGGATCGAGCTCGCAGGCGCGGCGCATCGTGCGGCCCACAGCCTTAAAGGCGGCCTCGATAATGTGGTGCGAGTTGCCGCCCGCCAGCTCGCGCACGTGCAGCGTGAGCTTGGCGTCGCGCGCAAAGGCGTAGAAGAACTCGACGGCCAGCTCGGTATCGAAGCTGCCCACGCGCTCGGTCGGCACAGGCAGCTCGCAGTAGGCCTGCCCGCGACCCGAGATGTCAACGGCAGCCATCACAAGCGTCTCGTCCATGGCGATCGCCGCGTCGGCAAAGCGCGTAATGCCCGCCTTGTCGCCCAGCGCCTGACAAAACGCCTCGCCCAGCACGATGCCCGTATCCTCGACGGTATGGTGCGCGTCGACTTCCACGTCGCCCACCGCGTGCACCGTCAGATCGAACAAACCATGGCGGCCAAAGGCGTTGAGCATGTGGTCGAAAAACGGCACGCCGGTCGAGATATCACACGTACCGGTTCCATCCAGGTCGAGCTTGACGACAATATCGGTCTCCCCCGTCTTACGGGTTACCTCGGCATAGCGGCCCATCTACATCTCCTCCTTCACCAGCGCGGCAAACGCAGCCAGCACCTCATCATTTTCCTGCGGGGTACCCACGGTGATGCGCAGACAGTCCACAAGGCCCGGCGCATAGCTAAAATCGCGCACCAAAATCGAACACTCATCGCGCAGACGCTCGCGCACGCGCGTGGCATGCGGCGTGCGTACGAGCACAAAGTTCGCCGCACTCGGCCATGCCTCCACGGGCAAGCCCTCGGCAGCCATCGCGCGCAGAGCGGCCAGCTCGCGCTCGCGCTCGGATGCGACCTGTGCCACCACGGGCGCGTAGGCATCACGGGCACGCACGCAGGCAAGCGCGGCGGCCTGGCTCAGCACGTTGACCGAATAGATCTGGCGAATCGCCGCGAACACCTCGATGACCTCGGGCGCCGCGATCACGTAGCCCAGGCGCGTGCCAGCGGCGCCAAACGCCTTGGACAGCGTATGCAAAATCACCAGGTTGGGATGCTCGGCGATAAGTCCCTGCGCCGTGGTGGCCGCGCCAAACGAATCGTCGGCAAACTCAACGTAAGCCTCGTCGACCATGACCATGCCGGGGCATGCATCGCACAGGGCCGCGACAAAGTCGAGCGGCGCCACATCGCCCGTGGGATTGTTGGGTGAGGTCACGATGGCCAGGCTGCACTCGGGCGCCGCGGCGAGCACGGCTGCCTGGTCGAGCTCAAAGGTCGCCGGATCGCGCCACACGTCGCGCACCTCGGTCTGACAGAGCGACGCAAAGAACGCGTACTCGCTAAAGCACGGTGGGCAGTTGAGCAAAGTCCTCCCCGCGCCGCCAAACGCCAGCAGATAGTTATAGAGCAGCTCGTCGCCGCCGTTTCCCACGCAGATGTTCTCGCGCGTCACGCCATGCCAGGCAGCAAGCTCGTCGCGCAGGTCGTTGGACATGGGATCGGGATAGCGGTTGAGCGGCGTGGCAGCCAGGGCGGCGTCGACCGCCTCGCGCACGCCGGCGGGCACGGGATAGGTGTTCTCGTTGGCCGAAAGGTTGATGCGCGTGGGCGTAAAGTTAGGATCGTAGGGCTCAATACCGGCCAAGTAGGGCTGGACGAGCTCCTTCATGCGCGGCGTGAGTTCGGCCATATTAGGCCTCCTCGCCGGTCGCGCCAGCGCCATCCGCGCCTGCAGCCGCCAGGTCCACGCCCTCGGCAACCGTCGCCACGGCGTCGCCCGGCCAGGCAACCTTGGTCAGGTCGGCCGCGGCGAGCGACTCGGCGCTCACGGCATCCTCGCCCTGCTCCAACACGCGGCGGCGCAGCGCGGCGGAAAGCGCGTGTGCCCACAGACCCTCGGCCTCGGCGAGGCGCTGCGTGGCAGGAGCATCGGAGAGCAGGCCCTCGGGTGTATAGCAAATGACACTCGAGCGCTTGACGAACTCCTCCACCGAAAGCGGGTTGGAGAACATGGCCGTGCCGCCGGTCGGTAGCGTGTGATTGGGGCCGGCAACGTAATCGCCGAGCGGCTCCGAGCTCCAAGCGCCCACAAAGATAGCGCCGGCGTTGCGAATGCCGCCGAGCAGGCCCATCGCGTCCTTGCAGTGCAGCTCAAGGTGCTCAGGCGCCACCGTGTTCACGGCCTCGACGGCGGCGGCCATGTCGGCGGCCACCACGATGGTGCCCTCATTGTCGAGCGAAGCGCGCGTAATCTCGGCACGCGGGGACTGCGCCACCAGGATGTCGATACCCGCCTCGACCTCACACGCAAACTGCTCGTCGCAGGTCACCAGATAGCAGGCCGCCAGCGGATCGTGCTCGGCCTGGGCCATCAGGTCGGCCGCGACCACCATGGGCTTGGCCGTGGCGTCGGCCAGCACGCAGACCTCGGAGGGACCAGCAACCATATCGATACCCACGTCACCCGAGACAATCTGCTTGGCAGCGGCGACAAAGGCGTTACCCGGGCCGGTAATCTTGTCGACACGCGGAATGGTCTCGGTACCGTACGCCAGCGCGGCCACGGCCTGGGCGCCACCCACCATATAGACCTCGTCCACGCCGCCGAGCTTGGCAGCCGCGAGCGTATAGGGGCTGATTAGGCCATCTTTTTGCGGCGGGGTCACCATGACCACGCGCTCAACGCCGGCGACCTTGGCGGGAATGGCATTCATGAGCACGGTGGAGGGATACTGCGCACGGCCGCCCGGCACGTAGATGCCGGCGGCGGCAAGCGGGGTCACCTTAACGCCGAGCATCGTGCCGTCCGGGCGCGTGGTAAACCAGCTCTGCTCGACCTCACGCTGGTGGAATTCGCGAATCTGGCGTGCAGCCTTTTCGAGCGCCGCGACAAAGGCCGGATCGAGGCCTTCGAGCGCGGCATCGATCTGCTCCTGCGGTAGGCGAAAACTCTGCAGCTCAACACCGTCAAAACGCTGACAGTAATCGCGCACCGCGGCATCGCCGTTGGCGCGCACGTTGGCCACGATATCGCGGGCAGCGTCGACGATGTTTTGCGGCAGCACGCCCTTGCGGCTGAGCTGGTTGGCAACGAGACGCTCACCGGGAGCAAGCTTGATGGTCTTCATATCGGTATCCCCTATCGGTCGAGGTTGCGTTTGAAAAACGAGGTGCCGGGCAGCGGCGCCAATCGGTCCGCAGCCCGGATATGGGGGTGCCCGTGCGTGCTCGCGCTATTGTGCCGAGCCCGCGACGGGCTCAAAATGCTTGTCCTTAACAGCAGCTGCCAAGCGATCGGCCAAGTTGCGAACGCGCGGATCCAAGCGCGCGGCACCTGGGTTGACGAAGAAGCGGGCCGTGCAGTCCATAATGCGGCCGGTGATGACCAGGTCGTTGTCGCGCAACGTGGCACCCGTGGCGGTAATGTCCACGATGCGGTCGGTCATGCCGACGATGGGGCCCAGCTCAATATTGCCGTGCAGCGAAACGATGTCGGCATTCACGCCGCGCTCGGCATACCAGGCGCTCGCGATGCGCGGGTATTTGGTGGCCACGCGAAGCGACCCGCGACGGACGTAGTTGCGCTCGGCCTGACCGGCGCGCCATGCGGGCTCCGCCTCAATGAAAGTGCACAGGCCGTAGCCCAGATCGACCAGCTGCAGTAGGTTGAGGTCTGCCTCGATAAGCGAGTCCCAGCCGCAGATGCCGCAGTCGGCGCCGCCGCAGCCCACAAAGGCAGGCGCGTCGCTGGGGCGCACAATGACAAACTCGATATCTCCAACCGCGCCCTCGCCGGCACGCGTGTCGCGGCCGCGCACAATCAGGTGACGACCGGGGTCGCGCAGCTCGGAGACGTCCAGGCCCGCGGCCTCGAGCACGTCGAGCGTGTCGGCCTTAAGCGAGCCCTTGGGCACGGCAATGCACAGCGGACCCTCGGCGCCACGGCCCACGGCATGGTCACCATCGGAAGCGGCATCCTCGGCCGAGGTGCGCGCGGCCTCCAGGCGCTCGAGCGAAAAGGCGAAGCCCGCCGCCGGCACCTCGACGCCGTCGCCGAACGCGCCGGTAAAGATGGAGTCGTAGCGACCGCCCGAGCCCACCGGATCGGGCAGGCCGCCGGCATAGGCCTTAAAGACCAGACCCGTGTAGTAATCGAAAGAGTTCATGATGGAGAAGTCGAAGGACAGCACCTGGGCGTCCTCGGGAGCCAGGCCCTCGACCAGGGCACGCAGCTCGCGCGTGAGCGGCGCAACAATGCCCGCCGCCGCCAGCAGCGCGTCGACGCGGTCGAGCACCTCGGCACCACCGTGCAGGCGCGGCAGCTCGCTAATGGCGGCCTTGACGGCCTCGGGCTCGGTGCTTTTCGCCACGCGGGCATCGAGGCCCACGAAGTCGTTGGCGTGCACACAACGCAATACCTCGGCAGCCAGCTCGCGATCTTCACACGCCGCAAGCAGTTCCTTAAACGGACGCACACTGCCCGCGATAATGCGCGCACCGGGAAGTGCCAGCTTGCGCACGGCCTCGGCGACCAGTGAGACAATCTCGACATCGCCCGCGGTGTCGCCCGCGCCGATGAGCTCAAAACCCAGTTGCGTAAACTGACGCGAGCCACCGGCATTGCGCTGACACTCGCGAACCACCGGCGCCTCATAGCGCAGGCGCAGCGGCAGATCGGCCGCGCGCATGCGAGTCGAAACCAGACGAACGATCGGCAGCGTGTTGTCGGGACGGACCACCAGCAGGCGACCGTCGTCATCAAAGAGCTTAAACGGCGTGTCCGCAATGCGACCGCCCTCCTCAAGCGACCCCTTGTCCTCGAGCAGCGGCGTCTCGACCGGCAGGTAATGATGCTCCCTGAAGCAGCCCTTCACCGTCAGTGCAATCTCCTCGCGCGCCTGAGCCTCCTCGGGCAATATGTCCCGGAATCCCCACGGTGTGGCCGTCATCTGGTGAGCCTCCTCATGCTGTGTTTCATATAGAACAGAAGACCGGCATAGCTCCGCCGGTCTTCTGGGTACTTTAGCATACTAGAGTGTTTGCGGGGAAAATCCGTCGCAGCCGCTCACACCGTATTCATTTGGAAACATAGGGCAGATTGCCGCAGCCCAACCCCACCTAGGCGCCAATCGCACGACGATACTCTGCCATTACCTGCGCATCGGCAGCTGCGGGGTCGGCGAAATAGCGCCAGTCATAGGTCTCGGCCGAAACAACTCCGCGATAGCCGCGCGCCACCAGCCTATCTAGGTCGGCGCGCATATCGCGGTCGCCGTCACCCCAGGCAAGATGCGTCGTGCCATCTGCCGCAACATCGACAAAATGCACATGGGCGACATCATCGCCAAGTAGATCGAAATAATCGTCGATGGTATCCCCCGCCACCGCCATAGCGCCCATATCCAGACACGCCTTAAGTGCCGGATGATCAACTGCCTCGATCATGCGCTTCGTGTCGGTCGCCGAGTTCACGATTATCGACTCAACCGGCTGTAGGGCCTCGAGCACCAGCCGCACGCCGCGCTCTCCCGCATGCTCGGCAATCGCACGCAGCATCGAGGAGCTGCGACCCCACGCGTCCTCGATCGGCTCGTTCAAAAATGCCCAGCCGCTCGAAACCATGACCTGCTCGGCTCCAAGTTCCTCCGCAATATCTACAACGTTCTTAAAGTACGCGAGTGTGCGGGCACGCGCCTCATTCCCGCGCGCCGCGATATTCCACGGCTTGGGGTTGTTCTGTTCGGGACAAAGCCCCACAATCCGAATCCCATACCGCTGTGACAGCTCCCGCACCTGCTCGAGCGAATCGTATCCATGGCAATCGACATACAGATGCATCGCCCCGGTCCAAAGCTCGCAACACGTATAGCCCGAGGCCGCTGCCGAAGAAAAGAATTCCTCAAGGTCAAAATAACGATGGCTGATATTCATGACGGCAAGCAGGGGGTAGCTCATAATTACTCTCCAACCTAAACGAGGCCCCGTTCCATATAGGAGCGGGGCCCAATTACACAAACGTTATTTGCTCTTAGTAGTCGAACTGGTGATAGTAGCGACGATACTTGAGGTTGTGCTTGGTGACCGTCTCGTAGTAGCGAGCCAGGCGGTCGGTCACGAGCACCGTCAGAATCCACGGGGAGACGATGACGCGGAAC
>NZ_JAWHPN010000006.1:46931-84182 GCF_032584215.1 Collinsella aerofaciens | reverse complement strand
GACGGCCTGAACAATCGTCAATATCGGTCGGAGGGGTGGCTTTGTAAAGCCGTTTGTCTCCACCCGCGTAGCGGGTGGTTTAAAGCTGGCCGCTGCGCGGCCAGCAGACTAAAGTCTTGAACAAAAAGGCCCCCGCAAAGCGGAGGCCTTAGGCAAGGCTATGTCGAGCTGCAGGATTCGCGCTACTCGCAGAGCGAAAGGGCGGCCTCGTCGGCAACGACAACGCAGTTGGTGTGCAGCTGCAGGATCGAAGCCGGGCACTCGGGCGTAACCGGACCATAGCACATGTCATGCACGGCCTGAGCCTTGGCCTCGCCGTTGGCGACAACCAGGATCATGCGGGCATACATGATAGTCTGAGTGCCCATGGTGTAGGCCTGACGGGGAACATCGTCGATGCTGTCGAACAGGCGGCTGTTGGCCTGAATGGTGCTCTCGGTGAGGTCGACGCAGTGCGTACCCTTGGAGAAGTGGTCATCGGGCTCGTTGAAGCCGATGTGGCCGTTGTTGCCAATGCCGAGCAGCTGCAGATCCGGGTAACCGGCGTCGGCGACGATCTTGTCGTACTCAGAGCAGGCAGCGGCGGCGTCGGGGTTGGAACCGTCGGGCACATGCGTGTTGTTCAGGTCGATGTTGATGTGATCGAAGAAGTTCTCACGCATGAAGTAGTGATAGCTCTGGGGATCGTCGTGCGAAAGACCGCGATACTCGTCCAGGTTGTAGGTGCTGACCTCGGCAAAGTCGACGTCGCCCTTCTCGTACCAAGCAGCAAGCTGCTTGTAGGCACCGATCGGGGTGGAGCCGGTGGCAAGGCCCAGCACACAGTCGGGCTTGAGGATAACCTGCGCCGAGATAATATTGGCGGCCTTGCGGCTCATATCCTCGTAGTCTTTAGCTTTAATGATCTTCATTACGCGTCCTTTCTCGTACAAGAGAGGCAAGGCTCCCTTACAAGCACTTGCCCGCGGCCCGCGTCGGCCGCAACCAACGTGTGCGGCCACCAGGGCGAGGTCGCGTAATGTATGTGTCTCGTGTCTAACCGCGTCGAGGCCCCTGCCCGTCCACGGTGACCCAAAGCCTTTTAGCTTCGGACAAATCCCATCTTGCCACGGAGGGCGTCCTCTTTCAAGGGCGCCCTCCGTAAACGTGTTTGAATTATAGACTAATGGCCACGTGCACTTGCTAGCGCTCGCGAGCAACGATGAGCTGGTCCATCTCTTCGACATGCACGCCAACGGAGCCCTTGATGCTCGAGAACTCAACGGAGTTGCACACCAAGATGGGAACCGTTACATCGTAGCCCTCGGCAGCAATTGCCTCGCGATCGAACTCAATGAGTACATCGCCCTTATGGACGATGTCACCCACTTGCGCATGTACGGTAAAGTGCTTGCCCTCGAGCTGAACAGTGTCCAAACCAACGTGGATGAGCACGTCCAAGCCATCGACCGTGTTAAGCGCAACGGCGTGTCCCGTGGGAAAAATAGCCTCGACCTTGGCATCAGCCGGCGCGATCACGCGCGTTCCGGTGGGCTGAATCGCCACGCCCTGGCCCAAAAGGCCAGTAGCAAACGTCTGGTCGTTTACCTCGGAGAGCGGAATGACGTCACCCGAGATGGGAGCATCCAACGTAAGGATTCGACCACGCATACCAAAAGACCTTAGGACTTTAGTGAACATGCTCCCCCTCGGACATACCGATCAATCAAAATAACCTTAACAGTTTACCACTTGGCACCCGTTTTTGACCATTAGGGAAGTTCGCGCTTGACAACCTCGACGATGTCGTCGACAACGCGCTGGGTCAGCTCGTGCGTCTCGGCCTCGGCCATCACGCGGACCAGCGGCTCGGTACCGCTCGGGCGCACCAGAATGCGGCCGCGGCCGTCAAGCTCCTTCTCGGCAGCAGCGACGGCATCCCAAATGGGCTGGCAATCGTCCAGACCAGCCTTGTTGTCGGAATGCACGTTGACGAGTACCTGCGGGTACTTCTTCATGATGCCGGCAAGATCGGTGAGGGTGCGACCGGTGCGCTTGAGCACGGCCAGCAGCTGCAGAGCCGTCACCAGGCCGTCACCGGTGGTGTTGTGCTCCAGGAAGATGATGTGGCCGGACTGTTCGCCGCCGATGACGGCGCCGTCCGCGAGCATGCGCTCCAGAACGTAGCGGTCGCCCACGGCGGTCTGAACCATCTCAAAGCCCTGCTCCTTCATAGCGATGGAGAAGCCCAGGTTGCACATTACGGTCGAGACGATCTCGGAGTTGGCGAGCTTGCCGCGAGCGGCAAGGTCAGAACCGCAGATAGCCAGGATGTAGTCACCGTCGATCTCATTGCCCTCGCTGTCCACGAACAGCACGCGATCGGCGTCGCCGTCGTGGGCCAGACCGATGTCAGCATGGGTGCGCAGCACGAGCTCGTGCAGGGGCTCGAGGTGCGTAGAGCCGCACTCAACGTTAATGTCAGTGCCGCAGTAATCGGTGTTGATTGCGTGCACCGTGGCACCCAGGCGCTGCAGCGCGGCGGGCGTGGTCTGGCAAGAAGCACCGTGACCGCAGTCGACGGCAACGACCAGGCCGTCGAGCCTCAGGCCATCAAGCGTATCGATGGCGTGATCGACGTATGCCTTGCGAGCGTCCTTCATCTTGATAATGTGGCCCACGCCGGCACCGGTCGGCAGCGTGTCGGCAGCCATGGCTTCCTCGGACATGACCCAGGCGCTGATCTCTTCCTCGACAGCATCGGGAAGCTTCATTCCTTTGCGGCTAAAGAACTTGATGCCGTTGAACTCCGGCGGATTGTGCGAAGCGGAGATGACGATGCCGCCGTCGAGCTCGTTTTGAACAGTGAGCAGCGCCACGGCAGGCGTGGGGATGACGCCGCAGCAGTGCGGACGGCCGCCCTCGGCCATGATGCCGGCGGTCAGAGCGCTCTCGAGCATGGTGCCCGAAAGACGCGTGTCGCGGCCGATGCAGATATCCGGACCAAGGAACTTGGTCGCCGCGCGGCCCAGGCGAAACGCGAGGTCGCACGAAAGATCGGCGTTGGCGACGCCACGGACGCCGTCGGTACCGAAGATGTTCTGGGGCATAGGATCGCTCCTTCCCTAGCAGGCGATATGCAACCGCCCACCCTAGTCGAAAAAGAAAAGCGGGACCCGCCGAGGAATCGGCAGGCCCCGCTTGTACATTGTATCTCGAAAGGAGATAAAACCTTAGCGCTTGGAGAACTGGGGAGCGCGGCGGGCCTTCTTGAGGCCGTACTTCTTGCGCTCGACCACGCGAGCATCGCGCGTAAGGAAACCGGCCTTCTTGAGGTCAGCACGGTAGTCGCCAGCGTTCAGAAGAGCACGAGCGATGCCCAGGCGCAGAGCGCCGGACTGACCGGAAATGCCGCCGCCATCGCACAGAGCGATAACGTCGAACTGACCGGCGGTGTCGGTCACCTTGAAGGGAGCAAGGGCGTTCTCAACGAGCTGATGACGGCCGAAATACTGCTCGGCGTCACGCTTGTTGATGGTCACCTTGCCGGTGCCGGGGACGAGACGGACGCGGGCGACGGCGTTCTTACGACGGCCGGTACCCTGGTAGACAACGGTGTTCTCAGCCATCTTTAAGCCTCCAGCTCAATCTTCGTGGGGTTCTGGGCAGCATGCGGATGCTCGGTGCCAGCGTAGACCTTAAGCTTGGTCATCTGGGCACGGCCGAGGGTGGTCTTGGGCAGCATACCGCGAACGGCGCGCTCGATGACCTTCTCCGGGTGCTTCTCCATAGCCTGGCGGAAGCTCTCAGCCTTGAGGCCGCCGTTGTAGCCGCTGTGGCGATAATAGGTCTTCGTGTCGGCCTTGTTACCGGTAAGCTGGACCTTATCGGCGTTGATGACGACAACGAAGTCGCCGCAGTCACTGTTGGGCGTGAACTGGGGCTTGTTCTTACCGCGCAGGATCATTGCGATCTGGGTGGCAAGACGGCCCAGGACAGCACCATCGGCGTCGACGAGAACCCAGTTGCGCTGGACCTCGCCCTGCTTGGCGTAGTGAGTCGATTTCGAAATCACTTAGACTCCTCCATGTACAGTACGTGTTGTTACAGAGATTCACGGGGCTCTGCAAGTAACCCGTCCATATTACCCCGCTCGCCGTACGAGTCAACAGGTATTTTGGCTCCGACCAGAGTTTCTGCACATGTCATCCACGAGCCGTGATTTTCCAGCTCTTTAGCTGTTGTCATTTTTTGAGGGTTCGCCGTCGCTAGCGCTCAACGAACTCTTGGATTTCCGCGAGCAGGCGCTTTGCCTCCTGGCGGCCCTGAATATACAGGTCCAAAAGCTTTGCCGGATCGTGCTCGACATGACCGACCTCGACCGGCTTTTGCGGAGCGACGACCAACGCACGGCCCTCGCGCTCATACTTCCACAGGTGCATGCGCTGGATGTTGTAGCGGTCGTGGCGCGTCTCGATTCCCTCGAGCAGATAGGGGTAGTCGGCATAGCGGGCGCGCGCGGCAGGCATAAACTCGTAAGGCTTTTTCTCGTACGAGCGGTCCTGCGTGACGATGACGACCGCACGGTCGAAGCCCGCCTCCTCCAGCACGTGCTCGATGGGGATCGAATCGGCTACGCCACCGTCGACGTATTTGTGCCCGTCAATCTCGACCGGCGGCGTCACCAGCGGCAGCGACGTCGAGGCGCGTACGGCGTCGAGATCGAGCACGGCGCTTTTGACCGGGAGGTACGTGGCGGTTCCAAAAAGCATGTCCGTCGCGACGGCGTACATCTCGATGGGGCTCGCGTCGAACGTCTCATTGTCAAAGGGATCCAGGCGGTCCTGGACATCGTTGAAGATAAAGTCGTAACCCACAATAGAGCCCGTAGACGCAAACGATGCGGCGCCCATGAAGCGGCTGTCGCTGCAGAAAGCCAGGTTGATGCGGTTGGCACGGCCGATCTGGTGCGACTTGTAGTTCACGCCGTTGAGGGCACCGGCCGATACACCGTAGACAGCCGGAATCTCGACGCCGGCCTCCATGAGAACGTCGAGCACGCCCGCGGTAAATTGTCCGCGGAAGCTGCCGCCCTCCAGGACGAGCGCGACCTTGCCGGCGTTCTTTGCCTTATCTTCTGCAGTCATATTGACCTCCTGCGATTGCGTTTTGGCTTTCTTCTACCCAGTTTTGAGATGGCGAGAGCGCATGGGTTTGGAGTTGAGGAGGGCGGAGCGGTCGGCGGGAAAGCGTGTCCCGTTCTCAGAGCAAATTCCGGGTCGTATTTTCCGCTGATCCCGCCATCTGGAAAATGAATCCCATTCCGAGCTTAGATTCCGGGATGCGCTTTCCGCTTGAGCTGCCATTGGGAAAGCATGTCCCACTCTACAGCGGGATTCCGGGTCGCAGTTTCCGCTTGAGGCGCCATCCGGAAACTACGTCCCAGTCTGAGCGCGGATTCCGGGACGCGCTTTCCGCCTGGGCCGCCATTGGGAAAGCGCGTCCCACCCTGCGTTGCCGTAGCGTTTGCTTAACGCCCGCGCCCTGCACAGAGTTCGATTCTCCGCGGGTTTGGAGGGTCCGTCGGTGCGGGGCATGGCCAGCGGAAATACCATCGGCAGCACATCTGTTTTGGGCTGGGGCTTTGCGCGGAGAATCCGCGTATTTGCGAAGCAAATCCGCACCGGCTTCGGCCGCCTGCCGGCGTCCTCGCCCGCGGGCTAAAAACGCTTACGCGTTTTCTTTACGCCCGCGCCCTGCACAGAGTTCGATTCTCCGCGGTACGGACTGGAAATAAAAAGGCAGGTAGATATAAGTATCTACCTGCCTGTTACTTATGGTGGAGCTGGCGTTCATTCGGTCGAACACCTCGCCACCTGGACCTATAGCGCCAGGCAGCGACGGATTATCGCCCAAGCCGGCAGAATCGTCAAACGTGAACGCCACGCGCAGGCCGTCGTCATCGTCGGGGCCGCCCAGCACCACGCGCGCCACGAACGTGCGCAGAAGCTGCGCGTCGTCCACCTCGGCGGCGGCCATGCCCTCAAGCCAGAACAGCGCGCGGTCGTAGTCAAGGCGGGCGGCCTCAAGGGCCTCGGCCGTGCGCAGCTCGTCCTTGAGGAGCGCCTGCCGCTGCTTCAGCGCGCCTATGCGCTCCTTGCCGCCCGGCGGCGCGATGCCCGACTCGATGGCCGCCCATATGTTGGAGAACGCCGTCTCGATCTTGGCCAGCTCGCCCTTTATGGTCTCGCTCAAGGGCTTCTCGTCGGCGCGCTCCTCCTCGGCGTCGGCCAGCATGCGAGCGATGCGCTCGCGGCTGTCGGCGCTGCCCAGGGCCTCGCGCACGGCGTCGGCCACGCGCTTCTCCACGACATCGCGACGCACGGTGCGCCCGCAGCTGCGGCAGCGGTAGTAGTGATAGGGCCTGCCCGACTTGCCCGTGCCGCTGGTGCCGGTCATCAGCCCGCCGTCGCGCCCGTCGTAGAGCTTGCCCGTGAGCGGGAAGTCCCACGCTTCGGTCTTGGCGCGGGGCCTGTGCGAGTCCTCAAGCATCCGTATCACCCTCTCCTCGTCATCCATGGGAACGATGGCGGGCATGCCGCCGGGCACGACCACGCCCGCGTAGCGGTACTCCCCGCCGTTCTCCCGCCGCATCAGTATGCGGCGCACCGTCTGGAAGCGCCACTTGCCGCCGCGCTTGGTGCGGTACGGCTCCCAGGCGCGCACCACGTCGGCCACCGACTTGCCCGACAAGACCATGCGCACGCCCAGGCGGATGGCGGCGGCCTCCTCCTCGTTGACCACGTAGCGCCCGTCCACTATGTCCCAGCCGTAGCGCACGCAGCCGTTGGCCATGCACCGCTCGGCGTTCTTCTGTATGCCGTCGCGTATGCGCTCGCCGTCGAGCGCGCTCTCGTACTCCGCCAGCACCTCCAGCATGCCCAGCTGCAGCACGCCCGCCGAGCCGTCCGAAATGTCCTCGCCCGCGTACAGTATCTCGACGCGGCAGCGGCGCAGCATGATGCGCGCCATGGCCATCTCGTCGCGGTTGCGCATGATTCGGGTAACTTTATATATGACCACGAAATCGAACAGCCCTCGCTTGGCGTCGGCCATCATGCGCTGGAACTCGGCGCGGTCGGTGTTGGTGCCCGTCTGCGCGAAGTCGCAGTACGTGGCCACCACGCGCAGGTCGTTCTCGGCGCAGTAGGCGCGGGACTTCTCCACCTGTATCTCTATGGACTCGCCGCGCTGGTTGTGGCTCGAGAAGCGGGCGTATATCGCCGCGCGCCCGCCCACGGCTACTCCATCTCGTCGGCGGCCTGGAACCACACCACCGTGCCGATCACTCGCACGGGTCCGTCGTCCATGCCGAAAATCATGTCCTCGTAGTCCTCGAAGCTATCCGCCGACAGCATCAGCTTGGTGCTGCCCTTGTACCAGCGGCGCATGACCGCGCGGTAGTCCTCGGTCTCCACCACGGCGATGGACCCGTTGGCGGGCTGGCGGTCGGGGTCGACCAGCACGTGGCTGCCCTCGGGTATGACGCGGTTCATGCAGTCGCCCTCGACCTCCAGGGCGAAAGCGCGCGGGTGGCCGGCGCACACGGAGGCGGGCACCTCCACGCGGTGCGCGACCTCCTCCTCGTCGGCGAGCGAGCCGGCGTGCACGCGCCCGAGCGTGAGCAGCGGCACGGTTGCGCTGCTGGCCACCACGGGCATGGCACCGGCGGGCATATAGGAGCTGCCCTTGGGCTTTTTGCTCACGGGGTCAATCTGATCCATTCCGCCGTCTTCTATAAGGTGTGACTTACTAATCTGATAGCAGGCCGCCATGCGCTCAATAGCTCCCATACGGGGTTCGGAGCGGCCATTTTCCCACTGCGAAACGGCGTTACCTGTCACACCTGCAATCTCACCCAGTTCATCCTGGGTAACGTCGAAAATCTGCCGTAACTTCTTTATGTTGTCGGATATCGGCATCTTAACTCCTTCCAGGACTTAAATTTATTTTCAATTTTACCAAAATTAATCTTGACCGTGTTCTGAAGATTAATTACAGTTATGGACAGAAAGGAGGGAGTATGAAGTCACTCAAGCAGGCGCGCATGAGCAAGGGCGTAACCAAGAAGGCAATGGCTGAACATCTGGGCATTTCAGGACCTACATACGATGTTTATGAAGACCACCCCGACCGTATGCGCATCGAGACGGCTAAAAAGGCCGCCGACTTCTTGGGCTACAAACCCGAAGAAATTTTTTTCGCTTCAAACTGTAATTAGATTTACCTATCAGAAAAGGAGACACACCATGACCACCAAGAGCCACCAGCCCGAGTTCGTCGCCGAGATCATCGGCAAAACGCTCGACCACCTCATCGACGACCGCAAGCGCGTGGCCGTCGACTTCGAGCTGGCCGAGAACGGCTGCATGGAGGAGACGCACGTCAGCCTCAAGCGCCGCATCGCGGCCATGTGGGGCTTCCAGACGAGCGGCATCGAGCTTCTGGAGGCGAGCACGACCTGGTTCGAGCTCGGCGGCATGCAGTTCAACGTCTACGGCTCCGTGCAGTTCAGCGTGAACGGCAAGGGCTGGAGCACCGACTTCAAGACCATCGCGCGCGACACCGCGTACGACGAGAAGGAGTAGGCCATGCTGAACGAGGTGACCGTACGGGGGGGTTCACCGCCCTCAACGTGAAGAGCGGCAAGTGCGTGCTGCAGTTTGAGCTGGACCCGAAGTTCCGCGACACCATCCCCAAGCTGGTGGAGTTCACGGGGCAGATGCTCAACATCCACGCGTACGACGACCAGGAGGTGATGTTCGTGGATAGGGACACCGGTGAGGTCGCCTACGAGGACGCCCCGCTGCTTCTGCCGGGCGTCGCGGGCGAATGACCCCGATACAGCGCGCCATGTGCGACGAGTGCGCCGCCATGATGCGCGAGTTCTACAAGGACCCAGAGAACGAGAGGAAGTTCCAGGAATGGAAAAGATCAAGGGAAAGAGGGTGCGCGTCGCAGCCGGCAAGCGAAAGACGCGCACCGCAACGGTTCGCTTCCGAACCGAGACCAGTGTAACACCCGAGCAGCGCCGCGAGAGGCTGCAGGCCGTTTTCGCCGCCCTGTTCGTATGCGCGTGCATCGCCGCCACATGGGCGCTGGAGGCAACAGTATGGCCGAGGTAGACGCCAAGGCCCAGGCCCTCGTGGCCAAGGCGTGCGGCTGGGTTGCCTCGAACCCCGATACATGGGCGAAGCTGCGCCGCATCTGCTACCGCCTGATGCTGGAGGGCCACGTCATCCAGCGCGACAACGTGTACACCCTGGCGTGCCAGAACGGCATGACCGTGAGCGAGGCCAGCGAGTTCAAGCGCGACCACAACCTGTGGAGCGTGCTGTCCCGCTACATGGTGCTGCAGCGCCCCTCCATGCTGGCCGCCGTGAGCTTCCGCCGCACGCCGGTGGACTCCGTGGACCTGGTGGGCACGTGGGAGGCCATCGTGGGCCCAGCCGTTTTCGCCGCCTCCACGCTAACCGAGGCGCAGGGCATCTACGACAGGGGCGCGCAATGAGGTGCACCGTCACGGTCGAGGGCCGAATGCCGAGCCTGAACGACTACATCAGCGCCGAGCGCGCCAACCGCTACAAGGCGGCGGCCATGAAGAAGCGCGAGACGGCGCGCGTGAGGGCGGCGGCCATGCAGCAGCGCGCGCCGCGCTTCGAGCGCCGGGTGACCGTGCGCACCACGTTCTACGAGCCCGACATGCGCCGCGACGCCGACAACGTGGGCTTCGCGCGCAAGTTCGTGCTCGACGGCCTGGTGGCGGCGGGCGTAATCAAGGACGACTCCCGCAAGTACGTGGAGCAGTGCCCCGACAGGGTGCTCACCGACAGGGCGCGCCCCCGCGTGGTCGTGGAGGTGAGCGACGAGTGACCCGCCGAGACAAGGGCAGGCCACACAGGGCGTGGCGCAAGGCCGACCTCGACCGCATAGCCGAGCTGGCGGGAAAGGTGCCCGCCCGCGAGATTCGCCGCGAGCTGCGGCTGTCCAAGAACCAGTTGGATAACGCGCGGCGCGTGATCAACGCCAGCGGCGGCCACGTGTCCCTGCGCTGCTACCGCCACCGCCTGGAGCTGTGCCCGTCGTGCGGGTGCCGCAGGGCGACCCTCGGCAAGGACGGCATCTGCGAACCGTGCAGACGCCAGCAGCAGCTTGAGGCCATAGAGGCCCGCATAGCCGAGCTGCTGCCGAGGCTGACCGCAGAGGAGCGCCGCACCTACGAGCGCACCGAGTGCGGCCGAGAGAGCCGCGCCGACCCCATGCCGCAGGCCCCGGACACCTCGGGCATGAGCCGCTACGCCGCCGACAAGGCAGCAGAGGCGCACGACGAGGCCATGGAACGGTGGCTGTGCCGTTACCTGTACCGCAGGGTCAAGGCGGCGCAGAAGCGCAAGGAGCGCATAGAGAAAAAAGTTCCGAAATCCTGAAAAGTTTTTATCACTTTTAGTTTTCCCAGTTAGGAGACCCAAATGCTCACGGAAATCATCAGCAAGACCGTCGCGGACAAGACGGTGGACAGCATCCTGAGGCGCATCGAGCGCGCCGTCCCCGTGCCCGAGTCGGGCGACGGCGGCTTCGACGCCGCCATGCGCCAGGCGTTCAACATGGGGGCCGCCTGCATGGCCGCGCAAATCAAGAACGGCCCCGTGCCCACCAAGCGCATCGCGCTCATGGGCGAGGTGGCCCGCGTGGCGTGCCGCGCCCGCCTGGTGGGCATGGAGTGCCGCGTGGTCGTAGACGAGGGGGCCCGCGCGTGCAATCGCTAGAGGAGGTCGCGATCTGCGACGTGTACCCCTACGAGCGCGCCGACGGCGAGCCGATGAACCCGCGCGACTTCACCACCAGGGAGAGCGCCGAGCACATCGCGGCCCTGGCCGCGCAGTTCAAGGCCAACCGCCTCAACCCCGGCCAGCCCGTCATGAAGCCCATCCTGTACAAGGAGGGCGGCATCTACTGGATCGTCGACGGCGAGTGCCGCGTGCGCGCCATGAGGGCCATCGGCACCGAGCGTTTCCTCGCCGAGGTCTACGACGACCTGGACGACGCCGAGCTGGCGCGCGTGGAGGCCGCCAAGGCCATGGTGGAGACCAACGCCAAGCTGGGGCTGACCGCCGAGGAGAAGTCGCGCGGCGTGCAGACCATGCTGGCGCTCGACATTCCCGACGAGGAGGTGGCCGTGGCCGCCCGCACCGACGCGGGCACCGTGGCCAAGGCGCGCCGCGCCGCCCGCAGGGTGCAGGACGCCGCCTACGACATGACGCTCGACCGCCTGGTCGCCATCGCCGAGTTCGAGGGCGACGACGAGGCTGTGGCCGAGCTGCGCGACTGCAAGCAGTCCGAATGGCAGCGCGTGTACGCGAGCCTGAAGGCCGAGGCCGAGCAGAGGCGCAACCGCGCCGAAGTGGTGGCGGTGCTTGCCGACGCGGGCGTCGAGTTCGTCGACGAATGCCCCGAGGGCTTCGCCGCATGCCGCACGTTTTCCGACTACCGCCCCGACCTGGCGGCGCTGGACGCCTACGTGGCCGACAACGCGGGCGCGGGGCTTCTGGCCGAGGAGACGTCGTTCGGCGTGACCCTGCTGGCGCCGGTGGCCGAGGGGGCCGACGAGGCCGCACAGGCCGCAGCCCAGCGCAAGGCCGACTTCCAGGCCGCCTACGAGGACGGCGCGAAGGCCCGCCGCGAGTGGCTTGCCGCCCACGCGGGAGACCTCAAGTCGATGCGCCGCACGGCTCTGGCGCTGACCGCGTTCGCCATGGAGGCCGAGGCCGTGGAATCGTTCGAGGAGCTGCTGGGCCGACCCATCGACCGCACGCCCACCGAGCTGGCCGTGGCCATGGGCTGGCGGGCAGCGTGGAACATGAGCGGCTGGACGGCCTGGAGCCTCATGGAAGGCGGCAGCTCCGTGTACCTCAACCGAGCGACGGTCGAGAACGTGACCATCATCTACGAGGCCATGAAGGCCGACGGCTACGAGCCGAACGCGGCCGAGACGGAAACCTACGAGGCGTGCATGGCGCGCCTGGGAAGCGAGGAGTAAATGAGCGAAGCAGTTGAGGCCGAGATCATCGAGCCCGAGGAGGCTCCAGAGCTGACCGTGGCGTACTCCCCCGCCGTGATCGAGGCCAACTTCGACGCCCTGGAGGCGCACGTGCGCAGGCTGGTGGCCGACTACGAGGGCGCGACCTACGACATGGGCAAGGACGAGAACGTGAAGGCCGCCAAGCGCGACCGCGCCTACCTCAACGGCATCGCCAAGGAGATAGACGAGCGCCGCAAGGCCGTGAGCCGCGAGTACACGAAGCCCCTGGCCGCGTTCGAGGACAGGTGCAAGGCCGTGGCGGGCATCGCGAAGCAGGCAGCCGACGGCATCAAGGCGCAGCTGGACGAGGCCGAGGAGGAGCGCCAGCTGCGCGCGTACGCCAAGCTGCGGGAGCACTACGAGGAGTTCGCCGGGCTGCTGGCCCCCGTCGTGCCCTATGAGCGTTTCCACGAGAAGCAGTGGACCAACAAGACCTTCGGCGAGGTGAAGGCATTCAAGGCCCTGGAGGCCAAGGTAGAGCGCCTGGCCCAGGACTGGGAAACCCTCAAGGCGCAGTTCCAGGGCGAGCCGTTCTACGACGAGGCCGAGCGCGAGCTGTTCGCCACCCTGGACCTGGGCGCGGCCATAACGGCAGCGCACAAGGCCGAGGAGGAGCGCCGGCGCATCGCCGAGCTGAAGGCGGCCATGGAGCCGGAACCCGTGGAAGAGCCCGAACCCGAACCCGAAGCGGTGCCCGAGCCCGCGGAATGCCAGCCTGCAGAGTTCCCGCAGCCGCTTGAGCAGATGCCCGAGCCGCAGCCCGCGCCCATGCCCGCCCCGGTGCCGCCAGCGCCGCCCGCACCGGCACCCGTGGCCATGGCGGGCGACCCGTGGACGGTCGTGGTGCCGTGCGCCACGCGCGAGCAGATGCAGGGCGTCGCGGCGGCCCTCAAGGCGCAGGGCGTCGTGGGCACCATCATGCACGGCACGGTGGGCCAGGTTTACGAGCGAATGAACGGAGGCTACTAGCATGACCCAGGAACAGCAGTCCATCGACCTCATGGCGGCCGTTGCCCGTGTGCAGCGCGCCGTGGTGGTGCCCAAGGCCAAGTACAACGCTTTCGGCAAGTTCAGCTACCGCAGCTACGAGGACATAGTGGCCGCGCTGAAGGAGCCGTGCGCCAAGGAGGGCCTGGCGTTCTTCATGACCGACGAGCTGGTGCAGATAGGCGACCGCTACTACGTGAAGTCCACGGCGTGCGTGTTCCCCGTCGAGGGCGGCGAGGGCCTGCTGCAGGTGAGCGCCTACGCCCGCGAGGAGGAGCACAAGAAGGGCTCGGACGACGCCCAGGTGACCGGCATGGCGTCGAGCTACGCCCGCAAGTACGCGCTGTGCGGCGCGTTCGCCATCGACGGGCAGAGCGATCCCGACGCCATGGAGGAGCAGCCCGCGCCCGAGGAGAAGCAGCCGCCCGCAGACGGCCCCTTTACGGCCCACTGCCGCAGCTGCGGGGCGCGCTACCAGTTCGCCAGCATGCCGCAGTACATGGAGTTCGTGGCCAACAGCCCGTGCTGTCCGCGCCCCGACTGGCAGGTGGAGTAGATGCAGGCGCTCACCGAGGAGCTGGACGAGCTGACCGACAGGTTGGAGGCCGAGCTGAAGACCTGCAAGGAGTCGGGCTGCCAGTACGCCGAGAACGAGGCCGAGTACCGCAAGGCCCTGCGCATCGCCATCCTGAACGAGCGCCAGAAGGGCACGCCCGTCACCATTATCGGCGACGTGTGCCGGGGCCAGGAGCAGATAGCGGAGGCCAAGCGCCGCCGCGACTGCTCCGAGGCCATCTACAAGGCCTCGCAGGAGGCCATCAACGTAATCAAGCTGCGTATCCGCATGGTAGACGCGCAGATCACCCGCATCTGGAACAGCGGGGACGTAACCCAAGGAGGGTATCTATGAGCATCAACCGCGTGTGCATATCCGGCAACCTGACCCGCGACCCCGTGCTGCGCTCCACGTCTGGCGGCATGTCCGTGCTGTCCATGGGCGTGGCCGTCAACGACCGCCGCAAGAACCAGCAGACCGGGCAGTGGGAGGACTACCCGGTCTTCGTGGACTGCACGCTGTTCGGCACCCGCGGCGAGAAGCTGGCGCAGTACCTCGCCAAAGGCAGCAAGGTGGCCATCGAGGGCAAGCTGCGCTACCGCAGCTGGAACGACCAGCAGACCGGTCAGAAGCGCAGCGCGCTGGAGGTCGTGGTGGACGAGCTGGAGTTCATGAGCGGCCAGCAACAGCAGCAGGGCTACGCGCCGCAGCAGTACGCGCCCCAGGCGGCCCCGCAAGCGCCGCAGGCCCGCACGTACGGCCAGGGACGCCCCGCCCCGGCACCTGCGCCGCAGCAGCCCGCCTACGCGCCGCAGCCGGCCACTCAGCAGGCGTACGCGCCACAGCAGCCCGCGCCGCAGCAGCAGGCCATGCCGCAGCAGCAGGCCATGCCCGATCTGTACGACGAGGATATCCCGTTTTAGGGAAGGCGACGGCGACACTATGGGCATGGTTATACACGACGACTTCTGGGCGGCCGCGCAGGCCATGCCCGAGAAGCAGCGCGCGCCGTTCATCTACGCCATCGTCGAGTACCGGTTCACGGGCAAGGAGCCGCAGGGCAGCCCCGCGTGGCTGCCTACCTTCCTGGTGCTCAAGGGCAGGCTCGACATGGGCGACGAGAAGAGCGAGCGCGCAAGGAAGGCGGCCAACGCCCGCTGGGGCAACAGGCCGGGGAAGGAAGACGCGGTGGACGATGCGGCGGCACGGGCGCAAGCCGATGCGCAAGCACATGCGGGAGCATATGCGGATACAGATGCAGTCGCACATGCGCAAGCAGATGCGGATGCACATGCAGGCGCATCGAGTTGCGGCAATGCAGAGGTTGAGGTTGAGGTTGAGGTTGAGTATATAGATAACCCCTTAATCCCCTTTGACGAAATCGTGCATGCGCTCAACGAGGCAGCCGGCACCCGCTACCGCTCAAGCAGCGCCAAGACCCGCAGGCTGATACACGCCCGCTGGGCCGAGGGCTACCGCCTCCCCGACTTCCTGGCCGTCATCGACACGATGGCGGCCGAGTGGGCGGGCGACCCGAAGATGGCCAAGTACCTGCGGCCCTCCACGCTGTTCTCGCCGAAGTTCGAGGACTACGTGAACCGCGGCCCGAGGACCCGGAAGGAGGCCGACGGCTATGCCGAGTACGACTGAGTGCCCCCACTGCGGGGCGCAGCTGGAGGTCCGCTACGTGGTGCTGGCTGGCCGCCGCACCTTCTGCGGCTGGAAGCCGTGCGGCTGCCCGGGTGCCGTGGCGGAGCGCGACGAGCGTTCACGCCTTGAGGCCAGGGCCAAGGCCGAGGAGGCCGCAGCCAAACGCCGCCGGGCCTACGAGCGGGCCGGAATCAAGCCCCGCTTCATGACAGCCGCCTCCCCCATGGCCGAGGGCATTGCCGCGAAGGTTGAGCAAGGGCGCGGGGCGTACATCTGCGGCCCCGTGGGAACCGGCAAGACCCACCTGGCGAGCGCCGTGGCGCGGCTCCTGGTGGACGGCGGCACCAGCGTGAGGGTGACCGACATGCTGGGCGTGCTGGCCGCCATCAAGGGCACCTACGGCGGCGACGGCACCGAGGACGGCGTGCTGTCCAGGCTCTCCCGCGTGGGGTGCCTTGTGCTGGACGACCTGGGCAAGGAGTCCCCCACCGACTGGACGCTGGGGCAGGTGTTCCGCGTCGTGAACGACAGGTACGAGAACATGAGGCCCGTGGTCGTGACCACGCAGTACGGCAAGAGCGACCTCATACGCCGCCTGGCCAAGAACGGCGACGAGGAGACGGCGGTGGCCATCGTGAGCCGCCTGTCGGAGATGTGCGACAAGTACGAGCTGCAAGGCAAGGACAGGAGGCTATCGAATGGCAAACGTTGACACGCTGCCCGAGATCCTGCGCCCCCTCATGGAGGGGCCGAGCATCGAGACGCCCAGGTGCGCCGTGTGCGGCGCGCCGTGGCCGCTCAACCGCCACCACATCGTGAGGCGCGGGGCGGGCAAGCTGTTCCGCGACGGGCGCGAGGTTCCCAAGCCCACGGTGATGCTGTGCGGCAGCGGCAACGGCAGCGGCTGCCACGGGCTGGCGCACGCCAACCGGCTGCACTTCCGCTGGGTCAGGGCCGAGCAGAGGTTCAACCGCCCCGCCCCGCCGGGCTCGGGGCACTGGGAGTACCTGCTGCTGCCGGAACCGACCAAGTACGCGGATGCCCTGGCCATGGACGGCTGGGGGCGGCTGCCGAGGGGCAGGCGGTGCATGTGAGCGGGTACGAGCCTTCAAGCGGGTGGAACCTCCCGCCCGGGTGCTTCGAGTCCGACCCCAGGGCACCGTGGAACCGGCCCGACCCGTGGGAGGGCCGCACGTGCCGGGAGTGCCGCTTCTGCGGCCGCGTGCAGGGCGCTGGCGGCGAGGCCGTGTGCGCCCGCGACGCCATGACTGGCGGCGGCCCCGACGTGGAGGCGGTAGACGAGACAAGCGAGGCATGCGAGTGCTTCGAGTTCGAATAGGAGACGAAACGATGAAGAAGATCTACGCGGTGGCCACGGAGGGCGACGTGGTGCTGGCGTTCGAGAGCAGATCGGACGCAGACGAGTACGCAGGCGAGCACGACGACATGGTGGTGCTGCCGGTGCCGTGCGTGGGGGCCTACGAGTACCCCAGCGAGAAGTCGGCCACCGACTGGGACCGAATCGCCGACGCTCTGCCGAAGGGAGGCGAGCAGGCATGAGGCTGTACATGTGCGCATGCGAACGCTGCGGCAAGGAGGTGCCGGCGACCCTGGCGGGTTACGCCAAGATGGTGCTGAGGAACAGCGCGCGAATCGACGGCAAGGCAAGGGCCTTGTGCCCGGAGTGCGCCGAGAGCCTGCGGGCGTGGTTCCTCGCAGGCGCGGTGAAGCCAGAAGGAGGGAGTATCCATGGGAATCATTACGATACCTGCGGGCGCGATATCGACGCCCTGGGGCAGGACAACATGGGCGTAGACGCGCCACTGTGCGAGGACTGCTGGGGCGAGCAGCAAAGCCATACGGTAGCAGTGCCGCGTCGAGAGACTCGCAACCTGAGGTTCGAGAACGCCCGACTGCGCGAAAAGCTGGACGCCGGAACCGAAGAGACGGCCGTGCAGAACCTGCGCAAGGGCATCGAGACGGCCTACGAGGCGAGCCGCGAGCGCGCCCTGGCGCTCACGAAACTGGACGAGTGCGAGCTGTGGCTGGGGCGCTGCGAGCTGAGGGTGACAGCGTCACCGACGCTCAAGGGCGCGGCCCAGGACGCCGCCATGCCTTGCCTCAAGGCCGAAGAGGCGCACGGTTTCGCGATGCCCGACGTGAACGTGGAGGTGAAGGCCGAGGTAACGGCCGAGGAGTTTGCCAAGAGCCTGCGCGAGTCCATGAAGCCGGCCATGCGGATGGCGGTGGAGTAGCCATGGAGCAGCAGACCGAGAAGCCGAAGCGCCGACCCAGTATCGAGGTGCGCTGCCCGAAGTGCGGCATGCGCGAGATCTGGCACCACCTGCCCAAGGGCGGCGACCGCTGCCGCTGGTGCGGTCACCTGTTCGAGGACTTCACCTACCGCAAGGTCGGGCCGGGCGCGAAGGAGGGGGCGCGATGACGAACTGGGAGCGCCTTTTCGGCACGCCCGAGCGGGCCATCCACACGGAGACGGAGTTCCACTCGTGGCCCTTCTTCATCGCCGTGTATGAGACGAGCCGCATGAGCAGCTGCACTACCAGCAAGCGGCTGCTGGCCAGCTTCTGCGAGGAGGCCGACTATCTGGAATGGCTCAAGGCCGAGTACGACGACGGCACCGTCGAGTGGGAGGAGCGATGAACCGCCCGGGATGCAACTGGGGGTGCCTGCTGTTCATAGCGGCGGCAATCGCCATAGACGCGGCGGCCATCTACGCCATAAGGGCGCTGGCGCTCGGGCTCATGGCCATGGCCGTGGCGGCGTGCGGATAGGGGCAACCGAATACGGAAACAGGCAGAGGGCCGTCCTTCGGGGCGGCCTTTTCCGTGCCCGGCGACACGCTTGCGACCATATGGGCCGAGAGATAGGAGACGCATGGCGAGAGGCGAGACATACGAGGAGTTCACGGCAAAGTTCGAGCCGAAAAGGACGACGGACGACTGCTACACCCCGCCCGAGGTGTACGACTGCGTGCTGCGGTGGGCGCACCGGGAGTACGGGTTCGACCTGGCGAAGGTGGCGCGCCCGTTCTATCCGGGCGGCGACTACGAGCGCGAGGAGTACCCGCAGGGCTGCACGGTGGTGGACAACCCGCCGTTCTCCATCCTGAGCAAGATCGTCAAGCACTACCAGGAGCGCGGCGTGGGCTTCTTCCTGTTCGCCCCCACCCTGACGTGCATGGGCATCCGCAACTGCTGCAAGGTCGCGACGGGCGTCGGCGTGACGTACGCCAACGGCGCAAGCGTCAACACGTCGTTCGTGACCAACCTCGACCCCGCCCAGGCTCGCAGCGCGCCCGACCTGCGCTCCGAGCTGGATGCCGCGATAGAGCGCCTGCGCCGCGAGAAGGCCAAGGCGCTGCCGAAGTACGAGTACCCGGACGAGGTACTGACCGCGCCCATGCTGGCGCGCTACTCCAAGTACGGCATCGACTTCCGCGTGGGGCCGCAGGAGTGCAGTTTCATAAGGGCGCTCGACGCGCAGCGCGTGCAGAACAAGGCGATATACGGCAGCGGCTACCTCATATCAGAGCGTGCAGCCGCAGAGCGTTTCGCGCTTTCGCCGCGCGAGCGCGATGTGATCGCGTCGCTTGGCTAGCGCGAAACTAATCAGGAAGGAGGCCGCAGGTGCCCAAGAAGGACAAGCCGCTCACGGCGAAGCAGGAGGCGTTCGCCCGCGAGATGGCCAAGCCCCGCGCCAAGCAGCAGGACGCGTACCGCGCGGCCTACGACTGCAAGCGGATGAACTACAACTCGATAAGCTGCGCCGCGTCCAAGCTGATGCGCGACCCACGAATCGCGCACAGAATCCAGGAAATCCGCGACGCGGCCGCCAAGGACTGCCGCTGGGAGCTGCAGGACGCGGCCGCCCCGCTGTTCGAGGTGCTGGACGGCGCGCTGCCCATCTTCCGCCGCCAGGCGGCCGAGGGCAGCATCAACGGCGACGCGCGCCTGGCCATAACCGAGAGCGTGAAGCTGCTCAACGACATGTTCGGCGTGGACGGCGCGAAGGCCGCCATGGCGGAGGCGGGGGTGACCATCGTTGACGACCTCGGTTAGGCTCTCGGACGTCGTGGCCTCCGTGTTCGCCGGCGTGTGGCGCTCTATCAAGGCGCACGAGTTCACGCACTACTGGTTCAAGGGCGGGCGCAACTCCACCAAGTCGTCGTTCATATCCATCGCCATCGTGCTGCTGATCATGCTCAACCCGGAGGCCAACGCCGTCGTGCTGCGCAAGGTCGGCAACACGCTGCGCACGTCCGTGTACGAGCAGATAGGCTGGGCGTGCGACGTGCTGGGCGTGGCGCACCTGTTCGACTTCGGCCTGTCCCCCATGGAGGTGACGTACCGCCCCACCGGGCAGGTCATACGCTTTGTGGGATGCGACAAGCCGAAGAAGCTGAAGTCCGCGAAGTTCCGCACCGGCTACTGCGCCGTGGTGTGGTTCGAGGAGGTAGACGAGTTCGACGGCATGGACGAGGTGCGCAGCGTGCTGGCCACGTTCCTGCGCGGCGGCGACATGTTCTGGGTCTTCTACAGCTACAACCCTCCCCGTTCGGCTCGCAACTGGGTGAACAAGGAGGCGCGCGACCTGGAGGCCCACCCGGGCGAGGACGGGCGCTTCATATGCCACACCACGTACCTGGACGTCATAGACGAGCACCCCGAATGGATAAGCGCCACCGCGCTGGCGGAGGCGGAGCGCAGCCGCCGCAAGACCCCCGACTCCTACCGCTGGCAATGGCTCGGCGAGGTCATCGGCACAGGCTCCGAGGTGTTCCCCGACGAGCTGCTGGACATACGCCCCATCACCGCGGAGGAGCGCGCGTCCATCGCCCTGCGCTCGTTCGGTGTGGACGCGGGCAGCGTGCACCCCTGGGTGTTCATGGAGGCGGGCTACGACGAGAACGAGCGCGTGCTGTACCTGCTGGACGAGGAGAGCCGCCAGGGAACCGAGGCCATCGACGTCAAGACCGCCGAGCTGGTGGCGGCCAAGCTGCAGGCGGCCGAGGACCCCGCCGCCGACGTGTGGTGCGACAGCGCGGCGCGCGGCATGATCCTCTACTACCAGGAGCAGGGCATCGGCGCGCAGAAGTCGCTCAAGCAGGGCCTGAACGCGCCCAAGAGCCGCATCAGGTGGATGCAGAACCTTACGCGCATAGTCATCGACCCCGACCGCTGCCCGCTCGCCGCCAAGGAGTTCCCCGAGTTCGAGTACGTGTCGAACGGGCAGGGCGACATAACCGAGACACTGCCGAAGGTGAACGACGACGCGATAGACGCGGCGGGCTACGCCGCAGGACTGTGGATAAGGAGCAACCTCTGATGGAGAAGCGAGGCAACACGGGCTACGCCGAGGCGTGGCTGCGCCGCATGGGATACCAGCCGGACACCCGCATGCAGGGCATGGTGGGCGTCTGGTTCGGCTGGTTCGCGGCGAACAACGGCTGGTACCACTACAGCGAGCGGCGCGGCTTCCGCGTGTACAAGCGCGAGCGCGCCAGCCTGCATCCGGCGGCGCTCGTGGCCGACGAGTGGGCCAGTCTGCTCATGAACGAGAGCACGATCATCTCCAGCACGAGCGACGAGCGCCGCGCCTGGATGGCGCGCTACTTCGCCAACCCCAAGGCGACGGGCGGCGTCGGCGACGAGGGGCACGAGGACGGCCAGGCCGCGCCGCAGCCGACAGAGGACGGCGACGCGCCCACATCGTTCGCCATGGACAACGCCGACTTCATAGCCCGCGCGTTCGCCATGGGCACGGGCGCGTGGGTCATCGAGCCGCGAGGCGTGACCGACAGCGCCTACACGCCCGACGCCGAGCTGCGCATCGTGCGCTACGACGCCACGCAGATAGTCCCGCTCACGTGGAGCGCCGACGACTGCACGCAGTGCGCGTTCGTGGGCCGCGTGGAGGTCGCCGGGCGCGACTACGACCAGTGCCAGGCCCACGTGCTCAAGGGCGGCACCTACCACATCCTCACGCAGCTGTTCGACACCAAGACGCACAAGCAGGTGGCGGTCGAGGGCATCAGCGCCGACATGGACACGCGCTGCACCCGCCCGCTTTTCGCGCTGGTGCGCCCCGCCGTGTCGAACCGCTTCTACGACTACTGCGCGATGGGCGCGAGCGTGTACTGCAACGCCGTGGGGGCCATGAAGGTGGTCGACGAGGCCGCCACCTCCCTGCTCGACCACATTCGCGTGGGCCGCCCGCGCACGTTCGTGGACAAGACCCTCATAGAGTCCAAGACCGACAAGGGGTCGGACGGCAGCCTCACGAAGACCTACTACGCCTTCGGCGAGGCCGACGACACCATCTTCAGCATGAACCCCGGCGACGAGGGGTCGGCCAAGATTCAGACCGTTCAGAGCGACCTCAAGGCCGACGAGAACGCCAGCGCCATCAACACGGGCCTGCGCCTGCTGTCGGTGGCGTGCGGCTTCGGCAACGGCTACTTCTCCTGGGAGTCGCACACGGGCCTGAAGACCGCCAAGGAGGTGGCGGCCGACAACTCGCAGCTGATGCGATCCATCCACCGGCACGAGAACGCCCTGCGCAAGTCCATCGTGCGCCTCGTGAACGGCATGGCCGACGCGTGCCGCAGCATCAAGGGCGAGGCCGTGCCCTACGGCGACGTCACCGTGGACTTCGACGACTCCATCATCAGCGACACGCAGAGCGCGCGCGAGATGGCCATGAGCGAGGTCGGCGCGGGCATCATGGCCCCGTGGGAGTACCGCCGCCGCTTCTACGGCGAGACCAGCAACGAGGCCAAGGCCAACGTGCCCGAGCAGCAGAGCGGCGCGTTCGACATGCTGGGCGACGGGCTCGCCTGATGCTGGGGCCGGACTACATAGAGCACTTCACCGACGCAGCGCAGGGGGCCATGGACGAATACACCCTGCGCCTGGTGTGCATCTACGCCGCGCTCATAGGCTCCATCGACTTCGAGGGCGACAGCGCCTACTCGCAGGCCGCCCGCAAGGCGGCGCTTGCCGCCAAGGACGTGCAGAAGGCCATGAACGAGGAGGGCCGCAGAGCCGCGCGCGAGGCTGCCAAGGCTGCGGCCGAGGCCGTGGCCAAGAGCGCCGAGGCCGACCTGGCCACGCTGGGCACGGCCATGGGCGCGCTGTCCAAGACGATACAGTGGAGGCTGCACAACTCAGCGCGGGCCACGGCGGCGGGAGTGCAGGACGTCGTGAGCCGCGACAACCTGAAGATGCCCGCCAACGTGCAGCGCGCCTACCTCGAAGTCGTGGCGCAGGCCGTGGCTCGGGTGAACTCGGGCATGGCAGGCTACGAGCAGGCCACCCGCGAGGCCGTGCTGAAGCTGGCGCGGCGCGGCGTGTCCGTCGTGGACTACAAGAGCGGGGCGTGGGCGCAGGCGGACGTGGCCATGCGCCGCCACATTCGCACGCAGGCGGTGCAGGCCGGCAGCCGCAACACGCTGGAGCTGCTTGAAGAGACCGGGCACGACCTCGTGCAGACCTCCTCGCACGGCGGGGCGCGCGAGAGCCACGCCAAGTGGCAGGGCCGCGTGTTCAGTCTGTCAGGCAAGTCCAAGAAGTACCCGCCGTTCTACCGCGAGACGGGCTACGGCTCTGTCGATGGCCTGTGCGGCGCGAACTGCAAGCACGACTTCGGCATCTACGTGGAGGGCCAGCAGCTGCGGTACGAGCGCGATCCAGATGGCGGCGACGAGAAGCGCGAGGAGCGATACCAGGCAGAGCAGAAGCAGCGCGAGCTTGAGCGCGGCATACGCGCCGCCAAGCGCGAGGCAACGGCCCTGGAGGCCGCCGGGCTCGACAACACCAAGGAGCGCCTGCGCCTGGGCAAGCTGCAGAAGCGCCAGCGCGAGCACATAGCCGCCCATCCCTACCTGTCCCGCGAGCGCACGCGCGAGGCCGCCGTGGAATCGAAGGAGCGTATCTACCCGCTTGCCACGGACAAGACCTGGGTGCGCGAGAAGTTCATGCCGGGCAAGGGCGCGGGCACCGCCGCAGACGTGAGCCGCCGCGCCGTGAACGGCAGGGCCTACCACGACAAGGTGGCGTCCCTTCCCATCCCGAAGCGCGCAAGCGAGGCCGTATACGCCGAAAGCCGCCGCATCCTGCGCGACCGCGACGGCACGGGCTACGAACGCATGTCCGTCGTGTCGTGGAAGAAGGGCGAGCGCGTCACCGACACCTTCGGGCACGGCCTGAAGAGCCAGGCGTGCGGCCTGACCGCCAAGCAGGTGGAGGCGTGCGGGCGCACCAAGGGCGGCGTGGTGCTGATCCACAACCACCCCATGAGCTCGCCGCCGTCGTGGACCGACATTCGAACGGTGGCGGAAAACGACTGGGTGCGCAGCTCAGTGGTGGCGTGCCACGATGGTACAATCTACGAAATCAAGGTGAACGACCGCAGCGTCGTGCAAGCGTACGAGGAGCTGCGAGAGCTGGCGAAAAGAGAGTGCCCGAACGTGGGCGGCGACGTTATCGACCAGCTTGCCACCGAAATGCTCTACGAGCGAAACGAGGAAGCGAAATGGTTCAGGCTGACAAAAAAGAAGTGACGCCAGAGGACTGGGTGCTCGTCATAGATGACAGCGCCTCCGAGTCGAAAGCCGCCGAAAAGCTGACCAAAGAAGAGCGCGAGGAGCTTTTTGCCAAGTCCCGCAAGGTTCTGCGCGACGCGGGGCTGATGAAGTAGACCAAGCGACAACCGAGTAGACGCACGGCATCAAGGCCGCCCATCACGGGCGGCCTTTTCTTTTGCCTGGCGACACCTCGGGGAAGATGCGGTCACGCGATGGGGCGGCGACAACGGCCCCGCACGCGACCGCGGCGACAACGGCGGGCCATCCAAGCGCGCAGGGAAGCGCGAAAACCAAACACGGAAGGAGCAAGCGATGGCGGACGACAACAAGCCCCAAGGCAACGAGGGCGGCGACAACGGCCAGCAGACCGACCCGGCGAAGGAGGTCGTGTCCTACGCGAAGTACAAGCGCGAGACCGACGAGTACCAGGAGCAGGTGAAGGCCCTCAAGGCCGAGCTGGAGCAGCGCGACAAGCAGATCGAGGAGTTCACCTCCAAGGCGGACAACGCCGAGGAGCTGCAGGCCGCGCTCGACAAGGCCAAGGCCGACAACGAGGCGTACAAGGCCGACGCCGAGAAGCGCGAGGCCGACATGCGCCGCGACTTCGCCATCGACACCAAGCTGGCGCAGATGGGGGTGCGCAACGCCAAGGCGGCGCGCGCGATCATCCCGAACATCGCTGACGCGAAGCTGGACGAGCAGGGCAACCTCACGGGCATCGACTTCGAGGCCCTGAAGAAGGATAACGCCTACATGTTCACCGACCAGCCCCGCGAAAGCGCGGGCGGCGACCCCAAGGGCGGCGCAGGTTCCGACGGCCTGGCCGACTTCCGCGCAGCTTTCGGACTCACCGACGAATCTTCAAAGGAGTAAATCATGCCAAACAGCATCGAACTGCCCAAGGGCTATGAGAACGTGCTCATGGAGGCGTACCGCAAGGAATCCCTGACCGCAGTGCTTGAGAGCGCCGCGCCGCAGGGCAACATCGCGCAGATGGAGCAGCTGGGCGAGTTCTACTATCCCGTCTACTCCATGGGTGGCCTGGGCGACGTGCAGGCCAACGGGCGACTGCCGCAGAACAGCGGCGCGTCCCTGACTTGGAAGCCCATCAGCGCCAACTACGACCGCGGCACCATCCTGGAAATCGACCAGAAAGTGGACGCCCAGTCCTTCAATCTGGCGTTCGGCAACGCCGCCGCGCACTTCAACCGCACCAAGGTGGTGCCCGAGGGAGACGCGTTCGTGTTCTCCACGCTGTGCGCAGGCACCGGCATCACCAAGGAGCAGAAGACCTACGCCGACGGCGCGGACATGCTCAAGGGCCTGAACGCCGCCATGTGCGACATGGACGAGAAGGAGGTGCCGGAAGAGGGCCGCGTGCTGTTCATCACCCCCACCCTGCTGGGTATGGTGAAGGACCTGGACACCACCAAGTCCCGAGAGGCGCTGGACAGCTTCTCCTCCATCGTGAAGGTGCCGCAGTCCCGCTTCTACAGCGCCATCGACCTTTTGGACGGCACCACCAAGGACGAGGAGATCGGCCACTACAAGAAGGGCACCGGCGCGGTGGACATGAACTTCCTCATCGTCCACAAGGACGCCGTGGTGCTGCGCTGGAACTTCGCGCACGGCAAGGTCATCGACGCCGAGGACAACCAGCAGGGCTTCGGCCACCTGTTCAAGTACCGCAAGTACGGCGTGTGCGGCGTCCGCGAGAACCTGGCGCACTACATCACCGCAGGCATGAAGGCCGCGTAGGAAGGAGGCGCGACATGCGCACAGTTGGACTGGCCTTCAAGAAGGAGGCCCCGAAGAAGGCCAAGCCCGCCAAGGGCAAGGCGGAAAAGCCCGAGGCGAAGGCCGCAGACGAGCAGCCCGCCAAGGGCAAGGCGGAAAAGCCCGAGGCGGCCGAGGACGATGGAAACTAGAGCCCCGACCCACGAGGACTACCTGGCAGCCGGGCGCGGGGAGCTGTCCGCCGAGGAGTTCAAGGCGGCGCTCCCCCACGCCACGGCAGCCGTGCGCGACCTGATCTTCCCCAACGAGCCGGACGGCTCCGAGGAGTGGGCGCGCGCGGTCATGGCGGCCTGCGAGGTCGACGCCGCGTACGGATGCTCGGGCGGCATCATGGAGGGCGGCGGCTTCACCGTCGGCTCGTTCTCGTGGAACCCCGGTACCGAAGGGGCCAGCACCTACCGCAGCGACATGGAGACCGCCGTCCGCCGCGAGCTGCTTGGAACGCCGCTGCTCTACGCTGGCATCGGGGGTACCAGATGATGCGGGTGCCGCGCTCGGCGCGGCCCTCCACCATGTCCGTCAAGGTGCCCAGGGAGGGCGGCTACGGCGGCGAGTTCGAGCAGCCCGTCGAGGTGCGCCGCGTGCGCTTCGAGCCCGTCTCGGCGTGGCTCGTGCGCGAGTACGCCCTGGGCGACGGCGCGCAGGGCCTCGTGATAGCGGACGGCGCGGACAGCCCCGGCATGTTCGACGTGCCAGTGGGCAGCCGCGTGAGCATCGACGGGGGCGAGTGGATGAACGTGGCGAGGTGCACGCCCCGCCGCGCGTTCGGCACCCGTCCCCACCAGTGGGAACTGGAGGTGAGGTAGCCATGCCCGCAGCAGTTACGGTCGACCTGACCAAGCTCATGAAGCGTTTCAGCGCGAAGGAGCTGGAGGCCAAGCAGGTGAAGTTCGCCATGAGCGTGGCCGAGGACATGAACGCGTTCACGCCAGAGGACACCAAGCGCATGCACAACTCCATGCAGGCCGCCTCCGACTTCAGGCAGGGCCTCGTCATATGGGACGCCGACTACGCCGCCTACGTGCGCGACCTGCCCGACAGCTCCATCAAGCACGGCAAGAACCCGAGGGCCAAGGCCGACTGGCCGAAGGCCGCGAAGGAAGCGCACGGCGAGGACTGGGAGCGCCTGGCCGTCGACCTCCTGACCGAGGGGGCGTGACATGGCCCCGGACGTGATGGAGGCGGCGAAGGCCGCCATAGAGGCCCTGGGCTACGGCCCGGTGCTCCTCACCCGCCTGGCAGCATCGCGTGGCCACGACGACGCGGTGGTGCTGAGGCCCATGCCCACGGCCGACGCGGTGCGCCACATGGACGGCACCCGCCGTGTCGGATACGTGCTGCAGGTCATCGTGAAGGACACCTCCGAGGCCAAGGCCATGGGCGACGCCTACGACCTGGCCGACGCGCTGGACGGGGCCGACCTGTCCTCGCCCACAGGCTCCTACGGCTTCACGAGCGCGTCGCTGTACACCGAGCCGCAGGAGATAACGCCGCCCGAGGGCGGGCCGTACCTGTGGGAGTTCCGAATCAAAGCGACCATAACCATAGAGAAGGGATAACGATGGCAAAGAACCAAGACCTGGGCTTCGCGCCCAACTACATGAGCGCGCTGGAGATCGACACCACGCCAGACGCGGCCAGCCCCACGTGGGCCATCTTCTCGCGCGGCATCACCGAGGTGAAGCCGACCACCAACGAGACCACCGAGACCAAGGACTACTACGACGGCTACGGCACTCCCACCGACAAGGTGAAGAGCGTGCAGCCGCAGTACGAGGTCACAGGCGACCGCTGCTACGGCGACCCCGCGCAGGACTTCGTTGCCAGCCTGGCGCTTGAGACCGGCGAGGGCCGCACGGGCCACTTCCGCCACACCGACCCCAACGGCGACGTGGTGGAGGGCGACTGCACCTACCTGGGCCTGACCGTCGGCTCGCAGCAGGGCGCGGCGTCCGACCCCGGCGCGTTCTCCTGCACAATCTCGGGCGCTGGCGCTATGCGCTACATCCCCGCCAACAAGCTCAAGCAGCCCACGGGCGTCACCTGCACCGCGCCGACCGGCCCGGCCGTGGGCAAGTCCATGAAGCTCGCGCCGACCGTCGCGCCCGCCGAGGCGAACGCCAAGTGCTTCTTCGCATCGGGCAACACCGACGTGGCCACCGTCGACAGCGACGGCAACGTGACGGGCGTGGCCGCAGGCGAGGCGGTCATCACCGTGCGCTGCGCGTCCAAGCCGAGCATCTGCACGCAGGTGAAGGTCACCGTGGCGGCGAAGTAGCCGCAGGCGACACCAGACATAACCTCCTGGACATGGGGGCGCGGGCTAGCGAGCGGCCCGCGCCCCTTTTCTATGCCCGACGCTCACCGCTCACGAAAGGGGCAGCAAATGGAACTTATGAAAAACATCCGCGCGTACGAGGACGTGTTCTTCGAGGACCCCGAGGAGAACCCCGACACGCCGCGCTTCCGCGTGTGGTTCGACGACAAGCACATCGAGGAGTACCTGGCCAAGGTCGGCAACGCCATCGACCGCGCGCAGGCCAACGAGCAGATGGCCCGCGAGGCCGACACCCCCGAGAAGGCGGCCGAGGCCAACGCCGCGCAGGCCCGCCTCATGAAGCGCACCATCTCGGCGTTCATCGGCACCGAGGGCTGGGAGCAGCTGCTCGCGTGGATGGGCGGCGACGAGGGCCCCATCGCGCCCGAGGAGAACATCCGCATCCTGGGCGAGGTCTTCGCCACGTTCCTCAACATGTTGGCGCGCCACGCGACCAGCGAGCAGCTGATGGCGTGCGGCCTTGCATACAGCGAGCGCGCCGATCAGGTCCAGGCGCTCAACCGCGCCCAGCGCCGCGCCAAGGCCAAGCGCAAGAAGAAGGGCGGCAAGTAATGCTGCCAGCCGCGCTCACGGCCGAGCGGGTGCGGCTGCCCGACGGCACGAGCGCCACGCGCTACCCGTGGAACGGCGAGGAGGTGCTGGTGCGCGACGACGCGCTCACGATAATCCGCGTCATCGAGGTGCTGACCGACGAGGGCAAGTCCGACGACCAGCGCCGGGACGAGTTCCTGGCGCTGTTCTTCGTGGACTGGGCGGACGCGTGGTGCGCATGCGACTACGACGCCGCCGAGTTCGTGCGGATGCGCGACGCGGCGGTATGGGACATGTGCGGACTCGACCTGACCGGCGACCGCCCGCACGAGACCCCGCTGTGGGACTTGGAGGAGGACGCGGCGCGCATACGCACCAGCTTCCGCCAGGCCTACGGCATCGAGTGGGACGAGGTGCGCGGTCGCATCAGCTTTGCCGAGTTCGTGGCACTCGTGGGCGGCTGCCCGCAGGACACGCCGCTCGGCGCGGCCATCCACTACCGCAACCCGGCGACCAAGCCGAAGCCAACCAAATACAACAGGCAGGAGGTCGAGGCCTGGAACGCCGCCCACAAGGCGTTCGAACTCGGCAAAGGCCGCAGCTCACACGGCTCTGAGGAAGGAAGCGACGCGGCGATGCGCGATGTGTTCGCCGCGCTCAAGAGAGCGACGAGGTAAGCATGGACGGCAACGTCATCATCAAAGCGGTGCTCGACACCGTTGACGTATCCAAGAACATCAAGGCCCTGGAGCGCGACCTCCAGGGCATCTCCTGGAAGAACATAACCGAGGGCGACGAGAAGGCCGCGAAGCTGTCGTCCTCGTTCAAGAAGGCCGGCACGGCCGCCACGGTGACGCTGACCGCGCCCGTGGTGGCCGCCGGTAAGGCCGTATTCGGCGTGGCCAGCGACTACGAGCAGGCCAACGCCCGCATAGCCGCTGCGTTCGGCGTGTCAGGCGAGGAGGCCGAGCGTTTCAGCGGCATAGGCAAGCGCATATACGAGGGTGGCTGGGGCCAGTCCCTGGACGAGGTCAACGATGCGCTGATCCAGTGCAAGTCCACCCTTCGCGACGTGTCCGACGAGGACCTGCAGACCGTCACCACCAACGCACTCATGCTGTCGGACACCTTCGGCGCAGACGTGAACGAGTCCATACGCGGCACCAACGCCCTCATGGAGGGCTTCGGGCTGTCCGCCACCGAGGCCAGCGACCTGCTGACGGCGGGCATGCAGCGCGGCCTGAACTACACCGACGAGCTGGGCGACAACCTGAGCGAATACTCCGTGCGATGGGGCGAGGCGGGAATGAGCGCCAGCGAGTACTTCTCGCTGCTCGAAGCGGGCACGTCCAACGGCGCGTACAACCTGGACAAGGTGGGCGACTACCTCAACGAGTTCCTGACGGCGCTGTCCGACGGCCGCATGGAGGAATCCATCGGCTCGTTCAGCGAGGGCACGCAGGAGGTCTTCGAGAACTTCAAGAACGGCAGCGCCACCGCCGAGGACATGCTGCAGGCGGTGCTGGGCGACCTCACGCAGATGCCAAACGAGTACGACAAGGCCGCGCTGGCCTCCACCCTGTGGTCCTCGCTGGGCGAGGACAATGCCCTGGGCATGATCGAGTCCCTGGCGGGCGTGCAGGACAGTTTCGGCGACGTGGCGGGCGCTGCGCAGCAGGCCCAGGAGGCCGCCTCCGACAGCTTCGCCGTGAAATCGCAGGAGGCCATGCGCGAGCTGCAGGGCTCCATCGAGCCGCTTGGCGAGCCGCTGCTCAACATCGCCACCAACGTGGCGGGTGTCGTCAAGTCGTTCTCCGAGTGGTTCGCCGGCATCGGCGAGGGCGGCCAGACCGCCGTGCTGGCGATCGCCACGATAGCGGCCGCCATAGGCCCCGTGCTGTCGACGGTCGGCACCGTCGTGGACACCGTGCCGAAAATCGGAGCGGCCTTCCAGGTGGTCGGCAAGCTGGGCACCGGCGCGCTGGGGCTCATAGCCGCGCACCCCGTGGTAGCGGCCATAGCGGCCATCATCGCCGCCGTGGTGCTGCTGTGGAACAACTGTGAGGAGTTCCGCGACGCGGTGACCGCCGTGTGGGATGCCGTGTGCGCCGCGTTCGAGGTGGCCACCCAGGTGGCGGGCGACGTGGCCCAAAGCGTCGGCGAGTTCTTCTCGCAGCTCGGCGAGACGCTGGGCGGCGTGTGGGACGGCATCTGCTCCACGGTGCAGGGGGCCATCGACGCCATAGCCGGGTTCTTCCAAGGCCTGGCCGGCACCGCCTCGTCCATCTGGGACGGCATCTGCAACGTGGTGCAGGTCGCCGTGATGCTTCTGGGCGAGATTCTGAACCTGGCCATCGAGACGCTGCTCATACCCTGGAACTTCATCTGGGAGAACTTCGGCGAGCAGCTGACGGCGGCATGGGACGCAATCTGCAGCGCGGTGGGAAGCTACATCGACGCGGTGAGCCAGGTCATCACCGACGTGGTGACGGCGCTCTCCGAATGGTGGGGCGCGACGTGGGAAGGCATCAGCGGCACCGCCAGCGCCATATGGGAGGCCATCTACGGCGCGGTGAGCGCATACATCCAGTACGTTAGCGACGTGATAGGCGCAGCCCTTTTGGTCATCCAGGGCGTGTGGGACACGGTGTGGGGCGCGGTGAGCTTCACCGCCTCCAGCATATGGGATGCCATCAGCTCGGCGATAGGCGCGGCCATCAATGCCATCAGCTCCACCATATCGGCGGTGCTGTCGGCAATTCAGGCGGTGTGGGACTCCATATGGGGGGCCGTGAGCAGCACGGCGTCGAGCGTGTGGGTCGGCATCAGCTCCACCATATCCAGCATCGTGAACGGCATCCGCGACACGATCTCCAGTGTGTTCAACGCCGCCAAGGACACCGTGAGCAGCGTGTGGAACTCCATCAAGAGCGCCATCGAGACGCCGATACAGAACGCCCGCGACACCGTGCGCAACGTCATCGACTCCATCAAGGGGTTCTTCAACTTCTCGTGGTCGCTGCCCCACCTGAAGCTGCCGCACCTGTCCATCTCCGGCAGCTTCAGCATCGCCCCGCCGAGCGTGCCGCACTTCGGCATCGACTGGTACGCCAAGGGCGGCGTGTTCAACGGCCCCAGCGTCATCGGCGTCGGCGAGGCGGGCCCCGAGGGCGTGGTGCCGTTCAACGAGCGCGGCGCGCGCCCGCTGGCCGAGGGCATCGCCAAGCTGCTCGACGGCAAGGACGGCGCGGCCCATGGCGACACGAACGTGACAATCAACCTGTACGCGACCGTGCGGGAGGAGGCCGACATCGAGAAAATCTCCCGCCAGATAGCCAAGGAAATCAAACGGCAGGAGTGCTTCGCATGATATACAACGGCTTCGACTTCGCGCCGTGGTTCGACACCCGGCTCGTGACCCGCTCGCTGCTGCCCGAGTACGAAATCGCCACGCGCGACGTGCCCGGGCAGCCCGGCTCGCGCTTCATGCGCGCAGAGCTGAAACCCCTGACGATAGACGTGGCGGCGGCCTGGAGGGCGCGCCCCGCCGACGACATGGCGGCCCTTCGCCGCCTCATGGCCTCGCGCCTGCTGTGCCTCAAGGAGGCCGAGCTGTGGCTGGACGACGAGAGGCACCTGGGCCTGCGCTACATGGCCGTGCTGACCTCGCCGGGCGCGCTCGACACGTTGTGGCACACCGGCGAGGCCACGCTGACGTTCACGGCATACGACCCCGTGGCCTACGGGGCCGAGGGGCGCGCAACCGTGTCGGGCACCTCGGGCGTGCAGGTGGGCGGGACGTTCCGCACCTACCCCACCGTGACCGTCAGGCCCGGCGGCAGCACGTCGGCGCTGCGGCTGACGAACATGGGAACGGGCGAGTTCGTGCAGATCGACAAGGCGGTGACGGCATCGAGCGCGGTGGTCATCGACATGGCCGCCCCGCAGGCCACGGTGGACGGCAGCCCCGCGCCCGTGACCTTCGAGAGTGACTTCTTCCCGCTGGAGCCGGGGGCCAACAGCCTCAAGCTGTCCAGCGGCACCGCGACGGTACAGTGGACGGAAAGGTACGTGGGCTGATGATTCTGTGGGCATGCGACCGCTGGGAGGCGTACAAGGGACCCATCAAGACGCTGTTCGAGTGCGAGGACACGCGCGAGGTCAACGGCGAGAACGCCCTGAGCATCACAACGCTGGCGCGCCTGGACAAGGGCGACCGCCTGGTGTGGCGCGACCTCAAGGGCCGCTGGCACGAGAACATCGTGGACGGCGTGGAGGAGGAGCGCGCAAGCGCGGGCATCCTCTACACGTACTACTGCCCGACCTCGGCGCAAATCGAGCTCCTGGGCGACTACCTGGAGGACAAGCGCCCCTACGACGTGAGCGCCTACGCCGCGCTGGCCTCGGCGCTGTCCTCCTCGCGCTGGCAGGTCGGAACCGTGGCCGACCTCGGGCAGGCCGGCACGAACTTCTACCACACCAACGCATGGGCGGCCATCCACGACGTGGCAGACACTTGGGGCGGCGAGCTGTCGTTCGAAATCCAGGTGAGCGGCACCAAGGTGACCGCACGCCGCGTGTGCATGGCCAAGCAGGTCGGCGAGGACAACGGCAAGCGTTTCACCTACGCCAAGGACCTCGTGAGCGTCAAGCGCAGCGTGGACGAGGGCAACGTGTGTACCGCCCTGTACGGCTACGGCAAGTCCCTGCAGACCGCCGACGAGGACGGCAACCTGACGGGCGGCTACGATCGCAAGCTGACCTTCGGCGACGTGAACGGCGGGCAGAACTGGGTGGGGTCGGCCGACGCGCTGGCGCGCTGGGGACGGCCCGACGGCAAGGGCGGCAAGGCGCACGTGTTCGGCGACGTGGAGTTCTCCGACTGCGAGGACGCCGCCGAGCTGAAGAAGCTCACCGAGGCGCAGCTGGCTAAGTCGTGCGTGCCCACCGTGTCCTACACTGCGGACGCCGTGGCGCTTGCGCGCGCCGGCGAGGGCTTCGAGGGCGCGGACGAGGGCGACCTGGTGACCGTGGTGGACAAGGTGTACGACCCGCCGCTGCGCGTGCGCACGCGCATCACCAAGGTGGTGGAGGACCAGCTGCGCCCCGGCGAGGTCACCTACACGTTCGGCAACTACCAGACCGTGGCCGAGCTGATGGCCGCCCAGAAGTCCAGCGCAAAGAGAACGGCTTCGAGCATCCGCGCCACCGTGGCCGACGCGGTAAACGCGTCCAACAAGGCATCGACCGGCAAATGGGGCGAGAGCCTGGCGGCCTCCGAGAAGCGCCAGGAGGCGTTCGCCAGGGAGCAGGGCGGCGCGGCCAAGGACTACACCGACGAGGTGAAGGACGCGCTTGACAAGGCCCTCAAGGAGTATGCCGACAAGGGCGATACCACGCTGGAAGAGGCGCTGAAGAAGTACTCCGACGACGGCAACCTGTCCCTTGAGGAAGTGCTCAAGCTCTACACCGACACCACGGTGGAGCAGAGCGAGAGCGTGCTCAAGCGGATAGACGAGGCCAACAAGGAGTACCTGGAAGGCGTCACGGGCAAGCTGGACGAACGGCTGACGAGCGCCGAGGGCGAGGTGGATGGGCTGCAGAAACAGCTCGACCAGCTGCCGACGGATATCCGCAAGAAGATCGTTGACATGCTCAACAGCGAGGTGAACACCACGGGCGGCTGGGTGTACGAGGAGCCCGGCCAGGGCATCCTGGTGTACGACAAGAAGCCCGAGAGCGCCACCAAGTGCGTCAAGATAGGCGGCGGAATCATCGGCGTGGCCAACTCCAAGTACTCCAGCGGCGCGTGGAAGTGGCGCACGGCCATAACCGGCGACGGCGTGACCGCCGACGAGCTGACCACGGGCCGCATCAAAGGCGGGAACTCGTACTGGGACCTCGACAGCGGGGCCTTCTACCTGCGCGACGGCTCCATCTTCATGACCGACAGCAACGGCAACAGGGTCTATATCAACGCCACCAACGGCTTCCAGATATACGACAAGAACGGCTCCATCATCGCGGGCACCGTGCTGGTGGGCAGCACCTCCATGTTCCGCTGCAACATGGTCGGCACGTCGTCAACCAACTACATCACCACCGGCACGACGACGAACAACCACCCGGGAGCGTCGTTCGTGAACGGCTCGACCGAGTACTGCACCATCGAGGCCGTCCACGCGAAGGACAGCCCCACGGCGAGCTCGACCGACGGCGTGGGCATATCCGCCTGCGGCTACGGCTTCCTGGCAGTCAACCGCTACTACCGCCAGACGTGGCTGACGACCCCCTACTACGCGGGCTACATGAGCCATCCCGACGAGCAGCTGTACATGAGGAGCGGCAACAGCAACGCGGGCGGCTCGGCGTACGTGAAGCTGCAGGAGAACTCCAACAACTACGTGTACCTGGATAGCAGCCGCGCAGACATTGGGTCGTCGGGCACCGCCAGGATACTCGCCCCGAAGTTCGCCATAGGAACCAGTCCGAGCAGCGGCGGCACCTACGGGTACACGGGCTCCACGCAGTTCATCGGGTGCATCACCAACAACGGCAACAACTGGACGTGGGGCACCATCAACGTGGTGAACGGAATCATCACCGGCATGAGCAGCATCACGGGAAACTAGACCAGCGAGAGGGGAAACGGAATGTTCTACCACCTTGTGCAGCAGCCCGAAGCGCCGCAGGCGCTCGACGGCGCGCCGAAGCCGCCCGAGGCGCTTCCGGTGTTCGAGTGCATCAGCGACCCGGCCACGGCGCGGGCCATCGTGGAATCGGAAGACGTGTTCGAGTTCGACGGCAAGGGCGGCTTCACGCTCGTGTCCAGCCCCGTGGCCGCCATGGACGCGGAAGGCGGCGAGGCCAACGCCGTGGACTTCTCGGCGCTCACCGACGAGGAGATATGCGGGGTCCACAGAGCGCAGCCCGGCGACATATCGCGGACACTTGCGGCCGAAGGAAAGGAATGAGGCATGGCAACGCACGAGCTTACGCTCAACCTCAAGAAGACCAACATAGCGCCGCCCGTCATCACCGTGCACCAGGGCGACAGCGCCGAGGTCCTGAAGGCCGCCATCTACGACGGCGACAAGAAGGCGGCCCTGACGGGCTGCAAGGTGCACCTCATGGCTGCGAAGCCCGACCACACCTACGTGGAGCAGCAGTTCACTGGCATCAGCGACAACGTGGCCACCGTGACGGTCGACCCCGCCGTCTTCGGCGTGGCCGGGCTGCTCAAGGTGTGCTACGTGCGCGTGCGGAACGCGGCAGGGCTGGACGCCACCACCGAGAACGTCCTGGTGAACGTGCTGCCCTCGGCGAGCGCGTCGGGCGAGATATCCGGCCCGTACGTCGATGCGGTGGAGGCGACCATCGCGAACCTCGAAGGGCAGCTAGCCGACGTGAGCGCGCTGAACGCGCAGATGCAGAAGGCCGAGGCCTCCCGCGCGAGCGCGGAAAACCAGCGCGCCACGAACGAGAAGGCACGCCAGACCGCCGAAACCAAGCGCGCAGAGGCCGAGAAGAAGCGAGCCACGGCGGAAAGCGACCGCGTGACCGAGGCGTCGCAGCTGAAGACGGCCTCGCAAGCCGCCACGGCTGCGGCAAACGGCGCGGCCTCGAACGCCGACGCGGCGGCAAACATCGCCCTGCAGATAGCCAACAGCGTGGCGCAGGGCAGCGCGGGCAGCTCGGACATGGCCAAGCAGAGGCAGCAGATAGCCGACCTGTACGGCAAGCTGGCCGACGCCACGGACGCGTTCATCTACGACGACGGCACCGTGTACTGCCCCGCCTCCAAGGCCAGTGCATCTGGCAGCACCATCACGTTCGGGAGCACCTGCACGGCGTCCGGCACAACCCTCAACCTCAAGTAGAAAGGCAACGAAATGGCACAAGCGAAAACCCTGTCGGTGGGCGGCATCGGCTACGAGGTCATCGACGATACCGCGCGCAGCAACGCGCAGACGGCGCTCAACAACGCCGAGTACAACCGCCAGGGCCAAATCGGCAAGTACGGCGGGCAGAACATCGCCGCCATCCTGGCGGGAGAGATCGGCAGCGGCAGCGTGTACGACGCGCTGCATAAGCGCATCGCCAACGGCAACTTCGCGGGCCTGCGCGTGGGAGACTACATCGACGTGCCGCTGGTAAGCGCGTCGGGCGTGGCGGCCCAGCAGTCCGTGCGCTTCCTCCTGGCGCACTTCGACCCGTACTACTGCTGCGGCGACAGCTCCAAAGGCCACCACATCGCCTTCGTGGCCTCCGCGCCCATCGCCGTGGCCAAGACCGTGACCGGCGTTGCCAACGACAGCTTCCTGATGTGGAACACGACCAACACGAACCAGGGCACCGCCGACCAGAAATGCCCCTACCCCAACAGCAACCTCAAGGCGTGGGAGACGGCCTTCGAGGCGTGCCTGCCCGAAAGCCTGACCAAGTACCTGCTGACCCAGCGCGTCCTGCTTGAGGAGCGTTACAGCGCCAGCGGCGCGCTCAACGACTCCAACTCGTGGAGCTGGCAGGATATCGGCAAGGTGTTCTCGCTGTCCGAGATGGAGGTGTACGGCTGCCCGGTGTGGGGCACCAAGGGCTACAGCGTCGGCTTTGACTGCCAGTGGGACCTGTTCAGGGACACCGCGCACCGAATCAACGGAACTCGGTGC
>NZ_JAWHPN010000006.1:0-46834 GCF_032584215.1 Collinsella aerofaciens | reverse complement strand
GGTGTTCTCGCTGTCCGAGATGGAGGTGTACGGCTGCCCGGTGTGGGGCACCAAGGGCTACAGCGTCGGCTTTGACTGCCAGTGGGACCTGTTCAGGGACACCGCGCACCGAATCAACGGAACTCGGTGCCATTGGTGGCTGCGTTCCGTCATGGGTGGCTCCTCGTCCTACGTGTGCTACGTCAACTACAACGGCACTGCCTACTACACCTCGGCGGCGAACGTCTGGGTTCGCCCCCGCCCCGGCTTCCTCTTCGGCTAACCAGCCGAGTGCTCTATACTCTGCTTTTAGGCGACCGCCTTGCGCGGTCGCCTCTCGCCCGCGAAGCGGGCCGCTTTTTTCGCCAGTTTCCCCAGGAGGTGCACGTGAGCGGCGTCTACCAGCGCAACCGCGAGGTGTCCGAGTACAAGTTCTTCACTCAAGCGATCGCCATCCGCGTGGAGGTCAACAAGCTGATGGCGTCGTCCTCCGTGGTTCCGAAGGCCTACCGTCTGCTGAACGCGGTGCCGACCGTGGAGACGGCTCGCAGCATCGTGTACAACGTCAACCGCGCCGACTGCTTCTATCCCAACAGCTCGTTCAATGCGCTGGAGCGCAGGCGCTACCTCACGCTGGCCATAGCGGACTGCGAGCAGCTCATGCTGGACATGCAGTGCCTCATGGATATCGGCCTGCCCGTGAACGCCAACCGCTTCGAGGAGCTGGCGGCCATGGTCGAGGAGGAGATCAGGCTGCTGAAGGGCGCGCGCAAGAACGTGCGCGTGACGGGCAAGAAGTCCACCGAGGAGCGCATAGCCGAGGCCGAGGCCGAGCTAGAGCGCCTGCGTTCGCTATAATGGGCGGCGGTCGCGCCTTGTTTATCGGTACAATTGGTGGCTGCGTTCCGTCATGGGTGGCTCCTCGTCCAACGTGTGCTACGTCAACAACAACGGCAATGCCAACTACAACTCGGCGACGAACGTCTGGGTTCGCCCCCGCCCCGGATTCCCTTATTGCCAGACCGAGTAGGCCCCAGGGCCGAAAGCAGAGCGCAGAGAGGAAGGAAGGCGCGACCGTCGGGCTCACGCCCGTAAATACGCACCCCGCGAGGGTGGCCGGACGCTGCTTGCATGGCGCGGCGCTCCGTGGCTTCGCCGCGTTTCATGGCCATACCTCAAGCGGCTGTCAGAGCCACATTGAAAGCCGTGCGGGGTGCCTTCTGTGAACTCCGAGCAAAGAAGGGCCGCACGCCGGAAGCGCCGCGAGGAGAAGCGGGCCAAGGCCAAGGCCGAGCGCGTCAAGACGTGCACGCTTGAGACCGTGGCCGACCTCAACAGCCTGTGCAAGGCTTCCAAGCAGGCCGCGCGCGGCGTGATGTGGAAGGCGTCCACGCAGCGGTACATGAAGGACTACCTGCGCAACGCCGTCCTGTCCCGCCGCGACCTTTTGGAGGGCCGCGACATATGCCGGGGCTTCATCCGCTTCGACCTATGGGAGCGCGGCAAGCTGCGCCACATCAGCGCCGTGCACTTTCCCGAGCGCGTGGTGCAGAAGTCGCTGTCGCAGAACGCGCTCGTTCCCGCGATCGTGCCCACCCTCATAGCCGCGAACTCCGCGAACATAAAGGGGCGCGGCACCGACTACGCCCTGAAGCTGCTCAAGCGCCACCTGGCCGACCACTGGAGGCGGCACGGCCGCGAGGGCTACATACTGCTCGGCGACTTCTCCGACTACTTCGCGCGCATAGCGCACCAACCCGTCAAAGACCAGGTGGCCTCCGCGCTGCTAGATCCGCGCGTGGTCGCCTTGGAGCACCGCCTGATAGACGCGCAGGGCGATGTGGGCCTGGGGCTGGGCAGCGAGCCGAACCAGATATGCGCCGTTGCCCACCCCAATCGCATCGACCACTACGTGACCGAGATGCTGCGCCCCGAGTCTTACGGGCGCTACATGGACGACTTCTACCTGATACACGAGTCCAAGGGCTACCTGCAGGTGTGTCTGCTGCTGATAGAGCGCAAATGCGTCGAGCTGGGCATCGAGCTGAACCCGCGCAAGACGCGCGTGGTGAAGCTCACGCGCGGGTTCACGTGGCTGAAGAAGCGCATCTTCTACACGGACACGGGCCGCATAGTCGTGAAGCCGTGCCGAGACTCCATAACGCGGGAGCGCCGCAAGCTCAAGAAGATGGCCCGCATGGTCGCCGATGGCATCATGACCCCTGAGCAGGTGGAGCAGAGCTACCAGAGCTGGCGCGGAGGCATGAAGCGGCTGGACGCGCACCGCAGCGTGCGGGCCATGGACGCGCTGTACCGCAGCCTGTTCGGAAATCCCGCGGGGGGGGTTGCTCAATGCAATCCAAACCTGGAGGCGACACGGATGGGAACATGCCCCTACCCTAGCAACGGAAGGAGCGACCCATGACGGAACAGGAAATCGCCGGGGAGATCAACGGCTACAAACAGCAGCTTGAGCAGAGCGACTACAAGGTCATGAAGGCGGTGGAGCGCATCTTCTCAGCATCGTCCATCACCGACCTGCTCTCGGCCATCGCCGCAGCTGCCAAGGAGGTGGCCGAGATCATCTCGCAGCGCCAGACGTGGCGCGACCGCATCAACGAGCTGGAAGCCATGGAGCCCGACCAGCCGGAAGCGCCGCAGGAGTAGCGAGCGCCCCTTCGGGGGCGCTTTTCTTTTGCCCGGCGACACCTCGCGGACAATCGCGGCAGCGATTCGAGGAGGTGAGAAAACGAATGACCGACGTGCTGGAAATCTTCGCGCCGTACGGCACCGGGTCGCTTTTCGGCGCGCTGCTCGTCCTAGTGGTCCTGTACTTCGGCAAGCAGTTCCTCGAAGAGTTCAAGGCCCAGAACGAGCGCAAGGCGAACATCGACCTCAAGCGCGAGGAGCGAAAGCAGGACGAGGTGAACGAGCGGGCGCAGCGCGACCGCGAGCGCAGCCAGATGGAGGGCCGCATCGCCGCGCAGATGGAGCGCAGCAACGCGCTGATGGAGGCTATGAAGGCGCTCATGGAGTCCGTCGTGACCTCCAACGAGGTGCTGCACGCCGACCTGGCAAACAGCCAGGCGCGCAGCCAGGGCATGGCGGCGAAGGTCGACCACATCGCCGACCGCGTTGACCTGCTCTACAAGGAATCGACTCGATAGAAAGGAATCCGAAATGACAGAAATGCAAGCAATCGCAGCCATCGTGCTGTCTTTCGTCGTGCCGTTCGCGGTGCAGCTGATCAAGACCGAGGCCATGACCGGCAAGGCCGCGCGCATCCTGGCGCTGGGCTGCTCGCTCCTGGCGGGCGTCGTGACCGGCTTCGTGGGCGGCGTGCCCGCAGACCCGGGCGCATGGGTCACGTGCGCCTTCGCCGTGGTAGGCGGCGTGCAGGCGGCCTACACGCTGTTCAAGTCGGTAGGCATCACATCCAAGTGGCTCGACGCCCTGTTGGGCGTGACCGTAGGCGGGAAGGAGTAGGCAATGGCTAAACTGTTCATCATCTGCGGCCACGGCGCTGGCGACCCCGGCTGCTGCGCAGGCGGCTGCACCGAGGCCGAGCGCGTTCGCGCCCTGGGCCAGCGAATCAAGGAACTGGGCGGTTCCGAGGTCGAGCTGGGCGATACGTCCCGCAACTGGTACGCCGACGGCGGGCTTAACCGCCTGAGCACCGACGCGCCAGTGGTGGAGCTGCACATGGACGCCAGCGGCATCGCCACGGCCCACGGCGCGCACGTCATCATCAAGGAGGGCTTTGAGCCTGACGAGTACGACAATGCGCTGGCCGACAAGCTGGCGGCGTTCATGCCCGGGCGCTCCGAGAAGCTGGTGCGCCGTTCCGACCTCGCGAACCCGAACCGAGCCGCCGCGCGCGGCATCAACTACCGCCTGTGCGAGAACGGCTTCATCGACAACGACGGCGACCGCGAGAAGTTCAACGGCAACCTGGACGAGCTGGCGCGCATCTACCTGGAATGCTTCGGCATCACTGCTGGAAGCGCCCCCGCAGCCGTCCCGCAGCCGCAGCCTGCGCAGCAGGAAACGACCGAGAACTTCGGCGGCACCTACCGCTGCACTGTGGACTACCTGCGCGTGCGCGACGCCCCCGGCCTGGGCGGCACCGAGGTGGCGCACTATTCCAGCGGCGAGACCGTGACGCTGGATAACTGGTACAAGATCGCCGACGGCTACGTGTGGGGCCGATACACGGGCTACAGCGGCGCAACGCGCTACATCGCCGTGGGCAAGGCCACGGGCAAGCCAGAGGCCGACGACTATCTGGTGAAGGTGGGATAGGCCATGCCGTACCCGAGCCCCGCAGACGAGGAGCGCAACGGCGGGTGCGGCCCCATCCTCGCGGCGGTCGTCCTGCTGTTCATCGTCCTGGCCGCCGCCAGCTGCGCGTCGCAGGCCATGGGAGCGCAAGACGTGACCGTGAGGCAAGCCCGCACGGACGGCCCCATATACGACCTGCCCGAGGGCATCGGCCAGGAAATCGTGTGCGACGAGCACAACCGCGAGTACCTGCTGCTTACCACCGAGCAGGGCGGCGTGTTCCTCATGCCGTACATGGACGAGGACGGCGAGCAGGAGATCATGCCGCAGGCCTAGAACGCAAAGAAGCCGCCCCGTATGGAGCGGCTTCTTTCTATCTGACGAGCAATATGAACGCCCGCCTAACGACGAACACGCGTATGTGTTCGCCTACTGAACAGTTGGTGGAGGCGCGGAGAATCGAACTCCGGTCCACGAAAGCCCCCTGATTGGCATCTCCAAGCTCAGTCGCTGGTTTAGTCTCGGACGCTTTGCGCGCAGCGACACGCTCGCGGCGTCCTAACCGGTTCGGTCTTAGCCTGCGCCATACCGATTACGTGCGCAGGAGCATTCCCCTAAAATGACGTCGCGCCGGTGTCGGGGAAATCACCGGGTTGACGCGCCGCTATAGACTAAGCAGCGAGAGCCATAGGCTCAAAAGAAGAGTTGTTGTCAATTCAATTTGACGGTACCCCTGTTTAACGAGGCGAGGAGACCTCGGCTTGCTTCCTCTCTCAGAGCTATCGTGTCGAAACCAGTCGCCCCCGAATGTCGGGAAAGTCTGGATGGCATTGGGCACGAGCACCCAACACCCGTCGACTTTTCAAGGAACATGCGGGGCGAGCCCCGCTTGTGGAGTGTTATCTTACCACGTTCTGAAAGCGGACAGCTGTTCTATGCACGAGCTGTGAAGACCACAATGTGCGCCGCACTTCGCACTTTTGCTACCGATCGCGTCACGTATATTTTTGCCAAGCAAAATTGACCCGTCGAAAGGACCGTTATGGATACCAAGCAGCAACTCGTCAATGCCCTCGCAGGCCTGGGCTCAACCATTACCGAAGCTATGGATGTCATCAAAGGCTTTGTCCCCTGCGGACATCCCGCCCTCACGGTATCGAACGCACTCGTCGCGCTGGACGCTGACGATGATGCAGCTCTCGCCCAGCAGCTTGAGACCGTCGAGGGCTTTATCGACCACGTGAGCGAAAACCGCGGCGTGACCGCCTACCACGGCGTCGACGTCGAGCTCGCGGGTCCCAAAGCCGATCTGCTCGCAGCAATCCGCGAGGTAGGCGCCCTTATGCAGACCGCAGGCGTCAAGAACACCCAGGTCAACGAGTGGGTCTACCGCAGCCTGGCAGCACTCGACAGCTCTGACAAAAAGGCAGCCGAGCAGCTCGCAGAAAGTCCCGCCATTAAGGCCGAGCTTTTGTAAATATCAGACGCGGGTCCCTTGGCGCATCGTCGTCCAAGAGGCCCGCAAACAGTTCGCGTTAACCAATAGCCGCGCCGCCGCGTTCGGCCAAAGCAAGAATCGGCATCATTTGACGAGGTGTCTTTGCTGCAAGATCGGCATGTTCGAGCAGCTTGCGATCGTTGGTCACCAAGTAATCGACCTGTGCGCGCTTGCACGCGGCAAGCACCAAGTTGTCCTCGTAATCGCGATTGAGCGCTAAGTATTTGTCGGCCAGCCAAAGGTCCGACGCATCTGCACCCACGGCCGTGGCGTTTTCGGTCATGTTCCGAACAAACGCCAGCGCCGCCTCGCCAATCGCTTGCGCCGACGCTTCGTCGACCGAGCCTTTTTCGGCAAGAACCCTGCGCTTGAGCTCGTGTTGGACAACGTACAGCACGTCCTTAGCGATATGAACCGGGAAGAACAGCAACGCCCCCGTCTCCGTCGCCTGCCCAATAAACGCACGCGCGGCAAGCGACTCGGCATGGTCGACGCAAAACGAATCGACCCATACGTTGGCGTCTACCATGATCTTGAGAGGCGCCCCACTCACTGGATCATCCCCTTTTGGCGATAATGCTCATCCATGGCGTCGGAATAGATTGTGTCCCAATCGCGATCGTCGGATACGGGCGACGTATCGATACCCAGGTCCGCGTAAAGCTGATCCGCCGCCGCCCATGATGCGGCGAACGGCGTATCGGGCGCGACGGTCTGCTGCCGGCCATCAACGGCAGACAGCACTTCCTCACACTGCCCGCCACCCTGTGCGACCTTGGCCACCACCTTTTTGATGAGCTCGGGCAGTGATCTGCCCGAAAGCCGCAACGCTTCCTCGGCGCGCTCTTTAACCGAGCGATCTACGCGAACATTCACCTGCGCCATGCTGCCAACGGTAGCCATCTCAACCTCACCTTCAGCATTTGCTAGCATTGCTAGCACGAGCATATATCTGAGCTAACATCTCGTCAAACAAAAGAAGGCCTGCACCCTGGCGGCTGCGGTGCCGCCCGAATGCACGCCATATACTCAATTGAAAGCGCTAACGCAGGTAAGCCTTTGCGTTGCCCAGGCTGTAGGCGATCGTTGAGCCGTTGTGCAGTAGTGACGACGTCTGCGGAGTAATCATGCCGGTAATGCCCAGTGCCAAGAGTGCTGAGTTGGTGAGCATCACCTTGGAATACGAACTCGTCAGACGGTCGATAAGCCCCTGGCTCATGCGGCGCAAGCGCACGATTGCGGCCAGATCCGTATCGGTCAGGATGATATCGGCGACCTCCTTGGCGATGTCGCTTCCGCCGCCCATCGCCAGGCCCACATCGGCCAGGCCCAGCGCCGGCGAATCGTTGACGCCGTCGCCCACCATGGCAACGTGGCGCCCCTCGCCCTTAATGCGCTCAACATACGCGTACTTGTCCTCGGGCAGCAGCTCGGCCTTAAACTCGTCGACACCTGCTTCGCGAGCAATGCGCTCGGCCGTGCGCTCCGAGTCGCCCGTGAGCATGACCACGTGCTTAACGCCCAACGCGTGCAGGTCGGCGATGGCTTCGCGGACCCCGGGCTTAAGCGGGTCCTCGATACCGAGCACGCCGACGACCTTGCCATCAACCGCCAGATACAGCGGCGACAGGCCCTGCATCTGGAACTCGATCTGCTCCTTAATGTCGGACTCGAGCTGCGCGCCCTCGTCCTCAAATACAAAGTGCGCGGAACCGATGATGGCGCGACGTCCCTCAATGGACGAGGCAATGCCATGTGCCACGATGTACTCGACCGCAGCGTGACGCTCGCGGTGCTCGAGCCCACGCTCGCGGGCGGCGTTGACCACGGCACGCGCCACCGGATGCGGAAAATGCTCCTCTAAGCAAGCGGAAAGGCGCAGGATCTCGTCCTCGCCCCAGCCATCGGTGGTGAGCACGCAGGCAAGACGCGGCTGCGCCTCGGTAAGCGTGCCGGTCTTATCAAACACAATGGTGTCGGCCTTGGCAAACGACTCAAAGTACTTCGCGCCCTTGACCATGACGCCCATCTTGGCAGCATCGCTCATAGCGGTCATGACGGCGACGGAGCCCGTAAGCTTGAGTGCGCACGAGTAGTCGACCATCAGCGCCGCTGAGGTCTTGATGAGGCTACGCGTGGTGAGTGCAACCAAGCCCGCAAGCAGGAAGTTCCACGGGACGATCTTGTTGGCGAGGTCTTCCATGTGCGACTGGCCCTCGGACTTGAGCGAGTCGGCCGTCTGCACGAGCGAGACGATCGAGCGCAGCTTGGTCTGCGCCGTGTTGGCGCGCACGCGCACCAAGATGCTGCCGTCTTCCACGACGGTGCCGGCGAACACGTCGTCGCCCGCGCTGCGCTCGACGGCCAGCGGCTCGCCGGTCAGGGTCGCCTGGTTGACCATGGCGCTTCCCCGCTCGACCACACCGTCAATGCAGATGGACATGCCGGTGCGCACGGCTACCAAGTCGCCGGGCTCAAGCTCGGTCGCGGCAACGCTCACCTCGGTGTCGCCGACCACTTTTTGCGCCTTGTCGGGCACGTCGAGCAGCGAGTTGATGAGCTCGTTTTCGCTCATGGCGCGGGTGTAGTCCTCGAGCAGCTCGCCCACGTTGAGTAGGAACATCGTCTGGCCCGCGGTGTCGACATCACGCTTGACGAATGAAATGCCGATGGCCGAAGCGTCGAGCACGGGAACGGTTAGGCGTGGCTGCGCCAGCTCGTGAAGGGCAGCGCGCAAAAATGCCATGTAACCGGCCACGACAAACACCGCACGCAGAGGCGTCGGCAAGAACCAGCGGCGCGCGTAGTGGGCGCCGATAAGTGTCGCCAGGTCCATAACGAGTTTATGCTTGCGCGGCTCGAGTTGCATCACGTAGCCCGACTTGGCATCGGCGATAGCTTGAGCATCGAGTGCGCCCAGGGCATCGAGCACGCCCGCACGACGCTGCTCGTCATATTCGAGCGCCATCTGGCCAATACGGCCATAAACGCGCACCTTGCGCACGCCGTCGATGTCGCCGCTGAGCTTAAGAAGTGCATCGAGATCGCTCTCTGGCACAGGACCCGCCAATTGAAGACGGGTCCTGCCGGGGATCTCGCTAATAATCGAGAATCTCATAGTTTGTGCCTGGGAGCGTTACTCGGCTGCCTCGTCAGCAGCGGCCTCGCTCTGAGTGATGTAGGCCGCCTCGGCAACCATGTCATCGACATTGGCCTTGGCCTGCTCAACCATGTCCTGGTAGCCGTTCTTGATGCGCATGCCGCACGCGATACCCTGCACGCAGGCATTCTTGACCGGAGCGCTGGTAAGCAGCTTGATGCCGGCCGTGCCAAGCAGAAAACCGCCACCGACAAGCAGGGTATTGAACGTCGACTTCTTCATGTTGCTTCTCCCTTTTGCCGCATTGGACGCGGCACGGTGCCTTAGCACCCGAGTAAACAAGTTTGCTCGAGCACACTTTTGGAAAATAGTTTAGTTTATCTAACTATTGAGGTCAACAAAGGTTAACTCTTTGGAAACTATGGGGGTGAACTCAATGTGACAAAGGGACTGTCCCTTTGTCACATTCCTACAGCTGCCAGGCAGCCGCTTCCTTTTGCAGCGCTACCATGCGGGCGAATTCTCCACCTGCCGCCTTGAGCTGCGCCGGGGTGCCCTGTTCGGCAACCACTCCATCCTTGAGCACAACGATTTTGTCGGCATTTTCCACCGTACGCATACGGTGGGCAATAACGATAACCGTCTTACCTGCAAGCAGACGGGAGAGCGCCTGCTGTACCACGGTCTCGTTCTCCACATCCAAGCTCGCCGTCGCCTCGTCCAACAGCACGATAGGCGCGTCTTTGAGCAGCGCACGGGCGATAGAGATGCGCTGGCGCTCGCCGCCGGACAGCCTGGAGCCGTTCTCGCCGATCATGGTGTCGTAGCCCTGCGGCATGCGGCTCACAAACTCGTCACAGTTGGCGGCACGCGCGGCCCCAAGCACTTCCTCATCGGTGGCATCACGACGCCCGAGGCGGATGTTTCCCATCACCGTGTCGTCAAAGAGCAGCACGTCTTGGAACACAATGGCGTAGTCGCGCAGCAGCACCTCGGGATCCACACCCGCAACATCCACACCGCCCACGGTAACCTTGCCCGCAGTGGCATCCCAAAAGCGCGCGGCCAGGCGGCTCACCGTAGACTTACCGGAACCCGAAGGACCGACCAGTGCCGTGACCTCGCCTTCCTTGGCGGTAAAGCTCACATCGGTAAGAACTTTCTCGCCGGCGCGTCCGTCCTCGCCCGCACCATAGCCAAATGCCACGTGATCGAACACCACATCGTGACCCGCGGGCTCAAATTTCTCGCTGCCCCGCGCCACAGGCTCTTCCATGATGGAACGCATGCGCTTGGCAGACGACTCGGCGACAAACAGCTCAGACATTAACATTAACGCCTGGTCAAAGGGCGCATAGATACGGCTCACCATAAGCAGGAAGGCAAACATCACCAAAAAGTCGACCTGCCCGGAGGCGACCACCGCGGCACCCGTAACCAGCGTGGTGGCAATGCCCAGACGCAGGATGACAAAGGCGGAGTTGACCAAAAGCCCGTTAGCGAGCTCGCCCTTGGTGGTCTTGCGCTCCTCGGCATCGATCACGGCGTTGAGTCTCTCAAGATAATGGGCCTCCTGGTTGGTGGCGCGGATCTCGCGAACGCAGTCGAGCGTCTCTTGAATCGCCTCGGTAACCTTGACCTTCTCGGCGCGCACGCGATCGAACACCGGGGTCATGGGGCCGCGTGTTAGATACAGCACGGCAAAGGCCACGGGAACGCTCCAAAACGCCGCGATCGCCAGCTGCCAGCAAAAGAACAGCGACGCCACGAACACAATGGCGCTTGCGATGATGGCACCCCAAAGCTCTCCCAGCACGTGGCTGTAAGCGTGCTCCATGGCCTGGACGTCGCCCATGATAGTCTCGGTTAAATCGGCCAGATCACGACGACCAAAAAACGACAGCGGCAGTTTGCGCAAGCGCTCAGCAATCTCCATACGCTGCTTGCCGCACTCCTCGTAAAAGATGCAGTAGGTGTAGTAATACTGCTGCCAGTTAGAGGCAAAGAGCAACACGAAAAAGACCAGGAGGCCACCCACGATCGGCAGGGCATCCGGCAGGTCAGCCCCGCTGGCGAGATGCTCGACAAAGCCGGCCATAACCAGGAATAAAAAGCCCATGCCGGCCATGGTAATGAGATTGGTGAGCGTGGTCCAGAAAATGCCGCGTTTTACGCCGGCGACGCCTTTATCGGATAGGAAATACTTCTTTTGGAATAAGGCGAACATTTAGGCCTCGCCTCCCTTCGTGACGGCGGCATCCGCGGTCGCTGCAGTGATTTTCCAGCTCGCGGCCTGTTCGTATTCGGCCCACATCTTGGCATACAGACCCTCTTGGGACAGCAACTCGGCATGGGTACCCGACTCCTGCACGCTGCCCTGGTTGAGCACCACGATTTGGTCTGCGCCCACCACAGTCGAGAGTCGGTGCGCAATCATAATGACTGTGCGACCAGCCGCCAGCTTGCTAAAGGCGCGCTGGATGAGCGCCTCGTTCTCGGGATCGGCAAACGCCGTGGCCTCATCGAGCACCACGATAGGCGCGTCTTTAAGGATCGCGCGGGCGAGTGCCACGCGCTGGGCCTCGCCGCCCGAAAGATATGCTCCGCCGGCACCGAGCATGGTATTGATGCCCTGTGGGAGCTTGGCCACAATGTCGTCGCACTGAGCTGCGGTGAGGGCCGCACGCACTTCGTCGTCAGTGGCCGTAGGCTTGGAGGCGCGCACGTTATCGGCAAGTGTTTGCCGGAACAGCTGGTTGGTCTGGAACACGAAGGCGACCTGGCCCATAAGCTCGTGCGGATCCATATCGCGTACGTCCACACCGCCTACGAGCACTCGACCCGAGGAAACGTCCCAAAAACGCGGGATCAGGCTTGCGCAGGTTGACTTGCCGCCACCCGAGGGACCCACCAGGGCGAGAGTGCTACCCGCGGAAACGCTAAAGCTCACATGGCTAACGGCAGGTGTTTCGGCACCCTCGTAGGTAAAACTCACGTCCTCAAATCGCACGTCGCCACCGGCAGGGTGCTTGGGTTGGGCGGGCACGGAGAGCTGCTTGGAATCCATGACGCTTCGAATACGAGCCAGCGAATCGGCACTCATCTGAGAGGCCTCGCCCACAAACATGAGCTTGGTCATGGCCGTCGGCACCACGGCCGAAAATATCGCGTAAAACGTGAAGTTGGCCATAAAATGCGCGAAGTCGTCTCGCCCGGCGCCAACAGCAACGCCACGGGCAGCAGGAATGTCACAAGGCCATTGAGCGCGGTAAGGTTGAGCACCTGCGGACCTCGGCAGAACGTGCCCGCATAGTTTTGCGCCATGTCGGCATATTCGGCGATCGCATCGTGGAAGGCCTTAAAGGAGTAGACCGTCTGCTGAAACACCTTGACCACGGGGATGCCTCGTACGTATTCGGTGCCGGTCTTGTTCATCTTGACCAGCGCTCCCATGTAGGCCTTCATGAACTCGGCGCCTTTGCCGCTCATCATGGTGGCCATGGCGCCAAACGAAATGGCCACCGAGATGAGGCATGCCGCGCCCAAGCGCCAATCGAGGGCGAAAAGCAGCACGAGCAAGCCCACGACCATGGCGACGGCGCCTGCGATATCGGGCAGCATGTGTGCGAGCAAAGTCTCGGTGGAGGCGGCACACCCGTCTACAACACGACGCAGCTCACCGGTGGCGTGCGTGTCAAAGTAGCCAAGCGGCAGTTTAAGCAGGTGCTCGCTCGCAGTCTTGCGGATATTGGACGCGCAGCGAAACGCAGACAGGTGCGTGCACATGAGGCCTGCGAAATACACTACGATGCTTGCCAGCGCAAACCCCACGGCCCACCAGCCATACATCGCGATGTCGCAGGCTTCGCTCCAGTTAGGTGCCACGGCGATCAGGTCGCGAGCGACAAGCCAAATGCACACGTACGGGCCAAAGCTCAGCAGCTGCGAGAGCGCCGAGAGCGCCATGCCCAAATACGTTAGGAATTTACGGTCACCGGCATACGCGAGCAACTCGCCGATGCCTCCACCTTCCCTTTTTGATCCCTTTGCCATGAGATTCCTTTCTAACGGCTTGAGAGTTAACCGTAATGAACTTATCATTGATGTGTTAGCCATGGCTCACAATCAAGCCAGGCGTGGACGTTTCTGCAAAGGAAAGGGACGCTTTTGCAAATACGGCGGGCAGCGACCGACATAACCGAGCTCTACGCACCGCAATTTGAGCAGTTTGGCCTGGAGCTTACCGGCAAGGGTGCCGTCTTTACCGGCGAGGTGGCAAACGAACGGGCGCACGGCCGCGCATGGATCATGCCTCTCTCCCCTGCCTGCATCGTCATGGAGCATTTCATCACCCCGACGCACGATATGTACCTGGCCGAATACACACCCGAGCCATACGCCTGCGTGAGCGAAGTCAGCGCGCCCACACTTACATGCATGCCCGAGGCTGGCATAACGCCCGCGAACCTCAAACCATTGCATGGACCGTGGCCAAACAATGCCGTTTGCAGCTTTATCCAAGATAGCTGTGGCGAGGAATTAAGCCCGCTGTTTGCGGGGGAGCTTTATCACTCGCGCTCGGTGCTCTTTTTGCCTGGATATTTTGACGAACTGGAGCATCGCTATCCCACCGAGTTCGCGGGGATCTTTGAGGCGTTTGCCGAGCCGTGGCACGAGGAAGCGACGTCTGTCATCTGCCACACGCTGCGCCGGATTAACGAGGACCGCGCCCGCACCGTAGGCGGACACGTCTATATGCAGGGCATCGTGGAGACCATGGTCGCGGAGCTCGCCTGTTCGTGCGCGGCCCACAAGCAGGCGCGGCAGGCGACAGATACACGCGTCAGCATAACCATTGCCGTAGAAGCAACGGCAATGATTGAGTGCGCGCTCGACAAAGGCAGACGTGTGGGTATCAACGAGGTGGCCGAGAGGCTCTACACAAGCCGCTCCAAACTATGCGCCACCTTTAAGGCCCAAACTGGCGAATCCCTGGGCGCCTACATTCGCAGACGCCGTATGGAGCGAGCACAGGACCTTTTGGCCGATAGCGCGCTCACGATAGCGCAGGTAGCAGAGCGGCTCGACTACCCTCAGCAAGCCGCCTTCGCCCAAGCCTTCAAACAATACACCGGCACCACCCCCACCGCTTGGCGAAGCAAGCATCGCTAAGGCCCAAGCTCCCTGGCCGTAACGGAGCGATTAATTAGCCACCGCCCGTCAGCTCACCCAGGATCTAAACGTCAAGATGCGCACAATCAAGCGCCTTTTTGATAAGAGGGACAGATCGATCAGCCAAATACAACGGAATGTTGAGCACCCCGTCGTCGAGCTTTAGGTTCTTAAGTGAGTAGCGGACCCTCAATGGAGTCGTCTCCGCATGCTTGTCGGCATAGTACTTAAGGCTCTTGGAGTGAACGACCTCTCCCGATTTGACCTCGACGGGAACGATTTCGTTTCCGACTTGAATCAAAAAATCGACTTCGTGCTTCGGCTTCTCGTTTGTCCAGTAACGCGGAGCAGCATCTAACTGTGAAAGTAATGCCTGAAGCACATAGTTCTCGGCGAACGAACCTTTGAACTCCGAAAATAGCGCATCCGAGATGGCAAAAGCGGACGCATCCAGCCTTGCCATGCGGCGCAGCAAGCCGACATCAAGACAGTAGACTTTAAATGCCTTGAGGTCATCGTACGCAGAGAGCGGCACACCACCGGCAGCATTAAGGCGAACCGCCGTGATGAGCCCAGCATCGGCAAGCCATTCCAGAGCATCCTCGTATTCTCGAGCACGAGCCCCCTCGCGCACCGCACCCCAAACGAACTTTTTGTTCTCGCGCGCCAACTGAGCTGGAATCGAGTTCCATATTTGCGAAAGCTTGGCGAACTGCGCACGGCCACCATGCTTGGCAAAATCGCGCTCGTAGGAATCCAAGAGATCAGACAACACCTTATCGACCTGAACGATATCGCCCGTCTCCACCCACCGGCCAAGAGCCTCTGGCATGCCGCCGCATGCAAAATAACGACGAAGATGCTCGACGAGACGGACATGGAAGAAATCGGGCACTGTTTCGATCTGATCCAGGCCGCCAAGGTATTCGTCGTAGTTTGCAGCGCCCTCGGCTTTCAGAAACTCGGAAAAGCTCATGGGGCGCATCTCCATGAACTCGACCTTTCCCACCGGAAAAGCGCTGGTCTCACGGGACAAGCGAACGCCCAACAAAGACCCTGCGCATGCGACGTGATACTCGGGGGCCTCGTCACAGAAGTATTTAAGGGCGCCGACTGCAGAAGGACAATCCTGGATCTCATCAATAATAAGCAGCGTTTTGCCGGGATCGATAGGCTGTCCAAGTGCCAGGGAAAGATTTGAGATGATCCGTCGAGGATCGCGCGTACCTTCGAAAAACTGAGCGTACTCGCTCTGTACCCCAGGTGACGGCTCCTCGAGCGTCAGATACACAAAATTGATGTACGAGGTTCGGCCGAACTCCTTAAGCGCCCACGTCTTTCCAACCTGGCGCGCCCCCTTAAGGATAAGCGGCTTACGATATTCTGACGCTTTCCAAGCGTTAAGCTTGGCAATGATATCTCGCTGCATGGACGAACCTCCCGCAAAGAAACTTCCGTAAACGTGATATTTCCCACATTTTACCCTAGGTAAAACGTGACATGTATCACATTTACGGAAGTTTTAAGCTCATTTCGCCACACTCTCATCACATTTATTGCAATGTGACAAAGGGACAGTCCCTTTGTCACCCGCACAAAAATGGACGCGCCAACGGCGCGCCCATTCACTCTATTCCATTCAGCCCCACCTGACCCGAACGGCCGAGTCGTTGCCAGAACCCGGGAGCCCCGGCAGGGCGGGTGCTTGCTCAAAATGAGTTCCGCACGCAAAGAAGGCCACTTAATGTGGCCTTCGTCTTGCGCAGGACTGTTCGAAATTTTGAGGAAGCACCCGCCCTGCCGGGGCTCCCGGGTTCCCGCTTACGAGAGCGACGTTCTCAGCAACTCGTTGAAGAGCTTCGGGTTGCCCTTGCCGCGACTCGCCTTCATGCACTGGCCCACCAAAAAGCCGATGACCTTTTGGTTACCGTCACGATACTGCTGCGCCTGATCGGCACAGTTCGCCAGCACCTCGTCCACAATCGGCTGCAGCGCGCCGGCATCGCTCACCTGACGCATACCGCGCTCGTCGACGATCTTGTTGGGGTCGTCGCCGGTCTGGGCCATGGCCTCAAAGACCTCGTGCGCCTGGTTGGAGCTGATGGCATCGGTCGCCAGCAGCTTGGCGAGTGCCGCCACCTGAGCCGGCGCAATGCCGGACTCGGCGAGCGACACGCCCGCGCCCTTAAGGTAGGCGATCATCTCGTTGACCAGCAGGTTTGCGACCGTCTGGGCCTCCTTGCCAGCCATACCGGCAGCGGCGGCCTCAAAGAACTCGGCAAACTCCGGGTCGCCGGCAATCTGCTCGGCGTCGGCCGTCTTAATGCCAAAGTCGGCCTCAAAACGGGCGCGCTTGGCATCGGGCAGCTCGGGGATCTCGCCACGGCAGCGGTCGATGAACTCGTCGTCCAGATCGAACGGCGCCAGGTCGGGATCGGGGAACAGACGATAGTCGTCGGCCGTTTCCTTCACGCGCATGACCACGGTGCGCTTGCGGCTAGGCTCCCAGTGGCGGGTCTCCTGATAGATAATGCCGCCCTCCTCGAGCACCTCGGCCTGGCGGCAAATCTCGTAGGCAAGGCCGTCGTGCAGGCTCTTAAACGAGTTGAGGTTCTTAAGCTCGGTCTTGGTGCCCAGCTTGGTCTCGCCACGGCGGCGCAGCGACACGTTGCCGTCGCAGCGCATGGAGCCCTTCTCCATGGAGCAGTCCGAAATGCCCAGCGTCACAAAGATGCGACGGAGCTTTTCCATAAACAGGCGTGCTTCCTCGGGCGTACGCAAGTCGGGCTCGGTGACTAGCTCGATCAGCGGCGTGCCGCAGCGGTTGTAGTCGACGAGCGACTCGGCCGCGGCGGTAATGCGGCCCTCGGCGCCGCCCACGTGAACCATCTTGGCGGCGTCCTCCTCCATATGGATGCGCAGGATGCGGATGGGCACCGTGTAGGAACCGTCCTCGCGGCGCTCGGGCATCTGCAGGTTGGACGCATCGTAGCTGGCCAGGTGACCGGCGCGCTGGTTACCCTCGCGCATGGTCGACGTCATGGACGTGGACAGGCCTTCGGCGTTAGCCGAGGCGCTCGCCAGGCTCTGGGCCTCGGCCTCACCAAACGCGCAGTCGGGGCGCTCGGCGGCACCGCGACCGGTCACGTCCAGGTCCAGGTGGCCGTACATGGCAAAGGCGACCGGACCCTGCGTGGTCTGGAAGTTCTTGGCCATGTCGGGATAGAAGTAGTGCTTGCGGTAGAACATCGAGTGGCGCTGGATCTCGCAGTTAGTGGCGAGACCCGCCTTGACGATGCTCTCGATTGCCTTCTTGTTAGGCACCGGCAGGGCGCCCGGCAGGCCCAGGCATACCGGGCACACGTTGGCGTTGGGCTCGTCATCGTGGCTGAGCTTGCAGTTGCAGAACATCTTGGTATCGAGTGCGGTGAGCTCGGTATGGATCTCCAGGCCGATCACGGCCTCCCAATCCTGCAGGACCTCGGAAAGCTCCTTCATTACAGCTCGCCTCCCTTCCCGGCAAAATCGGGCGCGACGGAAAGCGCGGGCGCACCCGTGGCGGCATCGGCAAAGCCGCGCTCCAGGGCGCGGGCAAACGTGAGCAGCTGACGGTCCCTAAAGGCCGGACCCACCAGCTGGGCAGAAACGGGCAGTTGAGTATCCTCGCCCAGGCCCAGCGGCACCGAGATACCGCCGTTGCCGCAAATGTTGAGCGAGATGGTGTACAGGTCGGAGAGGTACATCTGTGTGGGGTCGCTGATCTCGCCAAACTTAAAGGCCGTGCGCGGCGAGGCGGGCATGAGGATGGTGTCCACCTTGGCATACGCGGCGTCGTAGTCCTGCGTGATGAGCGTGCGGGCCTTCTGCGCGGCGTAGTAGTACTTGTCGTACACGCCCGAGCTCAGCAGGTAGGCGCCGAGCATCTGACGGCGCTTGGCCTCGGCGCCAAAGCCGTGGGCGCGCGAGAGCGAGCTCTGATCGGACAGGTTGGCGCAGCTCTCCTCCTGATAGCCGTAGCGAATGCCGTCAAAACGGGCCAGGTTGGAGAACGCCTCGGCCGGGCCGATGACGTAGTAGGCGGCGATGGCGGCGTCCAGGTGCGGCAGGTCGACCTCGACCAGCTCGGCGCCCTGGTTCTGCAGCTCCTGGGCGGCGCGCTGAACAGCGGCCTTGACCTCGGGCGTCAGGCCCTCGGCCTCCATAAACGCGGGGATGATGCCCACGCGCTTGCCCTCGATGCTGTCGTTGAGATGCTCGGTAAAATCGACGGCGCAATCCTGGCTGGTGCAGTCGTACGGGTCGTGGCCCGCGCCGGTAAGCGCGTTCATGGCCAGCGCGATATCCTCGACCGTGCGGCCAAAGGGGCCCACCTGGTCGAGCGACGAGCCAAAGGCAACCACGCCGTAACGGCTCACAGCGCCATACGTGGGCTTAAAGCCCACCACGCCGCACAGCGACGCCGGCTGGCGAATGGAGCCGCCGGTGTCCGAGCCCAGCGAGAGCGCGACCTCGCCCGCGGCGACGGCGGCAGCGGAGCCGCCCGAGGAGCCGCCGGGCACGCGTTCGGTATCCCAGGGGTTGTTGGTGCGGTGGAACGCCGAGCTCTCGGTGGAGCTGCCAAAGGCAAACTCGTCCATGTTGGCCTTGCCCATGGGCAGGCAGCCGGCATCGAGCATGCGCTGGACGCAGGTAGCGGTATAGACGCTCTGGTAGTCCCCGAGCATGCGGGAAGCGCAGGTGGTGCGCGTGCCCACAAGGTTCATGTTGTCCTTAATGGCCAGCGGCACGCCCGCGAGCGGGGGCAGCGGCTTTCCGGCGGCACGGTCGGCATCCACGCGCGCAGCGGCCTCGAGCGCAAGCTCGGGCGCCACCTGCAGGAATGCCTGGACCCCGCCCTCGCGCGCCTCGATGGCGGCAAGGGAGGCCTGGGCCACCTCAGTGGCGGTAAAGTCGCCGGCGGCAACGCCCGCGGCAATCTGGGCGGCGGTAAGGGAATCGAAGCTTAGCGCCATTACTCGCTCTCCCCCTCTCCCAAAATGGACGGCACGCGGAAGTAGCGGTCGCGCGCGCTGCCGGCGTTTTCGAGCGCAACGTCGAGCGGCAGGTCGCGCTCGGGCTCGCGCAGGTCGTCGCCCATCACGTTGGACAGGCTTCCGATAGGATGGAACGTGGGCTCCACGTCGGGCAAGTCATATTGCAAGACGGGCTCGAGCATCTGGACGGCGTCGTTCATGTAGGACGTCATCTGGGTGAGCTCGTCATCGGTCAGTGCGATCTTTGCGTACTCGGCGATGCCGCGCACGTCTTTCTCGCTGAGTGCCATAGGCGCTCCCTTCCGCATAACAGATAAACCGCTCTAGTATACAAGGCAACGCCGCTTGGAGCAGGTGCTTTACCCAAATGCAGCGAAAACGTATCGAGGGCGGCGGTTGGCAGGCGGCGGGCCGGCGGTTCTGCAACGAAACCGCACCGTCCATAGCGAAGACCGTCCCGCCCGCAGCGAAAACCGTCGCGCCCACAACGAAGACCGCGCCGCCCGAAACGCAAACCATCACAACATTCGACGCTTTTCGTCAAAATCGAGATTTTCATCGAATGTTGTGATGGTTTGGAAGTCCCGACCACCGCAAAGGTGCCCGTCCCCACCGTGGCGGTTCTGGAGAATGTCTTATGCCGAGGCCTTGGCCTTGCGGCGCTTACGGACCGCGTGGATCACGATGTCCAGCAGCAACAGTACAATGGCCACGACCACGATGAGCACGGCAAACTCGCGCTTGCCCCAGTGGCGGCCGGCCAGCGACTTTTGTTTGTCGACGTCCTTCTTGCTGTACTTGGTGCGCACGCAATGCACCAGCAGGCGATGGTCGTTCACGCCGTAGGGCGTGCAGGTGACAAGCGTCACCTTGTCGGCGCCGGGCTCGATGGTCAGCGACTCCATCTCCTCGGGCAGCACGACCTCGGAGTCCACCATCTTGTAGGCGAGTGTCTTGTTCATGGTGTGCAGCAGCACCAGGTCGCCGGGCTCCAGCGAGTGGATGTCGTCGAACATGCTCAGGTTGCGCATGCCCGAGTGTGCGGTGAGCACGCAATGCGTCGAGGTGCCGCCCACCGGCAGGCTCGTGCCCTCCAGGTGGCCGACGCCCGCCATAAGGACTTCTTCGCTCGTGCCGTGGTAGATGGGCATGCTCACGTCGATGGAGGGGATCTCGACCCAGCTCATCATGGGGTCGCGGTCAAAGATGAGCTGCTGAGCGTAGGGCTCAATCTGGTCGGCGGGGAGCTCGGTGGCCTCGCCCGCCAGCTGCTCGTTAAAGGAACGCGCCTGGAGCAGGATGCGCTCGCGCTCCTCGGCAGACAGCGCGTCCACGGTGCTGGACACGGTGCTGATCTGGTTGAACACGCCCGAGGCCTCGAGCCGGTCCAAAATCCACGGCCAGGTCATAAGGCCCACGCCAATAAGGATGATGACGATGGTGATGAGCCGGTCGGCCCAGCGCGGCAGTCGCTTGCGGCGGCGCTTAGGTTTTGGTTGAGGTTTGGGCTGAGGGCTTGAGCCGCCGTTGTCCGCGGCGTTATTGCTCTTCATATGTTTGGCGCCCTGCACCATCACCGGTCACTCCTCTACTACTCAAGTTGTCTAAACAAATAATAGCCGATTAGCGAGCTTCCGCGCCGGACAACGCCGCTAGGCTGCACCGTCCAGTCGAGGATAAGCCAGCATTTGCGTTTTCAAAATGTTCCGAATCGGCGGGGCGATTCGGGATACAATGTCAATAGAAAACGACGCACCCCGCGTAAGTGTACAAGAGCGCGGGCGGCCTAGTTTTCAGCTTTTGTTAAATGCCCGGGATCCGACCCCCGGGCATTCTTATTTGCGCTTTCGGCGCAAATGCCGTCCACCGTCCGCACCGCGCGTGCGCCTACGGACCTTAAACCGAACCTCATACGAGTCAAGAAACGCGATGACGAACATGCCCACCGTCGCGAGGGCGGCGAGCGCGTTAAGGAATTTCAGCATATGGTGACCTCCGATCGAGTCGTCGGCCGCCCGCGCACGGAATGCGTCGCAAGGGTATTTTACTGCGAGTGCATGCACCCACGCCTGGTAAACGCGATTTTGACAAACATTTGTTCGATAGTTACAAACACGATTCCTCATCCAGCGGAGCCTGGCCGCATTGTCCGGGTTTGCCCGACGTGTTTGCGTTTTCAAAATGTCCCGAATCGGCGGGGCGATTCAGGATACAATAGCTACAGGAAACGACGCATCCCGCGTAAGTGTTCGAAAGCGCGGGCGGCCTAGTTTTCTGGTTTTGTTAAATGCCCGGGCTCCGAACCCCGGGCATTCTTATTTGCGCTTGTTGCGGCGCAAATGCCTTCTACCGTCCGCACCGCGCGTGCGCCTACGGACCTTAAACCGAACCTCATACGAGTCAAGAAACGCGATGACGAACGTGCCAACCGCCGCGAGGGCGGCGAGCGCGTTAAGGAATTTCAGCATTTGGGGACCTCCGATCGAGTCGTCGGCCGCCCGCGCACGGGATGCGTCGCAAGGGTATTTTACTGCGAGTGCATGCACCCACGCCTGGTAAACGCGATTTTGACAAACATTTGTTCGATAGTTACAAACACGATTCCTCATCCAGCGGAGCCTGGCCGCATTGTCCGGGTTTGCCCGACGTGTTTGCGTTTTCAAAATGTCCCGGATCGGCGGGGCGATTCAGGATACAATAGCTACAGGAAACGACGCATCCCGCGTAAGTACTTTGGAGCGCGGGCGACCAGTTTCCGGTGTTGTTAAATGCCCGGGCCTCTAACCCCGGGCATTCTTATTTGCGCTTGTTGCGGCGCAAATGCCTTCTACCGTCCGCACCGCGCGTGCGCCTACGGACCTTAAACCGAACCTCATACGAGTCAAGAAACGCGATGACGAACGTGCCAACCGCCGCGAGGGCGGCGAGCGCGTTAAGGAATTTCAGCATTTGGGGACCTCCGATCGAGTCGTCGGCCGCCCGCGCACGGGATGCGTCGCAAGGGTATTTTACTGCGAGTGCATGCACCCACAGCTGCTAAACGCAATAATTGCAAACATCTGTTCGATATTCATGCGCTTGATCCATCGGGCAATGGAGCCTGGCTGCGTTATCCCGAAAAAACGGGGCAGACTCCAGTGCGGAGTCTGCCCCGAAAAGAGAATGGCAAAGCAAGAACGTGGATGGACGAGAAAAGTGTCCGCAAGTCTCATGGCCATCACATCCCACCTGCCAAAGGGATGGGTGAGCGAGCGTTACTCCTGCTCGGACTCCTCAGCCTGCTTACGTCTGCGGATGAGGTGCGCCACGCCGATGCACAGCACCGCGCCACCAGCGATCCAAGTGAACGTCACGCCGTTGAGACCGGTGAGCGGGAGGCCAACCTGCTTGGTATCGCCGACGGTGATGTTGAAGGTGCCGTCGTCGTTTGTGGCTGTGCCAGTTTTGACCTCAAGCTTGTTATCGCCAACCTTACCCTCGCCATCATCATTGATGCCAGCGATAAGCTTGTCAGTTTGGGACATAGAAAGCGTTATCTTATCAATTTTAGTCCCATCCTCTGACATGGTCGGAACAATCTCGAAATCGAACGGTGAGATATCGGCATAACCCTCGAGATGTTTCTCTGTCACGGTATATTTGCCGGCGTCGAGACCCTTCACTGTAAAATATCCGTCGTTATTGGTCTGGAATACATGTTCCTCGGTGGAGAGGGTGCCGTCTTTCCCAACAAACTTACCATCCAAGGTCTTATCGTTTGGTTTATTCACCTTAATGGTAAACTGAGCACCGTTCAGAGCCCGCTCCGTTCCCAAGTCGACCTTGTTGATCTTGAGGCCGTACGTGTAGTCCTCAACCGTATCGGACGCCGAGGTGCCAATGCCACCTGACATGGGGTTGTTGGAATACTCGAGCGTAACGGTGTTAGGATTGACCTTCAGCTGGTTGTTTGCACCCGCAATATTCGCGCTTGCGTTGAGCTTCGCCTTGTAGAAGACAACGATCTGTGTGTCGGCGTTTACGCTGGAGATATCCTTGAGTCCCTTTTTCTCCCCCTTCGCGCCAAATTCGATAGTCAAGGTAGTGGTGCCATCGTCATTGTTAGCCTTATTTGTCGTGTAATCATTATTAGCGATCAGTTCGTATTTATCCTGATTACTCGGATCCTTGTTCACCGCGTAGACTACGACACTATTGTCAGTATAGGTAAGACCCTTTGAAAGAGTGTCCGTAAACTTATATGCATAGGAATCGTAGGTGTCATAGTTATCGGCGACCGATCCGGTAAGCTTGTAGGTCACTTCCTGTCCGATTTGAGAGTTAGCAACGCCAGCCCAACCATTTGGCAGCTTCGTGGGATCATCAGAAGTCGCAGCAAGAATCTGCTTGTCGACAGTGGGGATGCTGGTCTTCTCAGTTACAGTCACGGCTTCGCCGCCCACGAGGGCGAAAATCGGAGACGTGCCGGTGTTCTTCTTGCCAGTGCCCAGACTACTTTCGTCGGTCACAAACAGGTAGTAGCCGTTGCCATTCGCCGAATTAGGAGTCCAAGAACCACCAGTAGGGATGTTAGTCGCGGCAGGGTTCTCACTCTTAACGGCATTCGCAACTGCGTAGAGAACATTGTTGGTAGCGATTCGCGTTCCATCAGTCGATGTTGATCCTGCAGTAGTGGAACCCGCATGTGCCATGAGGAAGTCGGCTACTTCCTGGGCCGTAGGTTTGCCAGACAGCTGATCCTTAACCTCCAAGCTGTCATAACCCTTCCAGTCTTTCTTAATGGCATCAATCACCTTCTCGCCAACCGTATTGCTTGCCCACGTGATGTTCTGAGCGGTCTTGCCGCCGTTTTCAGCGTCGGTCACCGTTGCCTTAAAGATCTGATACGCCTTGAACGTGGCGCTCTCGTTACCCTTGACCTGGCTGATCGTGATGCTGCCCGTCGCACCCTCGGCCGCAAACGCCATGGTCACCGGGGCCATGACGCCGCCGAAGCCCAACGCCGCCGTAAGGCCTGCCGTCACTGCCAGGCGTGCGATGTTCTTGCTCATGCTCATCTTCTTTTCCTCCGTTTTCCGGTTGGTTCTCATTCGATCGGTCATCGTCTGTCTGTTTCTAAGCATCTGCTTCGCTACGTCTCGCCCCGCTCTCGGTGGGGCTGCCAGCTACTCTTTATGGCTGTCACCTCCCCGCTTGACCAGGAGCGCGACCACGATGAGCGCGGCTCCGGCGACCACTGCGGCGGCCGCGGCGTACATTGCCATATCGCCAGTCGAAGGCATAAAGCCTCCGGTGAAGATGCTAGGGGGCGTGCCGGCGGGCGAGTTGATGATCGACGCCTCCAGACTGTCCGTCGACCCGTCCGCGCTGTCGGCGCGCAGGGGCGACTCGGCCGTGATGGTGAGCTTGGGCTTGGCGGCGGCAACCTGGTCGACGTCCAGGCCCTCGGCCTTGACCGTCACGGAGCGCGTGCCCTCAAAGGCGGTGTAGCCCTTGGGCGCCTTGAGCTCGCGGACCTCCAGCTTGCCCGAGTCCACGCCCGAGACGGTCACACGGCCGTCCTCGCCCGTGGTGACGGTGGCCTTGCCCTCCGCACCCCACGTGCCGTCGGCCGCCAGTGTGCGACCGCGGTCGTCGGCGATGCTCAGGACCGCCCCAGCAAGCGGCTTGTCGCCGTCGCTGCCGCGCTTGGTGAGCGCGAGATCCCAGGTGTAGACGCACGCATCGTCGCTCGGCGTGCGGGTGAAGCCGGCGTCGCCGGACTGGTCGGCAAAGGGAGAGCGCGGGTAGCGCAGGTAGACCTCGTTGGGGTTGCCCTTCGCGATGCCGTGGCTGCACGCGCTGTTGAGCGGCGCATTGTACACGACGACCACGCGGGTGCCCGCGGTAAAGGCGTCGGCCCCGCCGAGCGCGGCGATCAGGTCACCGGTGCGCACGGTGAAGGTCTTGCCGTCGACCGAGACCCTGCACTGGGCCGTGATGTCAGTCCAGCCCTTCGCGGGCTCGGTGCCGGCGCGCCCGTCCTTGCCGGCCGAGACGGCGCCGAAGCCGCCGTCCGCGCCCGCCGCCACGTACACGCGCATGCTCGCGGCAACCTTGGAGGGATCGAGCCCCGCGCTCATGGTGTCGACGAACTGCACCGCATAGGTGTCGTATGCCGTGAGCCCCGCCGGGACCGTGGCAGAGAGGCGCCAGTACAGGTCGTCGGCGACCGTGGCGTCGGCGGCCTTCTGCCAGGCGGCGGTGCTGTCCTCCAGCACGTGCTTTTGGACCTTGGGCGTCGCCGCCTTGGACTTGACGGTGACGGCGCTGCCGCCGACCAGGGCCATGATCGGCGCGGTGCCGACCTCGCCCTGAGCGATGGCGTCGTCGTCGGCGACGATGAGCCAGTAGCCACAGGACAGCTTGGCCGCCGTGCCCGCGTTAAGGGCCACGGGCACGGCGTCAGAGCTCTGGAGGGAACGAGCGAGCTGTGCGCTCAGCGCGCTCGTAAGGTGGGAATCGGTGTTGAGCCACTCGGCAGCTTCCTGTGCGGTGGCCTGGGAATTGGGCATGCCGGCGCTGTGCAGCACGGGCAGCGCGGCGTCGCGCACGGCGTCGCTTGCCCAGGCGAGGTCGGTGGCGATCTTGGCGTCGCTGTCGCCGTCGACGACGTTGGCGCTAAAGATCTGGTAGGCGTCGTAGCTGCGCGCCACGGTGCCTCTCACCGTGATGGAACCGGCCGAGGTCGGCACGGCCTGCGCGGAAGCGGGGAACACAACCGCGCAGGTGCCGATCAGGAGGGCAAGCAGCGCAAACAAGATCGGGAAGGAGCAAACTTTCTTATTCACGACGCTCGCCTCCCTTCGCATTCGCCTTGCGACGAATATGCATCCAGGCCGCAGCAGCGCAAAGCACCGCCGCGCCGGCAAGGTACGTCAGAGTGACGCCCGACATACCAGAAAGGGGCAAAGAGGTGGAGTAGGTGTTGGTGAAGGTGGGGATAGTGTCGGGAAACTCGTGGCCCTCGGTCTCGGCGCTTACCCACGTACCTTCTTTGTCAACGGTTCCCTTCCTGTAGGTCACCGCACAGTTGATCTCTCCTTTTTCGGTGTCATACGTTGGCACAACCGTGAACTTATAGACCGACTGGTCGTACGTGTAGTGCGAGAACTGCGAACCGTCGGTTTTCTCGCGCACATAGTACGTAAAGGTCTTGAAAGAGCCACCCGTGGAGCCGCCCGGGTCGTCGGAATTATTCCTGATATCAGAGAGCGAGTACTTGAACTCAATCGTTTTATCTTTATCAGTGGCGTCCTTGAACGAAAGCGTCTGCTTCGTATCTTTACCAGAGGTGGTCTCGGCAGTACCGATGATGTCTGTGTCTCTAAAGCGGCTGTCTGTCGCGAGCTGAAGTGTAAACTTCTTCATCTCGCCACCCTCAACGATCTTAGTCGCCATAGGAGTCCAGGAAACACTAGGGGTGTACTTGTTGGTGAAGGTCTTTCCCCCGTCGGGGCCGTCAATCGAATAATAACCCTCAGTAGCATCTGGTTTCACAGAAACGTTCTGGGAGTCAGTTTCGCCCTTGGGATGCTCGACCGCGCTCACGTCTTTGATCTTGTAGTTATGGATTTTGAGCTCTATGGTCTTGTTCGGATCGTCCCGAGTCGGAACAGTCATGAGCACAGTCGGGTGGTCTTCGACTGTCACCTTAATCTCGTACACGGCGGGGTCGTATGTGATGCCGGAAACCTTTCCGGCATTTTCGACTAGGTAGTATGTAATCGTGCCAGCCGTACCGTTCGCCGCAGACTGCTCACCAAGGTTAAACGTGATGTTGCCTCCATCAACATTACTTGCAGTTCCAACCGGGGTGCAAACGTCATGATTGAATACCCCGCTAGCGAAAGGATCAACCGAATCCTTGCGGTAGACCGTAAAGGAGAACTCCCCGTTATTGATCTTGCGGCCGGACAGCGCCTTGGTCGCCTTCAGCTTAAGGCTCGGATAGACATACGTGTCTGCTGGCTGACCCAAGTACAGGTCACCATTCGACATGATGCCGCCACCATGGTTCCAAGAATAGTTGCCCGTGATGAAGGTTGTCGCATTTTTCTGTACTGCTTCAGTCGCCGTTTTATCCGTGGCACTAACACCCGAAGTCAGACCGATGCTATTTTTTATCTGAGCAGCACCGTTGGCGGGGATGGTGATGCGATCCGTTAGCTCAATGCTTCCCGAATACTTGGCGTCTATATCGCCAAGCATCTTGCCGGTTACTACTGCGACCGGCGTTATGTGACCTTCCGCTGCGAGGAAGAAATCGGCATGACCACTGTCACGAAAAACATGTTCGCCGTTTTTATCGACCGAGTTATAGGCGTACTTGTCTTGAGTCTTCTTGTGGCCGCCACCAGAAAGATGAGGGTTACCATTATTGTCATTGTCATTTTCATCGTAAGAATCAGCGTTTTGAGCGTCAGTGTTGCCAAAGATTGCCGTGCCTTCAGTGTTCGTTACCAACGTCTTGCCCGTCGGGCAGACTGCAACGCCACCACCATAGCCACCAGCGGTATTGCTGCTTATATACGAGCTGTATACAAAGAGCCTGCCAGCATTAGATGCGTCGTTATCCGAATCGCCCTGAACGAAGACGCCGCCTCCGCCCCAGTCAAAGCGAGACATGCAGTGGTTATTAGTGATGTAGACTGGGCTATCTTTTGACGCTCCACTTATCATCGCGTCAACCTTCTGGCCCACTCGAATGCCAGCACCCTCAGATTTGTAGCTCACGTTAGAGGCAATATTTCCTCCCGTAATGTCGAGCCATGCCATACCTGAATGAAAAATATTGGTAACGTAAACGCCGCCGCCAGCTTCCTCGGAATAGTTGCCAGTAATCTGGCCACCGGAAATGGCGACATGGGCGCCGTTATTGGCAGCAAGCCCAGCGCCGCCATGGTCACCCTGGCCATCGTTGCCGCAATACTTGGCGTATTTATTGTTAGTGATGTAGCCACCAGAAACGGTCACACTACCGCCCGAAGCCAAGATGCCGCCACCGAGACCATCCGCCTCGCCGTACGTAGCGTTGCCAGAGATGATTCCACCCGTAAGCTTCAAGGTGGCTCCGTTGTCAGCATAGACGCCGCCGCCAGAAGCTGCCTTGTTTCCCGCGACCACGCCGTCTGTCATTTCGAGGCTGGCATTCGCGCCCGTTATGCACAGACCACCGCCCCAGCCACCGCCGTTGCCGTTGGTGACGTAACCGCCAGAAATATTGACAGCGCCCTGAGAGAGAATAACGTGACCGTCGCTGCCCAGGGTACGAGGCGTTGTGATCATGCCACCCTTAAGGTTGAGCGTGCCCCCTTCCTCAACGGAAATGACTCGATTTACATAGCCCTCTTTGCATGCAACGATAGCGCCGAAATCGGCAACAGTGTGCTGGTAGGTCGTTTCGCTAGTACCAAAACCGTTAGGCGTGCTTTCAGTTACGTAGTATGTGAGTGATTGTGGAACACTTCCACTTAGCTGCATCATTGCTGGCTGACCAGGTTCACTACTGGTAGCTTCAGTCTGCAAGTCCTCCGCCGTACCTTCGACAGTTAGCGTAGAGCCATTTGAAATTGTGATAAATGCACGAACAGGATCGCTGGTGCCCTTGTCACTGTTACCGCTGCTGTAATAAAGCTTGTGATTCGCAAGGTCGATTGTAGTATTTTGCCTGATAGTGATTGACTCACTTGAACTAATGTCAGCCGCAAGACGTAGTTTATCGGGTTTAGTCGGGGCGTTAAGGTACGTTGTCAGGTCTCCGTCACTCGTCAGCAGCGTGTACCCATCCTTATCTCTTTGAAGTCCCGGAACCTCACCTTCATTTGCAACAGTAGCGGCCTTATAGACAGACTGCCCATCATCCGCGGGCTGCGCAGCGCTCTCGGCTCCCGTGTCATCAGACAACGGGGGCGTCCCGAGAGCATCGTCGCCAGACTCGCCACCCTCTGCGTCGTCACTATTCTGGTTTTCGGTATCCCCGTTGTTGGTGTTGTCTACATCAGTAGACCCACTTGAGGAACCCCCCCCCATCACAGTTTCCTCGGTAGAAACTGTCTGGGCATCATTGGCAATGGCCTGCGAGATCGGAGGCATGACGAGCGACAGTACCAGGCTCAAAACGGAGGCTCCGCACAAAACGCCTGCCAGTACACGGCGTGTCGCTTTATTACTCTGCTTATATTTGTCTGAATTTGCTTTCATCGATGTCTCCTCCCCAAGAGACCGCGATCTTGCTCTTTCACTATCAAGCGTATCTGCGCAACCCGTAATTGCGCACACTTAGTAATGAATATTGTAACGATTGTTTGAACATCTGGGCAAAAATACCGATAGTTTTGTAGCGAATTGTCAATTCTCTTGACATTTGCTCAGATTTACCTTCGTTTATTCGCTATTTATTTTTTGTTTCTACTGGTACTTTGGTTGCCATCATTTTTTTAATGGCATTAGATTTATTTGCACAAATTTTTGCTCAAGAGCAAACATCCCGCTCACGATCGAAAATCGACCGTGAGCAGTAGGTCATTAACCGGAAGGAATATCCTTCCAAACTGATGAGAATATCTTTAGCCCATCGGCGGTTAGAAGCATGATGTTCAGACAGCTATATTTGAATTTGCACGCAGATTTTCGGTATCAAATCGCCTGAGGCCACCACAAAGGTACCTGCCCCCTTTGTGGTGATTCTCCCCCGGCGCTACAGCAGATGCTCCTCGATAAAGATCGCGATGCCGTCTTTGTCGTTGCTCGCGGTTACAAAGTCGGCGGCGGCACAGGTGGCGTCGCTGCCGTTTGCCATGGCCACGCCCACGCCGGCGTCGGCCACCATGCAGGTGTCGTTATCGGCATCGCCAAACACGCAGATGTTCTGGAGCTCCATGCCGTTGAGCTCCGCCACGCGCACAAGGCCGCGCGACTTAGACACGCGCGGATCCATGAACTCGTAGAGCCGCTGCGTGGTCTGCAGAGCCGCCGCCTTAACGGTATCGTCGGCGAACGTCGACGCCCGTTCGATGACCTGCGGCATCACCTCGGGCGCCATGGTAAACATCACCTTGGTCTGCGGCTCGCGCAAAAACTCGGCAAAGTCGACCACCTTGTAGGGCACGCCGTCGACACGCGACAGATGCTCGACGCATGCATTGCTCTCGGGCACATAGAGCACGCCGTCCCGAGGGCAAACGGGCGTTGCCGGCAGGTCCGCCATGTGCTCGCAGATGTGCGCAATGGTCTCGCCCGGTAGCGGGTAGCTCAGCTCGTTGATGCCGTGCGCACGATCGATGACTTCGGCGCCGCCACAGCCCACCAGCACGTCTACCAGGCCTTCGATACCCCAGAGCCCAAACATGGCCTCGGTCGCCTGGGCGTCGCGCCCGGTGCACAGGCCAAAGAGCACGCCGCGCTCGCGCAGGGCGCGAATCGCCGCCACGGTGCGCGGAGACACCGTGTGCCGGCTCGTGAGCAGCGTACCGTCGATATCGCAGAGTACGGCTTTAATATGGCTGAAGGTGGCGTCCATGGGGGCCTTTCTGGGTTGTGCGGCGGTGTGGGGTGTATTCGTGAACGGCGTACATGGTATACCAAGGCGCAGGCGCGGCCTGTCAAAGCAAAAACCACCACAAAGGTGCCTGTCCCCTTTTGTGGTGGCCGGACCCGTAGGGTGGCATGGCCCGGGGCGCAAACCATCACAACATTCGACGTTATTCGGCAAAATCGCGGTTTTCATCGAACGTTGTGATGGTTTTTACTGCTTTGCGGCGCGATCAAAATGCCGGCGTCCAAACAGCAGCAACGCCGCGGGAACCGCTGTCACGACCATGCCCGCACCAACGAGCGTCTGCTGCACGCCAAACGTCGCCGCCAGCCACGGGGCAATCGCCAGCGGGGCCACGCCGGCGAACATGTTGCCAAAACCCATGACCGAGTTCACGCGACCGAGCTGCTCGAGCGGGGCCGTCGTTTGCACGATGGTGTTGTGGAGCGGGTTGACGACGCCCCAAGCTATGCCCAGTACAATCTGGCCGACAAGGGCCACGCCCACGTACGGTGTCCCCACATAGAGCAAACTTCCCAGACCCACGGACATGAGTGCAACGAGCAGCGTTTTGAGGCTGACGAAGCGCGGCGGCAAGCGGAGCGCGACCACGGCGCCCAGCACCGCGCCCACACCGCTGGCCGACGAGAGCCAGCCCATCCATTCGACACCGACGTGCAGGACATCGCGGTAGAAGAACGACTCCAGTGGATCGAAGGCACCGTAGCCAAAGTTCGAGAGGAAGATGATGCAGAACAGCAGGGCGAGGATACTGTTGGTAAAGACCGTCTTGATGCTGGTCGCGAAGGTGACACGGGAGGACGTGTTGGGGTCGGAGCATTGGCTGGCCTTGTCCGATGTGATGTCACCAATCGCGGTTTTGTCTTCGTGCGCGGCGGCCTGACCCGCACTTGGTCTAAGGCCCCAACCGGCGACGAGCGCCAGCACGGTAAAGAGCATCATGAGCACAAACACCGCGCGCGACGACGCAGCCGCCGCGAGAAAGCCACCCAACGTGGGTCCGACGATAATACTCACGTTTGAGAACATGGCGATGGCGGAGTTGATGTCTTTGAGCTCGACGGGATCATCGGTGAGGTAAGCCGGATAGGATGTGGCGATGGGCTGGGCGAACCCCATCACAAAGCCCAGGAGCACCGCGCCGAGCAGGACGATGCCGGTCGCGCTGCCAAAGGCAATGATCGCCGCGCCGGTTGTCACCGTGCCCACGATGCTCAGCAAGAAATGGTGGCGCGGGCCCCAGGCGTCGAGCGCCGCGCCACCCGCAAAGGATCCCAGGATTACAAAAACATTCATAAACAGGACGGCCAGCGATGTCGCCACGACCGAGGCATCGTCCGCATAGGTGAGCGTTCCGATAACGCCGATAAAATAACTGGTCTGAAAACCGGTGTAGATAAGAAAGCGCATTGCCACCAGGCGCTTGGCCTGCACGGGCAGCGATGATTGAGGTTTTGAGAGAAGAGGGATGAGCATGGAGACTCCTTGTTTCATACGAATACGGGCGGCGGGCATTCGCCACCGTCTGTCAAATCAATCTATCCGCATGAAACTTTAAGGACGCATCAAGCCTCTTCTCTCCGTTTTTTGCCCGTCATGAACTATTTGGTAGATTGTAAGGCATGTCCCACACATCTACCAAAGCAAAAACCACCACAAAGGAGCCTGGCCCCTTTGTGGTGGAAATGACGTTTGCCCAGATAAAACCCGCCAAAAGAAACCTGTCCCTTTTTGGCATGTTATGGCAGCGCAGCGAGCCGGTTCCAAGTGCCCCAGGTCGCCCCGAAAGAGGAGCGACGCGTACTTTGGTACGCGAGCGACGGCTTGAGGGGCGAGACGGGGTACTTGGAACCGGCGCAGCGTCAAGCCTGAAGGTGGTCTTGGATGAGGTCGCAGATGGCTCGGGCGTCGTTGATGTTGATGGCTCGGGTCGCAAAGCCGGCGTCGAAGGCCTGACGCGCCAGGGCCTCGTTGCAGGCAAGCGCCAGCGTGCGACCGTCAACCAGGTCGAGCGAGCTCTTGCCGCGCAGACGGTCGACACCGGAGCGCGCTACCACGATGTTGTCGAAGCCCTCGGTCTTGTAGCCCTCGATGATCACCACGTCGACATCGTTGTAGCGCGACAGCAGCTCGCGCGCGGGCATCTCGTCCTCCTCGCGCGTGTCGGCGTACTCCGCCCAACGCGTGGCGCAGATGAGGCCCACGTGTTTGGAGCCGGCCTGGTGATGGCGCCAGGTATCCTTGGCGGGCACATCGATATCGAAGCCGTGATGCCCATGATGCTTGAGCGAACCCACGCGCAGACCGCGGCGGGTGAGCTCGGCGATAACCTTCTCGACGAGCGTTGTCTTGCCCGAGTTCTGGTAGCCGATAAACGCGATCGCGGGGACGGCCGGTGTCGGAGCTGCGGGCGCGACGGCGACGGGTGCGCTCGCGGGCGCGGCACCGTCAGCGGCCACGGACTCAACAGCAGCGACCTGACGCTCGGCACGATCCCACACGCCCGAGCGGCCGCCCTCCTTGTGCAGCAGGCGCACGTCGACGATCTCCATGCCGCGATCGACCGCCTTGCACATGTCATAGATTGTTAAGCACGCAGCACTCGCTCCAGTCAGGGCCTCCATCTCGATACCCGTCTTACCCGTCACGCCGGCCGTAACCAATACATGAAAGCCAACCTGCCCGTCAACGCGCGCCGGCGCCCAGCCCTCGGGCACGTCCTCGGCCGGCGTCCCCGCCGGAGCGATGGGCTCGATATCGCACTTGCTCTTGGTAATGAGCAGCGGATGGCACATGGGAATGATATCGCTCGTGCGCTTGATGGCCATAATGCCCGCCACGCGTGCGCAGGCAAGCACGTCGCCCTTTTTGGCGCGGTCCTGCAGCACCATGGCCTGCGTCTCGGGGTGCATGAGGATGGTGCCCTCGGCGATGGCGATGCGATGGGTCTCGGCCTTGTCGGACACGTCAACCATGCGCACCTCGCCCTTGGCGTCCACGTGCGTCAGCTCGTCGCGACGGGCGTCGCGGGCGGGCTCGGTAGCAGCGCTGGCAGTCGGCTGCGCGGACGCGTCGGCGTTGCCAGCATTCGCCGCAGCCGTGACTTTGTGGGCAGACATCGCGGCCCTGCGAGCGGCCTTGGTGGCGTCGGCGTACCTGCTCTTGGCCATATGATCATCCTCCGATTTGGGACATAAATCGTTGCGTGCCCTCAATTATCGCGTGTTCCTGCGGTTTGTGGGCCACGGCATCGCGCCAAATCGAAAGTACCTGCATATCATCACCACGGCGCAACGCCTCACGCACCGAATACTCGGCATCGCTGAACAGGCACGGACGCACGTTGCCATCGGCCGTCAGGCGCAGGCGGTTGCAATTCGCACAAAAATGGTTGGACATGGCGCTGATGAAGCCAACCGTTCCCGCCGCGCCCGGAAAGTGCCAATAGCGCGCAGGGCCCGCGCCGGCAGGAGCGTCGTTGATGTCGAGCGGCTCGAGCTCACCCAGTCCCGCCGCGGCGGCCCCGGCATTGATGCGCGCCCGCAGCTCGTCACTCGGCACGGTATCGCTCGCGTCCCACAGCTCGGGATTGAGCGCGGGCGCATGCGGATCCACAGCGCAATGCGAGCTCGTGTGTTCGTCGCCGATGGGCATGTATTCGATAAAGCGCAGGTGGATGGGGCGGTCGAGCGTGAGCCGCGCGAGGGCCGCCACATCCTGGTTGAGCCGGCGCACCACAACGCAGTTGACCTTAACGGGCTCAAAGCCCCAAGCCAGCGCCGCGTCGATGCCGGCCATGGTCTGCTCGAGTCGGCCCAGGCGCGTGATCTTTCCAAAGAGCGTAGGGTCGAGCGTGTCGAGCGAAATGTTGACGCGGTTAAGCCCGGCATCTTTGAGCTGCGGCGCCAGCTTGGGCAGCAGGGCGCCGTTGGTGGTGAGCGAGATGTCCTCGATCTGCGGAATCGCGCGGATGTCGCGAATGAGCGGGATGATACGGCGGCTGACCAGCGGCTCGCCGCCCGTCAGGCGCACGCGGCGAATGCCCTCTCCCGCCACCAGGCGCACAAAACGGGCGATTTCCTCGGCACTGAGTAGCTCGTCGTGTGCACGGGGCGCCACGCCATCGGCCGGCATGCAGTAAATGCAGCGGAAATTGCACTTGTCGGTAACGGCAATGCGCAGGTAGTTGATATCGCGGCCAAAGCCGTCATGTTGCACGTGCCCGTCCACGCGGCCCTCCCCTCACGCGGCATTTTATTCTTCGGAAAACATAATACCCCACGAGAGAATCACGCCGACACCCGTACGACAGGACAGGGCGCTTCGAGCAAAACCCGCTTCCCAAGCCCATCCTCAGCACAGACCGTCACAACATTCGATGCTTTTCCCGATTTTGGCAAAAAACGTCGAATGTTGTGATGGTTTGCCTGCCCACGGCACCCCGTAGAAGGACCAAAGCGCCCCTAAAGGCCGCCGTCCCAGTGCCGAATCACGAATTCTCGCAGGTCGTTCTGCCGCTTTTGGAACGCTTCGCTTCGGTCGCACTTGAGACCCATAGCGAGTGCGATGGCGTTCATCGCCCGATGCAATTGCAGCTGGTGGGCAAACTGAGTCCCGGTGAGGACGATCATCCTAAAGCCCAGCGCGCTCAGCACGGTCATACGCTCCGCATCCGACGCGCTGCGCTGTTTATCAAGATGGTCCGAACCGTTGTATTCAATCCCCGTACCGCTCGCAGGCGCATATACGTCGATCTCGAAAAACCCGGCCTTTGCGAGATACTTGAACTCGCTGGGAACATCGACCCGATGGTTGAGCTCGATCTTGGCGTATCCCAGCCCTCCCTGGGAACGTTTTGCAGCGACCATGATTGCGGTGGCCGTCTCCATGGGCGACCGCGCGCCATCGTGCACGCGCCTGAGCACGGCGGCCGCGCGTATAGCCCCCTGACGAGATCGGTTCTCATTGCAATAAGCAATCAAGTCGGCAACGGTATGCCTCTGCCCCATCTCGATATAATCGCCTGTCGACAGATGATTCAAATGGTATCGGGCACAGATTTCGTAGCCATATTCCAGCTGCTCGGGCTCGCTCATCCACGAGCCCGCTTGGACAAAGCACATGGCCTCATCAACCACTAGAAGGCCCTCTGCCACCTCGATAAGATGGCCTGGAGGTACCGGCGCTCCAAACACGTGGCACCTAAATCCAGCCGGCGTCGAGCGCTCAAAATCGAAGTTGACGAGCGTGTCGATATGATCGAGCTCTCCTCGTGGAATACCGATCGAGACCAGATAGTCGGTAACAATCCCAACTGCCGTTGAAGCCCTCAGCCCCTTGGCATCGAGTCCCAATTTGGGCAGGCTCGCAGTCGACTCCGCCTCGTTAGCAAGCGAGTCCTCATCGTATAGGCTGCTTGCTCGCGAGAGCGGCTCGGACGGGCGCGCCACGTTGTGGTAAAGCCAGGCAGTCTTATGGGACAGGACGATCGGCAGGTCCATGAGCCCTCCAATGGAGTCGGATAACCAACCTTATTCCCCTGCCCACGGGTCCGCACACCTTCGTGCGCAAGAAAGCGATTCCACCCGGTCGGATGGCAGAAAAACCATCACAACATTCGATGCTTTTCCCGTTTTTGGCAAAAAACGTCGAATGTTGTGATGGTTTGAAGCGAGGTGAGGGGCACGGAGAGATCAAAGCATCGTGCTCGAACGGGTTAATCCAGCTCTTTTAAGCCATGTGCCAGCTGCCAGTACTCGCCGTGCTGGGCGAGCAGTTCTTCGTGCGTGCCGCGCTCGATGATGCGGCCGTGTTCGAGGACCATGATGGCGTCGGCGTCGCGGACGGTGGACAGGCGGTGCGCGATCATAAAGGTGGCGCGTCCGCGCATGATGCGGTCCATACCGCGTTCGATGAGCTTTTCGGTACGCGTGTCAATGGAGCTCGTGGCCTCGTCCAGGATGAGCACCGGCGGATCGGCGACGGCCACGCGCGCGATGGCGAGCAGCTGACGCTGACCCTGCGACAGGTTGGCGCCGTCGGCCGTGACCGGTGTGTCGTAGGCCCGCGGCAGGCGGCGGATAAACGAGTCGGCGCAGGCGGCCTCGGCAGCGGCGCGCACCTCCTCGTCGGTCGCGTCGAGCTTGCCAAAGCGGATGTTCTGCGCAATGGTGCCGCTAAACAGGCGCGTGTCCTGCAGCACAATGCCGAGCGACCCGCGCAGGCTGGCCTTGGCAATGTGCTTGACGTCGATGCCGTCGTACGTGATCTCGCCGTCATCGACCTCGTAGAAGCGGTTGATGAGGTTGGTAATGGTCGTCTTGCCGGCGCCCGTGGAGCCCACAAACGCAATCTTTTGCCCCGGCTTGGCAAACAGGTTGAGGTCCGTGAGCACGCGGGCGCCCGGCACGTAGGAAAAGTCCACGGCATGGAAGCGCACGTCGCCGGCAAGCGGGACCAAGCCGCACGTGAGCTCGGTGCCGTCGGCGGCCACCGCGCGGCCCGACTCATCAACGGCTGCCACGTCATGCAGGTGCCCGTAGACGCCCACGCCCTGGCCCTCGGGAATTTTCCACGCCCACGCGGCATCGCCCGTCTGCACCAGCTCCACGCAGCCCTCGTCCACCTCGGGCTCAAGGTCCATAGCCGCAAACAGGCGCTCGGCACCGGCCAACGCGTTGAGCAAGAAGTTGCCGAGCTGCGTAAACTGGTTGATGGGCATGGCGGCCTGGCGCACAAAGACCAGGTAGCTTGCAAGCGCGCCCACGTCGGAGAGTCCCTTGATGCAGAGCATGCCGCCCGCCACGGCGACGATGGCATAGTTGACGTAGCCAATCACGACGGTCATGGGCACCATGGAGTTGGCATAGCTCACGGCGGCGGTGCCGGTGCGGCGAAGCTCGTCGTTGCGGCAGGTGAAGCCGGCGACATTCGCCGCCTCGCGGTTAAAGACCTTGATGACCTTTTGGCCCGAGACCATCTCTTCGATATATCCGTCCAGGTCGCCAAGCGATGCCTGCTGGGCGGCAAAGAAGCGCTTAGAGCGCGCGCCCGAATAGCGCGCATACAGCACAATGGCCGCATCGCACACGAGTGTGATAATCGTGAGCTGCCAGTTAAGGATGATGAGCATGGCCGTGGTGCCCACAACCTGAATGGCGGCCTGAATCACGTTGGCAAAGCTGTTGTTGAGCGCCTCGGAGACGGTGTCGACATCGTTGGTGAAAAAGCTCATGATGTCGCCCGAGCGCGTGCTGTCAAAATAACTGAGCGGCAGCGTCTGGATGTGCGCGAACAGATCGCGGCGAATATCGGACACCACGCGTTGGGCCGCGCGCACCATGATCTGTGAGTAGCCCAGGGCCGAGAGCACGCCCGCGGCGTAGATGATCGCCGTCAGGATAACCTGCTTGGCAAGCAGTTCCTCCCCGCCCGTGGCCAAACCGTTAACGATGGGACGCACCATGTAGGTGCCGACGAGGCTCGCAATGGCGGCGACGGAGGCGAGCACGCCCACCGCAAGCAGCGAGAACTTGGCATGCCCCATGTAGGAGAGCAAGCGGCGCACAGTGCGCTTGAGGTCGGCCGGGCGTGCTTGGGCTGCGGTCTTAGGCACGGCGCTCACCCCCTTCCAAGGGTGATCCGCATGCGACGGAGGAAAACGGACCATTCGCGCAGCCATCGTCGCTGCCGTCGCCGGCGTCCGCGTTCCCCGCAAACTCCATCTGCGAGGCGTAAATCTCCTGGTATATGTTGTCGCCCGCCAGCAGTTCCTCGTGCGTGCCCACGCCGTGGACACGACCGTCGTCCAATACCACAATGCGATCGGCATCCATGACACTCGCGATGCGCTGGGCGATGATGAGCACGGTCGTATCGGAAATCCGGGCGATGTGCTCTCGAATCTTTGCGTCGGTCGCCATATCGACCGCGCTGGTGGAGTCATCAAAAATGAGCACGCGCGGATGCTTGAGCAGCGTGCGCGCGATGCAAAGGCGTTGCTTCTGGCCACCCGAAACACCGGCGCCACCTTGCCCCAACTCGCCGTCCAGCCCGCCGATGCGATCAAGGAACTCGTCCACGCACGCTGCGCGGCAAGCCGCGAGGAGCTCATCGTCCGACGCCTGCGGATTGCCCCACTGCAGGTTCTCGCGCACGGTGCCCGTAAACAGCACGTTCTTTTGCAGCACAATGCCTACGGCGTCGCGCAAGGCGACCAGGTCGTAGTCGCGCACGTCGTGTCCGCCCACAAGCACGGCGCCCTCGGTGGCGTCGTACAGGCGCGCAATCAGCTGCACAAGCGAGCTCTTGCCCGAGCCCGTGCCGCCGAGGATGCCCACCGTCGAGCCGCTCTCGATGCGAAGGTCGATATGCTCGAGCACATCCTCGGCTGCATCCGCGCGGTATTTAAAGGAAACGTCGCGAAACTCGATACTGCCGTCCGCTGGCGCCGCAATCGCGAGGTCCCCCGCGGGGTTGGCGATAAAGGGCTCCTCATCGAGCACCTCTGCGATACGGCCCACACTCGTAAGAGCGCGCGTGAGCAGCAAAAACACGTTGGAAATCATCATGAGCGAATTCATGATCAGCAGCACGTAGCTCATAAAGCCCGTGAGCGAGCCCACGCCCAGCTTGCCGGCGAGAATCATGCGGCCGCCAATCCACAGGATAGAGAGCGCAGCCACGTACATCGACAGCTGAAACACCGGCAGGTTGAGCACCGCGCTGCCAAAGGTCTTTGTCGCAGTGCGCGCGAGCTCGGTATTGACTGCGTCGAACTTGGCCTCCTCGTGCTCGGTACGAACGTAGGCCTTGACGGCACGCACGGCGGTGAGGTCTTCCTGTACCACGCCGTTGAGGTGGTCCATCGAGGTCTGGAGTTGGCGGTAGAGCGGACTGACGCGATAGGTGATGACGCCCAGTACGATTGCCAGCACGGGCAAGATGATCGCAAAGACGGTGGCGAGCGGGCGCGACAGCATCAGCGCGTAGATAAGGCCGACGATAAGCGTCACCGGGCCGCGCACCATAGGGCGAAAGCCGTTGCCCACAGCATTTTGGATAACGGTGATGTCCGTGGTCATGCGGGTGACGAGCGAGCTGGCGTCGTAGTTGTCCAGGTTGCCAAAGGCGAGCGTTTGAATCTTTTTGTACTCGGCCTCGCGCAGGTTGGCGCCTAGGCCCGAGGCAACGCGGGCGGACGTGCGGGCATAACCCAAGCCCAGTACCAGCGAAAGCGCAGCGCACACCAACATATACGCGCCCTGCAGCAGCATGTAGTTGATATCACCCGCGGGCACGCCCACATCGATGATGTTGGCCATGATGACCGGGATAAACAGCTCGAGCACCGTCTCGACCGACACAAAGAACACGCCGAGGATGGCATCGCGACGGTATGCCCCTAGATGGGAAAACAGTATTTTGAGATTGCGCACGCAGGTTCAACCCCCATCAAACGTTGTTCGCAAACGCACGTATTATTGCGCGCCGAATAATGGTGTCAAGTATTCCGAAATCGTTTTCTGCAAGGTTAGCGCCGGCGGCGAGTTCTCGTGATGTGTGTCCATCTTCACTCGGAATAATGGTGCGCGAGACTTTTTCGCTCCGGCGTCATCACAAACCTTGACTCTACAATCGTTGTAGGGTTTTCACTACACTGGTACGTAAACAAACCCAGCCAGAAAGCCCCGCCCATGGAACACGACCTCACACGCGGCAATGTCCTTAAGACCATCGCGGTCTTTGCCCTGCCCTATATGCTCTCGTACTTTTTGCAGATGCTCTACGGCATGGCCGACCTGTACATGATGGGGCAGTTTAGCGGCGCTGCCGGCATCACCGCCGTGGGCAATGGCGCGCAGACGCTTTACATCATTACCGTGACGCTCGTGGGCCTGGCCATGGGAACGACGGTCATCGTCGGCCACGCCGTGGGCTCGCGCCGGTTTGACCGCGCCGAGACCGCCATCGGCAATACCATCACGCTCTTTATGGGTGTCTCGGTGGTACTGGCCGCTGTCCTGCTCGCGCTTTGCCCGCAGATCGTGGCGCTCATTGGCACTCCCGCCGAAGCCGTCGAAGGCACTGCCGCCTACCTGCGTATCTGCTTTATCGGCATTCCTTTTATCGCCGCGTACAACATTCTTTCGGCCATCTTTCGCGGGCTGGGCGATTCACGCTCGCCCATGTACGTGATCGGCGTGGCGTGCATCATCAACATCGCGCTCGACTTTCTGTTTATCGGCCACATGGGGCTCGGCCCCGTGGGCGCGGCGCTCGGCACGGTGACCGCGCAGACAGCCAGCGTTGCCCTCGCGCTCGTGTGGCTCAAGAGCCGTCGCACGAACATCCACGTTAAGCGCAGCGACCTGCGCCCCCAGCCCGAGGTGCTCGGCAGCATTCTTAAGATCGGCGTGCCCGTGGCCGTGCAGGACGGCTGCATCCAGGTAGCGTTTATGTTTATCACCGTCATCGCCAACCACCGCGGCCTGGTCGACGCCGCCGCCGTGGGCCTGGTCGAGAAGATGATCAGCTTTTTGTTCATCGTGCCAAGTTCTATGGGCGCCACCGTCAGCGCGCTCACGGCGCAAAACGCCGGTGCGGGCAAGGGCGACCGCGCGCGTCAGGTACTCAAGGATGCCATGACCATCTCGGTGGTGTACGGCTGCCTGATCACGGTGCTGATGTGGCTAGTGGCGCCGGCGTTTATCGGCTTTTTTGCCAAGGACCCCGCGGTGGTCGCGGCCGGTACCGGCTATATGCGCAGCTACATTTTCGACGCAATCTTTGCCGGCATCCACATTTGCTTTAGTGGCTTTTTCGCTGCATACGGCAAGAGCTACATCGGCTTTGCGCACAACGTACTAGCCGTGGCGCTCATTCGCGTGCCGGGCGCGTGGCTGCTGTCGAACGCCTATTCCGACACGCTGTTTCCCATGGGCATCGCCTCGCCGTGCGGATCGATTTTGTCGGCGGTCATCTGTGTTGTCGCGTTTACCGTACTCAACCGGCGCGGGGCTTTTGACAAGTTGGCAGCGTAGCGGGGCGACGCAGGCCTGGCATCCCTCCCCGACTCCATTGAAAGGAGCGGTCCTGTGACCGACATGCCAAGTGAACATACCGAGGGCCTGCTCCGCATTGGCGAGGTGGCGCGCCTGTTTAACCTGAGCGTGGGGACGCTACGTCATTACGAGCAGATGGGCTTGCTGGACCCGGCGCACATCGATCCGGCGAGTGGGTACCGCTACTACGGATCGCGGCAGCTCTCCACTCTCAACACCATCAGTCACCTGCGTGTTCTCAACTTGCCCTTGGCGCAAATCCGTGAGTTTGTGACCACGCGCGATGTGGACCTTATGCAGCGGCAGCTGGCTCAGCAGCAGGAGCTCATCGAGCGCAAGCGCCGAGAGCTGGAGCGTGTGTCGCGCAAGATCGATAGCCGGCTTGCGCTGCTGCACGATGCCTTGAACACCGAGCTCGATACCATTTGCACAATCGATGCGCCCGAGCTTCGCTGCGCCGTATTGCGCGAACGTGTCAAGCCTACCGACGCCTATGCGCTGGAGTGGCAGATTCGTCAGCTGCAGAAGGGCCAGCACGAGACCTTTGTCTTTCTGGGCAACTTAGGCGTCGGGATTAGCGCCGAGCGCCTCGCAGCCGGCGACTTTGATGGCTACGACGAGGTCTTTTTGCTGCTCGATGACACGGACGATTACCTGGGCGATGTCGAAGTACGTCCCGCCGCGCGGTGTCTGACGGTCAGCTTCCGCGGCACGCACGGTCAGGCGGCCCCGCGCTATGAGCGCTTACTCGATTACATGCACGAGCGCGACCTGTCCCCCGCCGGTCCCTCGCGCGAAATCGCCCTCATCGACGACATCATCAGCGACGACCCAGGGGCGTATGTGACGAGGATCGCGATACCGGTCCGCTAATCACTACCATTTATCGAGCAATTCCATCCATTTACCTTAATCCGAATTAGATTGTATTATGTAGCAAATAAAATGACAGCATATTGCCCCCCATAGGCAGGAGACATTATGCCCAGAGTTCAATCACGTCGCTCGTTTCTTCTCGGCCTAGCCTCGATCATCGGCTTATCCGCGTCACGCCCAACAAGAGTATTCGCTGCCGACTCAAACTCATCCGTCGCTTTTACATCAGACCTAGCACAAGACTACGCGCTTTCCCTGTTGCCCATCGTCGACGGATCCGCGAACTTAGAGATCGAGCAAATCGTTCCCGTATGCCAACAAATCGGCCTTATCTGTGGCTATGAAATCAGTGTCACAAGGGAAGGAAGCCCTTACGGTTATTTAATACTTGACGCATCATATCCTGGGCTTCTGAAGGAGATAACCCTCGGCGATACCATTCTTCCGATTTCAGCTTCTCTATCAAACGCCATTTCAACTTATTCCGGCCAACAGGCCACAAACCCAACCGTACTAATTTCGTACAACGATATTGAATATGGAACTTTGGTGCCAGGAACTAGAGACTGTGTAACCAACTATAACAATATACGGTCTGTCCCGATTGTCACCGAAAAGGGTATAGCACCTCAAAGCAATAACCCAACTTCATGGAATGCAGTCATTATCAATGAAGATGACTTGATGTTGCATTTCCAAATAGACGATTTAAACGGAATACCGTTCCGAGGAGTCTCGGAATCATTAGTTGAAGCCCGCACTAATAAGTATGCATGCGTCGTTTCTGCCTTGTACGCTGTATCAATGCATTACGGTCTCACCAGTTCAAACGCTAATCAATTTAATCCCGATTATTATAAAGAAATATGGAACGTCACTGGCACAACAACGTATAAGACCAATGATCAGGGCGTCGAGTACGGAAGCACGATCATCCCAGATGGAATTGTTCCGTTTAAAAGTCTTGCCGCTCAAAAGGGTAGAGCACTTAATACTCAATTTTTCGGTTATCAGCCTCAATTCGCTCAGTACAGAGCAACTATCGATCAAGGGAATATCGGCTTGTATCATATGTGGATCAACAGCCGAAACAGTGAAGGATCCGTCGAGCTATCAGGTCATACAGTCACGGTAACTGGCTATTTTACTGGGCATAATGGAAGCTCTGGCATCGAACTGCAGTGGCTCGAAGTATTCGACGGATGGAACACTTATCCCCGAGCGATTAACTATGCAACGCCCAATATGGTCAAATTGAACGGAACAGTCTTTTGGTAGACCGGATGGCACCATCAAAATGGTATGGCACCACGGCCTTTGCCCTGGTTACGATATTGGTGATTTTCGCTATGTTTGCATCCGTTTCTTCATGCACAGATAGAGCCCGCTATAGCGGAGGAGATGATTACCTTGTCTTTGGAGCCGGCAGCGTTCATTCTATTGAGGGAACGGAACTCGTAATCCAAACAGACAACAGTCCCCGCTACACCGACGCTGGAAAGCAAACCCGGATTACATTCCCCTCATCTGGCCGAATCAAAGACAAGCTTTCCCAAATCAAAGTTGGGACAAGAGTTTCCTACTCACGCTTTGAGTCGGTAGACGCATCTGGATCATACGAGGGAAACGATATCGAAATTGAACAGGCAAACACTATAAGGAGATGTTGAGGAACTGAGCCTCTGCGCAGCTCCTCAACAAATCATTATGCCTCCGGGACCCTACCCGTCGCCAAAATCTGTTCAAGTGCCGCCTCATCCAACACGGGCACACCCAGCTGCTCGGCCTTAGTGAGCTTGGAGCCCGCTTTGGGACCGGCGACCAGATAGCTCGTCTTCTTTGACACACTGCCCGAAACCTTGGCGCCGAGCACCTTGAGCGCCGCGCCCGCCTCGTCGCGCGTGCGGTTGACGAGCGTGCCGGTGAGCACGAAGGTCAGACCCGCGAGCGGCTGTGCGTCGGCGAGCTCGCCCGCCACACCAGCGTCGGCCGCGGCTTGCGCGTGCGCGGTGCCCAAGTCGACCTCGAGCGAAAGGCCCGCCTGACGCAGACGTTCCAGCACGGCAAGGTTTTCGGGCACGGCCAGGAACTGCTTAACGCTCGCCGCAATCTTGGGACCGATGCCCTCGCACTCGGCAATATCCTCTTCGCTCGCCACGATAAGCTTGTCAATCGACAGGAATCGCTCGGCGATGACCTCGCCCACACTCTTGCCCACGTGGCGGATGCCCAGGGCAAACAGTACGCGACCGAGTGGCTGGCTCTTGGACTTGTTGAGCTCGGCGATGATTTTCTCGGCCGTCTTGAGGCCCACCGGGATGGGGTCGCCCTTCTTGACGCCCTTTTTGCTGTTGGAGCTGGCATAGGTGCGCCCCGTGTCCAGGCCTGCGATGTCATCGACCGTGAGCTGGTAGAAGTCTGCGACATCGTGGATCAGGCCGGCAGCGATCATCTTGTCGACGATCTCGTCGCCTAGGCCGTCGACGTCCATGCAGCCGCGGCTCACCCAGTGGAGCAGGCGCTCCTTGAGCTGCGCGGGGCAGTCGATGGAGACGCAGCGATAAGCGACCTCGCCATCCTCGTGGACCACGGGGCTGCCGCACACGGGGCAGACCTCGGGCATATGCCAGTCAACCGAATCGGCCGGGCGCTTGTCGAGCACCGGGCCCACGACCTCCGGGATTACGTCGCCTGCCTTGTGCACGATGATGGTGTCGCCCTCGCGCACGTTTTTGCGGCGGATCTCGTCAATGTTATGCAGCGTGGCACGCGCGATGGTGGAGCCGGCGACCGTCACCGGGTCGAACTCGGCGACCGGCGTGAGCACACCGGTGCGGCCCACCTGGATGCGAATTTCGCGCAGGACGGTCTGCTTTTCCTCGGGCGGGAACTTAAAGGCAATGGCCCAGCGCGGTGCGCGGGCGGTAAAGCCCAGGTCGAGCTGCTGCTGGAAGCTGTCGACCTTTACGACCACGCCGTCGATGTCGTAGTCCAGGTCGCCGCGATGCTCGAGGGCCCGGGCGCAGAACTCGTGGACCTCGGCGGGCGTGGCGCAGCGTGCCACGTTGGGGTTGACGCTAAAGCCGGCGCTACGCAGCCAATCGAGGAACTCGCGCTGGCTGTGGACGTGCAGCGGATCGGTATCGGCGATGGCATAGATAAAGGTGGCAAGATCGCGGCGCGCCGTGACCTTGGGGTCCTTTTGGCGCAGGCTGCCGGCGGCGGCGTTGCGCGGGTTGGCGAAGGAGTCGCGGCCCTCGGCATCGGCCTCGTCGTTCAGACGAACAAAGCTGCCCTTGGGCATATAGACCTCGCCGCGCACCTCGATGGTGCGCTCGCGGTCGGCGCCCATGTGGGCGAGCGCCGGCTCGGACAGGTGCATGGGCACATCCTTGATGGTGCGCACGTTGAGCGACACGTCCTCGCCCGTGGTGCCGTCGCCGCGCGTGGCCGCGCGTACGAAGGTGCCGTTTTGGTAGGTTAGCGCCACGCCCAGACCGTCGATCTTAAGCTCGCAGGTATAGGTGACGCTGCCGACACCGAGCGCATCCTCGGCACGCTGGAGCCACGCGTCGAGCTCGTCCAGATCCATGGCATCGTCCATGGAATACATGCGTGCCATGTGCGTGACCGGCGTAAACTGCTCGCTCACGTAGCCACCTACGCGCTGGGTATAGCTGTCGTGAGTTACCAGATCGGGGTAGGTCGCCTCGATTTCCTGCAGCTCAACAAGCATTTTGTCAAAGGCGGAGTCCGTGATCTCGGGCGCGTCGAGCATGTAGTAGCGGTACGCGTGGTAATCGAGCTCGTGGCGCAGCTCGGCCGCACGCGCTGCCGCCTGGGCACGGGCATCGGTCGGTGCGGTGGCTTCCGCGGTCGTGGGCGTTTCGGTATCGATGTCCACGCCGTCACCAAACAGGCTCGATTGCTCCATAGCGGCACTCCTTCGCTCGATTTCAAACGGATACAAGAGTACCACCGGTCACGATGGGGCCGAATAACCCTTTCGAACCGCACCGAATCGGCAGCGCCCGGACCGGGGTGGATCGCGCGATCAAACCATGCCCTTGTCAGCCCCAAGTGATCCGTTTTCCTCCGTCCCCAACGGAGGCTTATAGGACAAAATGTGTGTCCACGTTGGGGGCATCGGCGCAGGTCGATGCCCCTTTTTCAGCCGTTTAAATTCCGTGCCCGCTTTTAACCGCTCGGACAGAATGTGTGTCCGGTTGCCTATCG